>NZ_CP155619.1:6240497-6552522 GCF_039697315.1 Pseudomonas abietaniphila | reverse complement strand
GGGGCATCCTGCTGACAGTTTCTAGGAAGGCTTTGCAAAGGTTGTCGTACGTCTTTCGGCAGGGACGTCAACATCTGAAGGGGTATTTGGTATTTCTGGGTAAAAATGCTCTAGAACAAGCCTTTCAAAGCGTTAACGCCATTGCGGACGATGGCGCGTGGCTCTTCCATCAGCCTGTTCGGTGGTGAAAAATTGAGCATATTTTCCGATTCAGTCCGCCATTCTTCCTGAAAATCAGATCAATTCAGCATTTCTGCCAAAAAAAGAGCACAAACGTTCCGAAATCACTCATGACTTGTAACAAATAATCCCACAGTCTTGATGCATATTGACCGTTCTCCTTTTGCATCACTGTCAAAAAATCTTTCTGATGCCTGATCTAGAGCCTTTTTGACGCACTCACGAAAAGCTGGCATTTGGCCTTTCCCTTGTTGCTAAATGTTACACGCTGTGAAAATATTCCCCTGATATATACGACATCGTACAACTATATGCCTGTTTTCAGGATGGACAAAGACGAGTGCTCGTTCGCTCAACACCTTGAAAAAAACAGAAGATGCCGTTGCCTGGGTTGCGCTCATGTTGCGTCGCATTGATTAAGGAAAAAGCATGGGGTATGCCGCTGCAGGAATGTTCACGCTGATACTGGCCACGGCCGGATCAGCGTATGGTCAGGCGCTCGACACCAGCGCATCACCCGGCAAGCGCCTGACGATCGCGGCGGACTGCGTCGCTTGCCACACCGCGCCAGGCGGCAAGGCGTTCGCGGGCGGTTATCCGCTTGAATCGCCGATGGGAACGATTTATTCCACCAATATCACGCCATCAAAGACCGCCGGTATCGGTGATTACACCGAGGCGCAATTTGCGCGCGCGGTGCGTGACGGGGTGACCGCCGATGGCACTCACTTGTACCCGGCGATGCCCTATACCTCGTACTCGAAAATGACGGACAGCGACATTGCTGCGCTGTACGACTACTTCATGCACGAAGTGCAGCCGGTCGATACGACGCCTGCGAAAACCGCCCTCGATTTCCCGTTCAATGTTCGCGCGTCGATGATCGGCTGGAATGCGCTGTACCACAGCGAGAAGCGTTTCACGCCGGACCCGGCAAAGTCGGCCGAGGTCAATCGCGGCGATTATCTGGTCAATGGCCTGGCGCACTGCGACACCTGCCACACCCCGCGTAACGTCCTGATGGCGGCGGACAACGGCCGCCCGCTGGCCGGCAGCGCTTTGGGCAGTTGGTACGCGCCCAACATCACGTCCGACAAGGTCAGCGGCATCGGGGCATGGTCGGCCGATGAGATCGTCGCTTATCTGCGTACCGGCCACGTCCAGGGCAAGGCGCAGGCGGCTGGCCCGATGGCCGAAGCGGTGGAAAACAGCCTCCAGCATCTGAACGACGCAGACTTGAAAGCCATCGCGGCGTACCTGCTGCAAACCTCGCCAATCAACAGCGGTGAACTGAAGGCGCGGCATGAGTATGGTCAGGCATCGGTGGACGAACTGACCCTGCGCGGTGGCAAGCCGGAAGACAATCCGGGCTGGCACATTTTCAGTGGCACGTGTGCCAACTGTCACCAGCCTGACGGTCAGGGCAACAAAGAGTACCCGTCGCTGTTTCACAACACCGCGACGAGCCGCAGCGACAATCTGATTGCCACCATCGTGTATGGCGTGCACCGCGAAGTCGATGGTGTGGCAATCGACATGCCCGGCTTCGGGCCTGACGCGCTGTTCACCGATCGCCTGAACGATCAACAGATCGCCGATGTCGCCAACTACGTGCTGTCGCGTTATGGCAATGCCGACAAGACCGTCACGGCCGCAGATGTTGCGCTCGCCCGGGAAGGTGGGCCGAAGGCGCCGCTGGCGGTCATGGCGAAGTTCACGATCCCGGCCATCATCCTCGTGTGCGTACTGATCGGCCTGGCCGTCATGGCCTTGATCTCCCGTCGTCGCAAGGGCGCCTGAGCAATGGATACTTCAATGACGAACACACAGACAACTGCTCCAGCCGTCACCCCGGCAGGATTTTCGCGACGCAACCTGCTGCGCGGCTCCGTGACCCTGGGCCTGGCCGCGATGCTGGGCAGCGTCATGCCGTGGCAATCGGTCATGGCTGCGCAGGCGTCACATGACGACTTCGTGGCCCTGTCGCAGTTTCTCGTCAGCCGGCCGGTCAACCCGGTTCTGGCGGCCCGGTATTACGCCGCGCTCGACAAGCGCGCGCCGAATTTTTCCACCAACGTGCTGGCCCTTAAACAGCTGGTGGCTGCGCAGGGTTACAGCCACGTCGACGCGTATCTGGCGCAACCGAACCCGGATGCCTCGCTCAAGGCCACGGCCACCAGCATCATTTCCGCGTGGTACCTGGGCATCGTCGGCGATCCGGCCGATGCGGAACTGATCAGTTACTCCCTGGCCATGATGTACGTGCCGACGCACGGCATCCTGGCGATCCCCACCTACGGAGGCGGCCCGGCTTCGTGGGGCGCCAAACCAGCAGTCATTCAGGATTCAAACGTATGAGCAGCGATCAATTCGACGCCGATGTGGTGATCATCGGTTCCGGTGTCATGGGCGGCCTGATCGCCACCGGTCTGGCCAAAGCCAACAAGTCGGTGATCGTGCTGGAAGCAGGCCCTCGCGTGAACCGTCGCGACATCGTGGAAACCTTCCGCAACGCGCCGGTCAAGCTGTCGCTGGCCAATGCCAAGCTGCAAGGCGCCGGTTCGCCGTACCCGAGCCTGCCCCATGCGCCGTCGACCTACGGCGATTACCTGCAGCAGGTCGGGCCGGTCAAATACAACACCTCCTACCTGCGCGTGGTCGGAGGTACGACGTGGCACTTCGGGTCCTCCCTGTGGCGCATGCTGCCAAACGATTTCCGCCTGAAATCGCTGTACGGTCGCGGCCGTGACTGGCCGATCAGCTACGACGAACTCGAACCGTTCTACGCTCGCGCCGAAACCGAACTGGGTGTTTCCGGCGTCGATGGCCAGGACGAAAGCGGGCAGGGTGGCGAGGCCTATCCACCGCGCTCCATTCCATACCCGATGGAGGGGCTGAAGCCGAGCTACATGTTCAAGCGGCTGTCGGAGTTGCTCAGCAAAGGCGGCTACAACCCGATCCTTGAGCCTAACGGCCGCGCCACACGGCCTTACGGCAAGCGTCCACCCTGCGCCGGCAACAACAACTGCAATCCGGTGTGCCCGATCGCTGCGAAGTACGACGGTTCGATGCACATCGACGAAGCCGAGCGTCATGGTGCGAAGGTGCTGGAAAACTCGGTCGTCTACAAGATCGAAGCCGGTGATGACGGCAAGATCACTGCCATCTGGTACATGCGTCCGGACAAATCTCAACACAAACTGACGGCTCGCTACTTTGTGCTGGCCGCCTATGGCATCGAGTCGCCCAAGCTGCTGCTGATGTCCACTTCGGACAAATACCCCAACGGGATCGCCAACTCGTCGGATCAGGTCGGTCGCAACCTGATGGACCACACCGGCATCAGCATGAACGTCATGACCAAAGAAGACATGTGGCCGGGCGAAGGCCCGACGCAGCTGCTGGTCTATCTCAACAGCCGTGACGGGGCGTTTCGCAAGGACTATCCGGGCTACAAGATCAAGGTGCGCAACACCGTTCCTACCTCGCAGATCACCTCCAACCTGATCAGCAAAGGCGTGCTCGGCTCTAAGCTTGATGAGCAGATCCGTCTGCAATCAGCACGGTCTCTGAACTGGGCGGTGGATTTTGAAACCCTGCCGTTGCCGGAAAACCGCGTGACGCCGAGCAAGACCAAGTTCGACGCCATCGGCCTGCCGGTGCCGGAGATCTACTACAGCGTTCCGGACTACTGGCATGCGGGCAAAGAGAAAGCGCTGGAGGACTTCAAACAGTTCGCCAAACTGCTGGACGCCGACATCCTCAGCACCGACGTAGGCTTCCAGAACCGTCAGCACATCATGGGCACCACCATCATGGGTGATGATCCGAAGGATTCGGTGGTCGACCGTGATTGCCGCAGCCATGACCACCACAACCTGTTCATCGCAGGCACCAGCGTGATGCCGTCGTCGTCCTGTGTGAACCCGACACTGACCGGCGCTGCACTGAGCATCCGCATTGCCGACGTGCTCGTGAAAGAGGTCTGAGAGAAGCCGCCTGACGCTGCAAGTCATGCGCGGCAGGCGGCGCCCTTCGTGTCCTTGTGACGCGCTCCAGTCTCTGTTCAAAGCAACAGGACCGGAGCGCGTATCCGTCAGATACTGCTCAATGCCTGTGCGAGGTCCTCGCGCAGATCCTCGACATCTTCGATCCCTACCGACAGCCTGACCAGCGAATCTGCGATGCCCAGTTTCGCGCGATTTTCCGCCGGGATGCTGGCGTGGGTCATGATGGCCGGGTGCTCGATGAGGCTTTCGACACCGCCCAGGCTTTCGGCCAGGGCGAATATCTGCACCTGTTCGAGGAAGCGCCGCGTGCCGGCCAGATCGGTTTTCAAGTCCAGCGAAATCATCCCGCCAAACCCGCGCATTTGCCGACAGGCGAGGGCGTATTGGGGATGCGAGGGCAATCCCGGGTAGTAAACGGCGGCCACTTGGGGCTGACGCTCTAGCCATTGCGCCAGTTCAAGCGCGTTGCTGCAGTGTCGTTCCATGCGTAGCGCCAGGGTTTTCACGCCGCGCAGGGTCAAAAAGGCGTCGAACGGTCCCGCGATGGCACCGACCGAATTTTGCAGAAAGCCCAGACGCTCTGCCAATTCCGGATTCTGCCCGACCACGGCGATGCCACCGATGACGTCCGAGTGGCCGTTGAGGTATTTGGTGGTGGAGTGCACGACGATGTCGAAACCCAACGCCAACGGATGCTGAATCCAGGGGCTGGCAAAGGTGTTGTCGGCGACGCAGATGATGTTCCGGTCACGGCAGATGCGCGCGATCGCGGCCAGGTCGGACAGACGCAACAACGGATTGCTGGGGGTCTCTACCCAGATCATCCGGGTGTCTTCCTGGATCGCGGCCTCAACGGCGGAGGGATTGGTCATGTCGACAAAGCTGAAACGGTGGCCGGCACTGCGCTGACGGACCTTGTCGAACAGGCGGAAGGTCCCGCCGTACAGGTCATCGCCCGACACAATGTGTGAGCCGGCATCGAGCAGTTCCAGCACCGAAGAAATCGCCGCCAGCCCGGACGCGAACGCAAAGGCCTGGGTCCCGCCTTCGAGGTCCGCCACACAGCGTTCCAGTGCAAAGCGCGTCGGGTTGTGTGAGCGGCCATAGTCGAACCCCTTGTGTACGCCGGGGCTTTCTTGCAGGTAGGTGGAGTTGGCGTAGATTGGCGGCATCAGGGCGCCGGTCGAAGGGTCCGGCGACTGCCCGGCGTGAATCACGCGGGTGGCGAAGGCGTGGAACGGATGGTGTTCGTCGTGCTGACTCATGCAAGGGATCTCCGCAAGTGATTGAGCAGGTCGACGCGGGTGATGAGGCCGTGAAAGCCTGAGGCGTCGGCGATGATGGCGACCAGGCCGCGGTCCAGTTCTGCCTGAAGTCTGGCAAGGCCCGCATCGGGCGGCAGGGTTTCCAGTTTGCCGGTCATGGCGCTGGCGACCGTGGTGCGAAAATGCGACGCGTCATTGTGGACGTCCAGAAGGATGTCAGATTCGTCGATGACGCCGACCAGCTGCTTGCCGTCGATCAGCACCGGCAGCTGCGAGACATCGGCCAGACGCATACGCTGGAAAGCGGTCAACAGGGTGTCATCCGGGCCGACGCTGATGACACGGCCGTCCTCGAAGCGTCGGGCGATCAGGTCGCGCAGGTCACCATATCGGGTGCGCTGCATCAGGCCCTGATCGGTCATCCATTGATCATTGTAGACCTTGGATAAATACCGGGTTCCGGTGTCGCAAACGAAACTGACCACGCGCTTGGGTTGCTTCTGTTCACGGCAGAAGCGCAGCGCAGCCGCCAACAGCGTGCCGGTCGATGACCCGCCCAGAATGCCCTCGGCGCGCAACAAATGCCGTGCATGTTCGAAGCTGTCTTCATCGCTGATGGAATACGCGTGGCGAACACTGGAGAGGTCGGCGAACGAGGGAATGAAGTCTTCGCCAATGCCCTCGACCGCCCAGGATCCTGGCGTCGGCAGCGTACGCGTACGGCTGTATTCGGCAACCACCGAGCCCACGGGATCGGCCAGGACCATTTCCAGATCCGGCTGCACCCGTTTGAAGAACCGGGTCAGGCCGGTGAGGGTGCCTGCCGATCCGACGCCGACCACGATGGCGTCCAGGTCATGCTGCGTCTGTGCCCAGATCTCCGGCGCGGTGCTGCATTCATGGGCCAACGGATTGGCAGGGTTGTTGAATTGATCGGCAAAGAACGCATCGGGTATGTCCTTGGCCAACCTCGCCGCCACGTCCTGATAGTAATCGGGATGGCCTTTTCCGACATCGGAGCGGGTGATGTGCACTTCGGCACCCATGGCTTTAAGGTGCAGGACCTTCTCCGTGGACATCTTGTCGGGCACCACCAACACGACCCGATAGCCCTTGGCGCGGCCCACCAGCGCCAGACCGAGTCCCGTGTTCCCGGCCGTCGCCTCGACGATGGTGCCTCCGGGTCGGAGCGAGCCGTCACGTTCGGCGGCATCGATCATCGCAAGGCCGATGCGGTCTTTGATCGAGCCGCCAGGGTTTTGGGATTCCAGCTTGAGAAACAGGGTACAGAGCCCCGTGTCGATGCGACTGACGCGCACCAGCGGGGTGTTGCCGATCAGTTCAAGTACGGCCGGACGGGAATCAGCTGACATGTCATCTCCTCACGTGCACAACACATACGCAATGGACAGCGACGCGTTACAAATGTGCACCGGTTTGATGCATACAGTGTGGACGGCCCTTCGCAGGTTTCCACTTGAACAGACAAGAAACGTCGCGATGGCGCGTAAATCTCTTGTGAGGGCCGAAGACCTGTCACTTTCCACAGTGCTCCACGGAAAAGACGCGAGTCGATTTGATAACCACCGCTATGCTTTCGCAGTCGCGCGCGCGATCATTCTTGCCGTCGGCGCGATGGCCGCAGTGTTCATAGACAGGGAGGTGTGTATTGCACGTGCACGAGCAGGCGTTGGAAATCCTCGTCGTCGATGACGAAGAAGACAATCTGGAAGGCATGCAGGAGTTGCTCGAAGAGCTCGACCGGACCGTTCGTTGCGTCGATTCCGGCGCTAAAGCGCTGGCTTGCATGACGTCCGGGGCGATAGGGCTGGTGTTGATGGATGTGCAGATGCCTGGCATGGACGGTTTTGAGGTTGCCCGTCGGATGCGGGCTGATCCCGACACCCGATTCACACCCATCATTTTTATTTCCGGCATGCGGCAGACCGACGCCGTGCTGACCCAGGGATACACCGCCGGCGCCGTGGATTTCATGACCAAACCCGTGCATCCCGCCATGCTGCTGCACAAGGCACGCGTGCTGCTGGAGCATGAGCAATATCGGCGCAGCCTGTTGCAGACCAGCCAGCAACTGGAGCGGGCAATGGCGTTCAACGCGTCGATTCTGGACAACACAGCTGAAGGCATTCTGGTGGTCGACAGCGAAGGCCTGATCCGTTTCGCCAATCCTGCCATCCGCGGCATGCTCGGCTGTTCCGACGACGAGCTGCAAGGCACTGAGTTGCTGGGGTGGATCGAATCGCCCCATGAGGACAACTGGGCGACGTCGGTGTGGCTGGACCACCTGCAACGGGGTGAGAGCCTTCGTTTGCATGACGCTAATTTGCGCGGCCGTGACGCCAGGCGTGTCCCGGTTGCCTTGTCGTGCTCGCCACTGCCGGAAGGTCAGCAGTCCATGACGATCCTGGCGCTGGACATGTCGGCGGTGCGCGAATTGCACCACCAACTGGAAGTCATGACCATTACCGATCCGCTTACCGGCTTGCTGAACCGCCGTGGTTTCATCCAGGCCTTGCAGGCGGCGATTTCCCGGAACCAACGGACAGGACGGATGAGCGCGCTGCTGTTTCTGGACCTCGACGGCTTCAAACAGATCAATGATCAGTTTGGTCATGATCGAGGAGACGACGCCTTGCGCTGGGTCAGTGGTCAGTTACAAGCCTGTTTGAGGCCTTATGACCGGCTGGCCAGGATCGGTGGTGACGAATTTACGGTCATCATCGAAGGCGTCAACGGTCCTGAGGACGCTGCTGCCGTGGCTGAAAAACTGGTTGGGCAAGTGTCCGCCGATCAATCTCGCTTTCAGCTGGGTGCGAGTATCGGCATTGCGTGCCTGCCGGCCAGCGGGAGCACAGTCGAAGACTTGATGCGAGCCGCCGATACGGCGATGTACGATGCCAAACGGCGAGGAAAAGGTCAGTTTCGGTTTGCTGTGGAGCCGTGAGCCTGCTGGATAATCGATCGAATGCCGATTGGCTGCGAAGGTGGGTCGTGACGCTGAGGCTGGTCTTGAGCCGTTTTTTTCTCCATGCGCCACTTTCCTGGAGTCATACCCAGTTCTCTGGCAAATACCCGAGTGAAGTGGGGTTGGTCGGCGAACCCGCATTCATACCCCACTTGAGATATCGCCCAATCCGTTTGCGTCAGGAGTTCTTTGGCGCGGGTCAGGCGTGCAAGCAGAAGCCAGGCACTGGGGGTGTGCCCCGTTGAGTTTTTAAAGGCGCGAGAAAAATGACTGCGTGACAAGGCACATTCCTTGGCGATAGCCGAAATCTGAATGGCAGAACCCAGGTGCGCCATCATCAGTTCCTTGGCGGTGCGTTCCTGCCAATAACTCAACCGAGCCTGACCGTGGCCACTCTGCAGGAGACGCATACAGAGGTGTGCGATATTCAGGATCTGTTCGGCACCTATTCCAGCGGCATCGATGAAGGCAGGTGCCGTTTTTTCGCTAACCGCACTGGGTTTTGCGGCGTCTACAACGCAGACCTCGTTCATGCTGACCTCTGAAACGGGAGACAAGGTCTATTGTCGCCAGTATCACGTCAGCGAAAGCGATGCATTGGGCCGCGCTTTAGTCCATTTGGGCCATGTGTCAGTGACGCTTGCGCAACTCGCTCGGCGTCACGCCCAGATAGCGTTTGAACAGGCGGGCGAGGTAGGAGGGTGAGTCCAGACCCACCGCAAGGCAGACTTCTAGAATGGACCGCGACGTGGTCGAAATAAGCGCAGACGCTTTTTCAACACGACTGCGATTGGCAAAATCCAGCAGGGTTTCGCCTGTTTGAGCCTTGAAAATGCGAGTCAGATGACGCCGTGACAGGTGAAATTCATGGGCAATGGATTCGATATTCAATTCCGCTTCCAGGTGTTCCCGAACGTACCGCTGAATGTCGCGCACCAATAATGCGTTCTGCTGGCCTTCGTTGAATTGCGGCGACGCCTGCTGGCATGCGATGACCCGAGCACACTCCTGAAAAAGCAGATGGTTGAGATGGGGCAACTGACGCTGGAAGTCTTGTGCAGTCGTCGTGCTTTGCAATTGATCGTGCAGGCGAAGGATGCTGTCCAGTGCGTCGGTCCCTTGCCAGATACCGGGACGCGCGACCTTTCGGGAGAAGCTGCTGTGACCATACAACGGCGCCTGATGGTGCAGGTAAGAGGGGTCGACATACAGGGTCTGGTGCTCTTCTCGACCGGGAGTCGCCTGAGTGGCGTGAGCAAACTCCGCAGGGACAAGGAAAAACGACTGGCACGCTACGTGAGTCTTCGGGCTGCTTTCTGTCGACAGGAACAACCCGCCACGGCGCGGTAACAGCAGCATGTGGCAGTCGTGTGCATGCCAATCCACGGCATAACCGCTCGTGTCGCTGGTTTCCAGCTGGAACACATCGGGCGAGTTACCATTGAGCTTGGGTGACATGAAAGCCATGAAGTAGATTCCCTGGTCTGAGCGCAGCGATGTGACGTTCGATCACTGCGGGCTACTCGATGGATATGATGCCCGTAATGATAACGTGCCTCATTATCATACCTGCCTTCCTGGCACAGCACGACCTTCGCGTCAGCGCGCTTGCGCACTCGCTGACGGTGGGAACGCGCGGCGATACTGGCCTGGCGAGATCCCGTGAACCCTTCGAAAGGCGACCCCAAAGGCGGCATCGGACAGATAGCCCAGCGAGGCTGCAACCGCCGCAACGCTGGTTCCACCGTGCGACAGCCGAGACGCAGCCACTTTCATTCGCCAGCACGTCGCGTACTCGACAGGCGACTGTCCCACGCGAGTTTTGAACTGCGCAGCAAAGCTGGAGCGCGACATGCTGGCGATCTCTGCCATTTCTGCCAGTCTCCACGGTTTTTCCGGCGCGCCGTGAACGGCACGCATCACACGGGCGATGACAGGGTCTCGTAATCCTCCCAGCCAGGCCAGATCGGCGATGTCGGCCGTGGTGATGTGGTGGCGCAGCGCGTGAACGAAGATAAGCCGCAGCAGGTCATTGCACATCGCGTAAGCGCCCGCTTGCGTCGACTGCCATTCCCGGTCCAGTTCATCCAGCAACCAGGCAAACGATGATGCGCCGCCGGACTTCGCGTGAATCACGATGGCGGGGGGTAATAGATCAAGCAGCTCCGCGGCCCCCGGGCTGATCAGCGAGACACTGCCGCCGAGCAGTTCTACATCATCACCCACCCCGTAGATTGCCGATGAGCCTGACTGGGCGAAGACGTCCGATGCGTTGACGGCGGGTATCTCCGGCGCGCTGGCCAGGACAAACGGGGTGCGGGAAACCACAAAACAGTCGCCTGCGCTCAGATGACGCGGCGGCAGACGGTCCATGCAAAGCCAACATTCACCCCGTCGCACCACGTTGAATTTCAATTCAATGGGCTGGAAGCGCAGCGCCCACTGGCCACCCGCTCGCAGACGCACCGAGCAAGCGGCCCTCAGTCCAGCCAGGGCCAGCACGTCGGACAGAGGATCAGAAGAAGGGTTCTGGATGATCACGATAAAAATCCGGATTATTTGAGCTGGTTCGTCCAGACACCTTAGCGAACAATCACTCGCTCCACTACTCATCGAGGATCTTTTCATGACAACGCTTCAGCAGCCGATTGCTTCACCGTTCGATGCGGCCAGTACCGCCGCCGAAGTGATGGCGGGCGTGGACCTGTCAGGGCAGTTCGCCATTGTCACCGGTGGTTACTCGGGTCTGGGCCTGCTCACGTCAAAATATCTGGCCGGCGCAGGCGCTCAGGTCATCGTGCCCGCCCGGGACATTGAGCGCGCCCAGGCGGCTCTGGCAGGTGTCAAGAATGTCATGGTCAAACCTATGGACCTTGCCCGGCCCGACTCCATCGAGGCCTTCTGCGCAGACGTGGTCGGGCAGGGTCACCCCATTTCACTGTTGATCAATTGCGCGGGCGTCATGGCGTCGCCACTCATGCGTGACGCTGCCGGACATGAAAGCCAGTTTGCGACCAATCACCTCGGGCACTTTCGACTCACGTGTGGACTGTGGCCAGCGTTGCGGGCTTCCGGCAACGCGCGCGTGCTCGCCGTGTCGTCGCGGGGTCACCAGATCGCGGGGATCGACTTCGACGACATCGATTTTAACCGTCGCGCCTACGACAAATGGATAGCCTATGGCCAGTCGAAAACCGCCAACGCCCTGTTTGCCGTGGCACTCGACCGGCGTGGCCGCGATCAGGGCGTTCGTGCGTTTTCGCTGCATCCCGGCCAGATCCTGACGGACCTGGGGCGTCACCTGAGCAGCGAAGAGATAGCCGCGTTCGACGTGCTGGACGAAAACGGCCAGCAGAAAATAGCGCCTGAAAAAGGACTCAAGACCCTTGAGCAAGGCGCATCGACCGGCTTGTGGTGTGCGACCAGCCCCGCCTTGAACGGCCACGGCGGTGTGTATTGCGAAGACTGCAACATCGCCTCGCTCAACAGCGCGGAAATCGGCCGCAAGGGCGTAGCGCAGTGGGCCGTTGACCCTGAGGACGCTGAACGGCTTTGGCTTCTGTCGGAGCAGTGGACGGGCATGAGCATCTGACAGGCCCAACCGTTGTCTTTGCGACCGACAACGGAGACCTCAGGCATCTATAGCGCTTGCGATGTTCGAGGAAACAGGTCAGGTCTTTAAAACCTTGAGCCTGAAACTCAGTCAGCTGCGAAATTTATCGCCTGGACAGCAGCCCCAGGCATTGTTGCAGCACCGGCGAAACGTCCGCGGCGCGGTAACTCACCACGATGGGGGAGGTGGCGCTGCTGTCCGATAACGGCGTGTAGCCGATGTCATCGCGGTGGAGCCTCTGCACCGAGGCCGGCACCAGCGTGATGCCAATGCCTGCCGCGACCAGACCGATGGCGGTCTGCAGTTCATTCACGGTCTGAGCCACGCGGATCCGCAAGCCCTGGGCGGCGAAAATGCCCAGTACATGATCGGCGTAGCTGGGACGCGGCGTCCCGGGGTAGAGCACGAAGGGTTCCGCCGCGAGCTGTTCCAGTGTGGCGGGACCCGACAATAACGGGTGGCCGGCCGGAAGGGCCGCCACCAGTGGATCCTGGCGCAGGATCTCCTGAGTGATGGTGGGATCGTCGAACAGCATCCTGCCGAAGCCGATGTCGATACGGCCACTTTTCAGGGCCTCGATCTGTTGCAGCGTGATCAATTCTGACAAGCCTAATTCGATGTCGCCCAGGCCTCTGAGCTGTCGAATCAGTTCGGGAAGCGCGCCGTATAGCGTCGAGGGCGCAAAACCGATGCCCAGCCAGCGTTTCTCGCCGGCCGCGACGCGTCGAGTGTCGTCCCCGATCCGGGCCAGCTGTTCGAGTAGCTGGCTGGAGTGTTCATGAAAGAACCGACCTGCTTCGGTCAGCCTCAATGGCCTGGACCGCTCGAGCAACGCCACGCCAAGCTCATCCTCCAGTTGCTGGATCTGGCGACTCAGCGGTGGCTGGGCAATGTTCAGTTGTTCGGCGGCGCGTGTGAAGTTCAGGGTCTGCGCGAGCACCCGGAAA
The DNA here is from genome assembly GCF_039697315.1 of Pseudomonas abietaniphila. NCBI lineage: Bacteria > Pseudomonadati > Pseudomonadota > Gammaproteobacteria > Pseudomonadales > Pseudomonadaceae > Pseudomonas > Pseudomonas abietaniphila. The sequence continues at coordinate 6,539,521 of NZ_CP155619.1, read as the reverse complement.
TAACGCAAATGGCGAAGCTCCACGATACCTCCAGGGTATGAAACAAGACCTAATCAATATTGGACGTGCTTCTTCCCCAGCGTCAATCTCTGCCCAAGAACAAACACAACGCAGACGGAACGCTCATGACCGCCATCACCATCGAACGCTTCGATACCCAAATCGTTGACCTGCCCACTATCCGCCCGCACAAGTTGGCCATGCATACCCTGCACGGCCAGACACTGGTCATCCTGCGTATTCAAAGCAGCGACGGCATCGTTGGCGTCGGGGAGGCCACCACCATTGGAGGCCTGGCCTATGCCGGCGAGAGCCCGGAAAGCATCAAGATCAACCTCGACACATGGTTTGCGCCGCTGTTGATCGGGCAGGATGCGACCAACCTCAATGCCGCCATGCAGCGGGTCGACCGCGCCATCCGAGGCAATACCTTTGCGCGCTCGGCGGTTGAAACAGCGCTGCTCGATGCTCAGGGCAAACGGCTCGGGCTGCCGGTGGCCGAAGTGCTCGGCGGCCGGGTACGTGATGGGGTAGAGGTGGCGTGGACGCTGGCCAGCGGTGACACGTCCCGTGACATCGAAGAGGCCGAGCGCATGTTGGACCTGCGCCGTCATCGTCATTTCAAATTGAAGATCGGTGCCGGTGAGCCTGCACGCGATATCGCCCATGTCGCGGCCATCAAACGGGCGCTGGGCGATCGCGCCAGTGTCCGGGTCGATATCAACCAGGCCTGGAGTGAAGCCGTTGCCGTGCGCGCCTGTCGGCTGCTCGCCGATGCGGGTGTCGAGCTCATCGAACAGCCTTTGTCCCGCCATGATCGGCCGGGCATGGCTCGCCTCAGTGGCCACAGTCATATTCCGTTGATGGCCGATGAAGCGATCGAGTCTGTTCAGGACAGCTTTGCCTTGGCACAGATGGGCGCCGCCTCGATCTTTGCCTTGAAAATTGCCAAGACGGGCGGTCCTCGTGCTGTGTTGCGCACGGCCGCCATTGCCGAAGCGGCCGGAATCGGCCTTTACGGCGGGACTATGCTTGAGGGAAGCGTGGGCACACTGGCGGCTGCTCATGCGTTTGCAACGCTGGATAAGCTGGAGTGGCACACCGAACTCTTCGGGCCACTGCTGTTGACCGAAGACATCCTGATTGAGCCCCCGGTCTATCGAGACTTTCAGTTGATGATCCCCCGTACTCCCGGGTTGGGCATCGAGCTGGATGAACAACGTCTTTCGCGCTTTGCGCGCCGGTGATCTGCCACCCCTCAGAGGACACTCACGACATGCTTTTCCACGTACGCATGACCGTCAAACTCCCGCCCGACATGCCGGCGGAAAAAGCCGCTCAACTCAAGGCCGACGAGAAAGAACTCGCGCAACGCCTCCAGCGCGAGGGCACTTGGCGACATCTCTGGCGGCTGGCCGGGCTCTACGCCAACGTCAGCATTTTTGACGTGCTGGACAACCAGGCGTTGCATGACACCTTGATGCAGCTGCCGCTATACCCCTACATGGAAATCGACGTCACGCCGATGTGTCGACATCCCTCGTCGATTCATGCCGACGACCGATGAGCGCAGCCGTTTCAGAGCACAGACATCGACACAAAAATAAAAGTGATGAGGGTAAACAACCATGACCGTTCGAATTTCCCAGACCGCAGACGTGCAGCAGTTCTTCGAAAAAGCCTCCGGCTTCGACCAGCCGACCGGCAGTCCGCGCATGAAGAATATCGTCCACCGCGTGCTGAATGACTCGATCAAGATCATCGAAGACTTGAAGATCACCCCTGAGGAATTCTGGAAGGCCGTCAATTACCTCAATGAGCTGGGCAGCCGGCAAGAGGCGGGGCTGATCGTCGCAGGCCTCGGACTTGAGCATTATCTGGACATGCTGATGGACGCCGAAGACGAGCAGGCCGGCCACGTTGGCGGCACGCCGCGGACCATCGAAGGACCGCTGTACGTCGCAGGTGCTCCTTTATCCGAGCATTACGCCCGCCTGGATGATGGCCAGGACCCAGGCACGGTGCTGTTCATGACCGGCCAGGTGCGTGGGACAGATGGCGAGCCGCTGGCCAACGCCATCGTTGATGTCTGGCACGCGAACACCGGCGGCACCTACTCGTATTTCGACCCTTCACAGTCCGAGTTCAACCTGCGCCGTCGCATCCTGACCGATGCCGCAGGGCGCTACCGCTTTCAAAGCATCGTGCCGTCGGGCTATGGCTGCCCGCCAGACGGTCCGACCCAGCAGTTGCTTGATCAGTTGGGTCGCCACGGCCAGCGTCCTGCACACATCCACTTCTTCATTTCCGCGCCTGGGCATCGACACCTGACCACCCAGATCAACCTGGCGGGGGACAAGTACCTGCACGATGATTTTGCCTATGCGACCCGGGACGAACTGATCGCCGAGATTCGTTTCACCGAAGATGCCAACGGTCCTCGCGCCGACATCGCGTTCGACTTTGTTCTTCAGCCCACCGCCGCGCCCAAGGACGAAGCCCGTCCTGAGCGGGTGAGGGCGCTGGAGGTGTGAACCACTGTTTTTCGTGATGCCCAAGCCTCCGCAGCATTCGCTGACGGGGGCTTTGCGGTTTAAGCGTGGCCTTGAATAAAACAACAAAAGAGGCGCAAAACATGACCGTGTTATTGAGTGAGCGCAGTCAGATTTTCAACCGTGCCGACGCCTACGCTGTCTCGGAGTACGTCAACCGGCACGTCGGCAATCATTGCATTTGCCTGCCCCCCAAAGGCCGGCCCGAGGCGAGCATCAACCATCGCACGTTCTCGAGCCTGGACTTGTGCCGCATCAGCTACGGTGCGCCCGTGCGGGTCACCTCAAGCGCGCTGGAAACCATCTATCACCTGCAGATCCTGCTTCAGGGTCACTGCCGGTCTTTGGCGCGCGGCAAGGAGCAGATCCTTCAGGCCGGGGAGATCCTGCTGATCAATCCGGATGACCCGGTAGACCTGACATACTCGGCGGACTGCGAAAAATTCATCGTCAAGTTGCCCGTGCGGTTGCTGGAAAACGCCTGCCTGGAGCAACACTGGACGCTGCCGGCGCCGGGCATACGGTTTGTCGCCGAACGTCCCCAGATGAACGCAATGAGCGGCTTTTTGCAGTTGCTGGGGTTGATTTGCCACGAGGCCGAGAACGCGGCAGAGGGGGAGGTTCAGGCGCTTTACGAGCGAATTGTCGCCACCAAACTGTTGGCGCTGATGACCACCAATGTACTGAAGGTCGCTCCGGGACCTGAAGAGGGCGGCGGTTTTGAACGGGTGCGTCAGTTCATCGAGGAACACCTGACGGAGGACATCGGCGTCGAACAGCTCACGGCCATCGCACGCGTCAGTGAACGCTCGCTGTATACGCTGTTCGAGCGTCAGGTCGGTCTATCGCCCAGGGATTACATGCGTCAGCGCAAACTGGAGCGAGTTCATGCCGAACTGCAGCTGGCCACGGCGCGCAGCGTCACGGAAGTCGCGCTCAATCACGGCTTTTTGCATTTGGGGCGCTTCTCTGAGGCGTATCGCAAGCGTTTCGGTGAGCTGCCTTCGCAGACCTGGCGTCGTCGGCGTCAGCAGGAAGGTGCGTGAGCTTGTGCTCAGTTCACGGTCTGTCATGCCGGTTATCGGCAGAGCGGGTTTTCGTGCGCAGGTCACGGTCATTCCAGTATTTCTGCATCTCGATAAAAAGGAACGAAGCCGTCCAGGTGATCAGCACCAGCCCCGTCAACGCCTCCAGCCCGGTCAGGAATTTCAGCGGCCCGACGGGTGTGATGTCACCAAAGCCTATGGTGGTGAAGGTGGTAAACGAGAAATACACCGAGTCCATGAAGCTGCCGTCGTAATTCCCGGTCAGTTGCCCGAGGTGTTCAGACGCATTCATCAGGTAATACCCCAGCGCGAAAATCCAGACCTCAATGGCGTGCGCCACCAGTGCGCCAAGCACGCCGAACACCATTCTGAAGCGGTGCCAGATGTTGAGTCTGGGCATCAGCCAGTTGAGCCGCATCAGGCATTCGTAATGAACGATGACGGCGGTGGTGATGATCAGCGTGTTGATCAGGGTGATCAGAATCATGGGAACGGTCTCCGGCAAGCCCTGAGTGTGCATCGCTTATCCAGAATGGGCTTGATAAAGATCACGTCTGTCAATGTGTGTCGCCACCCACGGCTTTTCTGATCTACATCAAACAGGGCAGTACAAGGCTCGTCACACTGGCTTCAGAGCGTGGAACGAAAGACGTTGTGCCTCGTTCACATCACCCTGTCTCCCTTGGAGGTGGCTATGGACGACGCTGCGCAACTTCTCCTGATCGCATCCTCCAAAATGCAACGCACGCCGGCGTTCGAGCGCGCGGTCTCACTGGCAGAAGCCTGCCACTGTGGATTGCGGATCGTAGCGGTGGATTACATCCGGGTCCTTGAAGTGCTTGGCTTTTTCAACCGGGACATACTGGCGACGTTGCGGGACAGTTACCTTTCGACTCATCGCCGGTGGCTGGAAGATGAAGCAGCTTACGAGCGCAAGCGCGGCCTGGATTGCAGCGTTCATGTGCTGTGGAGCGATCAGGTGGCCGACGAAATCAGAAACTGCCTGGCGTCGATGCAGCCTGCAATGCTGATCAAGGATGTACACCGTGAATCGGTGCTCAAGCGCGTATTTTCCACGCCCCTGGACTGGCATCTGCTGCAAGGATGTCAATGCCCGGTGCAGCTCGTGACGCCATCCCATCACGCGTTGCCACGCAAGATTGTTGCGGCGGTGAATCTTTACCGGGCCGAAGACGCCGATCTCCGTTTGAACGATGCGATTTTGCTGGAAGCCACCGAGCTGGGCCGACAGACCGGGGCCCGTGTGCATGCGCTGTATGTTTACGACTGGTCGGCGATTTACGCTGCAGGGATGCCCCGCCTGGGAATGCCCATCGAAAGCGGATTCGAGGAAGCGTTGAGTGACGCACACGAAGAGGCGTTCGTGCGGTTATGCGAAAGTCACGGAATCGACGACAGGCATCGTCACTTTCTGACAGGCACGCCGATTTCGACCATTAACGGTTTCGCCCGTCAGAATGATGTTGATCTGCTGGTGGTGGGAACGCTGCCTCGGCACAACCTGACCCGAATCATGGGTAATACCGCCGAGGTCTTGCTGGGTCATGCGCCATGTAGCGTGTTGATCGTGAAAGCGCGCAGCGCAGGGGACGATGTTTGATTCATAGCGGATGGCTGCCATGAGCACAGCCGTTGATGAGCAGCTTCAGGCGTTCAAGATCGAGGATTTCCACCGCACGGCCCGAGATCCTGACAATCGCATTGTCGCGCAGGTAGCCGATGGCCCGGCAGATGGTTTCCAGGCGCAGTCCCAGGTAGGAACCGATGTCCTCCCGCGTCATGCGTAACACGAATGCAATCGGTGAGTAGCCTCGATGCCTCATGCGGTTGGACAGATTGAGGAGGAACGCGGCCATTCGTTCTTCTGCGTTGAGATTGCCCATCAACAGCAGCATCTCATGGTCCCGGACGATTTCCTGGCTGAGAATGCGGTTGAGGTTATGTTGCAGAGACGGCAGCTCACGGGACAGCTTCTCCAGTTCGCTGAACTGAATCGGGCAGACCTCACTGTCTTCCAGAGCGACGGCATCACACACATGCCGGTCGTCGCTGATGGCATCGATCCCCAGCATCTCTCCGGCCATCTGAAACCCGGTCAGTTGCTCTCGGCCGTCCTCTGAGATGATCGTCGTTTTAAAAAAGCCGAAACGCACGGCATACAGAGAACGCAACGGGTCACCCGCGTGATACAGCGCGGCACCCTTTTTGATCTTGATTCGCTGCGGGATTATTTCAGAAAGGCGCGTGACATCGCCGGCGCTCATGCCTACCGACAGGCAAAGGTCACGAACAGTGCAATTGCAGCACACTGCCTTGCGCTGCATTTTCGGCGCGTTAATCGGTCGTGCTTCCATCGCGGTGTTCCTTGATTAGCAGGGCTAAGAAGGGTTTAACACAGGCGCAGCCGTGCAGCAGGCATTCTGGATCAATGGGGCATCGCCGATTCCGGCGCACGTTATAAGGGAACGACAGACCTGTTATATCCAGCCATCCGTTCGGAATGACTCACTCTCCCTGAACTCGACGTGTGTTCATAGGGATGGAAAAAGTGCCATCCACCCAGTGTCCTGTGCGCCCACAGGAAAATAGTGATCCAGGTCAACATTTCACGAGCGTGTCCTGACCTTCCATCGCCGGCTTGCGCCGGGTAGCACCTGCATCTTTCGAAAGACTCGCAGGCACGCATTCGCCTGACATAAATCAAGTCACCACAAGGCCCAGCGGTAATCATGCAGAGACCTGAATCCCGAGCCCTGCCGTTGGGGCTCGCTCTCTGTTGCTGCTTCTGGAGGTGTCAAATGGTCGACTCAGAACGCCTGATGCTACTTGCCTCGCCCATCATGCACAGAACACACGCGTTTGATCGAGCAGGCGCGCTGGCGAAGGCCATGGAGGCTCCGCTGCACATTGTCGCCTTCGATTATGTCGACGGCCTGGCGACGGCGGGCCTGGTGAATGAAAAGGCGCTGGCGGAAATGCGCGAGGGGTATGTCGAGCGTCATCGGCAGTGGCTGGAGGAACAGGCACAGAGCATTCGTCGAACGGGCGTGCAGGTCACCACTGAGGTGGTGTGGGTCATGCGTGCATTCACGGAAATCATGGTGCACATCCGTGAGCTCAACCCCTCGATGGTGATCAAGGACCTGGAGCATGAGTCATGGATAACCCGTGCCATGTTCACCTCTTTGGACCTGCGCCTGCTGCATGAATGCCCAATGCCCTTGCAGCTGGTGTCCCATGTGACTCACGCAAAACCGCGTAAGGTGCTGGCGGCGGTCGACCCGTTTCGCCCTGACGAGCAGTTCGATGATATCAACGGGGAAATCATCACCGTCGCGGAAAAACTGGCCGCCCAGTGTGGCGCTGAATTACACCTGCTCTACGCCTACGATCTGTCCTACGTTTTTGCTTCAGGGGGCTATGACGGCTTCTCTTCAGACCTGGCGCAACAGCTATATGACACCGATGCGACGGCCTTTCGCAAGCTGGTGGACCGATTTGGTGTTCCTCAGAGCCGGCAGCATCTGGTCATGGGTAACCCGGCCAGACAGATCGAAGCCCTGGTGCGATCAGAAGGGATCGATGTAGTTGTCATGGGAACGGTGCATCGCCGACACACCCTCAGGCTGCTGGGCAGTACCACCGAGCAAGTGGCGTATCACGCGCCCTGCAGTCTGTTGGCCGTAAAGCCGCATACCGCCGACGAGTAATGCAACGGGCTGGCGCCGCCAGGCAGGCGGCGCCTGTCTCGAGGCTTATGTCAGTTTCAGGCGGTACACCACCTGCGTGGCGTCGAGCGGATCGGTTCGGCATTCGAAACCAAGATCCTCCGCCAGTTGGTGCATGTGCGTGTTCGCTGAGCTGTCCATCGACATCATGTACTCGAATCCGCTGGCTTTTGCAGCGTCGATCAAGTGTTGCATCAATCTTTTAGCCAGTCCCTTGCGCTGCCATCTGTCGGCAACCACGACAGCCGATTCACATTGGCTGTCGCCAGATGCGGCCGCATAGCGCGCAACCCCGATTTCGATCAGTTGGCCACCTTCCATGGCGAGTGCGACATACGCCATGCGCAGCCGGTAATCGATATCCATCAACTGATTCATCAGCGGCTCACTGGGCTCCTTGATCGTGCTGAGGAAACGGAAGTGTCTTGATTGCGGCGAAAGATTTTTGATAAAGGCGAATTCCCTTTCACGGTCCTTGGCTTCCAGCGGACGAATCAGGATGTGCGTGCCGTCAGTCAACGGATCCACCCAGTGGCGGGTCCTCACGCTGGGCGATGGAGCCTCATGGTTTGATGCGGTGTGGGGCAGGGTCGTCATGTGGGTGTCCTCGATTTACCCGCCAGAAATGGGGGTGGCATCGTCTGTTTACGCCACCCATGTCCTTTGTTTCTGATCCAGATCAATATGGCCTGTCCGCACAGGGGGAGACTGACCATCGGTTAATAAGTCTTGCGAAAGGAGCAGTTGATGAACACCACGATGCAGGCAGCGGTCGTCGAATCGTTTGATAGGCCCTTGGTATTGCGACAACTGCAGATTCCGCAGCCTGGCGCAGGACAGATATTGGTGAGAACGGAAGCCTGCGGGGTCTGCCACACCGATCTGCATGCGGCGCGAGGGGATTGGCCGGTCAAACCCTCGCTACCGTTCGTACCCGGGCACGAAGGCATCGGGACAGTGGTTGCGATCGGGGCAGGGGTCACCAGCGTCCAGATGGGAGAACGCGTCGGCATGCCGTGGCTCTATTCGGCGTGTGGCCATTGTGAATACTGTCTCAGCGCACAAGAACCCGTGTGCGCCGAAGCGGAATTTGGCGGCTATACCCAGAATGGCGGATTTGCGGAGTACATCCTCGCGGACCCGGACTATGTCGCGCATATTCCTGCCGGGCTGGAAGCACGCGAAGCCGCTCCTATCATTTGCGCCGGCGTGACCTCCTATAAAGGTATCAAGGAAGCGTCGGTCAGACCGGGCCAGTGGATGGTGATATCCGGCGTGGGAGGGTTGGGGCATCTGGCTGTTCAATACGCCAAGGCCATGGGGCTACAGGTGTGTGCGGTGGATGTAGATGCCGAAAAACTGGCCCACGCGCAACGCCTGGGGGCCGACGCGATGGTCAACGCGCTGGATGATGGCGCCATCGAGGCCGTAAAGGCTGCGACGGGCGGAGGTGCCCATGGCGTGCTGATCACTGCGCCTTCGTTGAGTGCGTTCCGGCAAGGCGTCGCAATGACCCGCAAACACGGCACTTGTGTGCTGGTGGGATTGCCGCCGGGAGAGTTTCCGATGCCGCTGTTCGACGTCGTGGCCAACTGCATCACCGTTCGCGGTTCGTTCGTAGGCTCCCGCCAGGACATGGCCGAGGCACTGGCGTTCGCTGCGGCGGGGAAGGTCAAGGCAGATGTCGAACTGCAGCCGCTTTCCGCCATCAATGAGGTCTTGGAACGGCTTGAGCACGGCGGCGTTGCAAGCCGTATCGTGATCGAGTTTCCAGCCGCGACAGGGCGTTGAAGGTCAATGGCTTTATCTTCGCGGGCAGGGTTCGGCGCTGAGGCAGTGTTGGATGCTGTCCCGACAAAGCTTCAGATCGCCAACGATCACACGCCCGCGGGTGTGCCCGGGTCATCCGCGTGTGCATGGAGGGGAATGTCCATCACGGCATGCAGCCCGTGTGGCGACACATTCTCAAGCCGGATTTCACCCTCCAGGCGTACGGCGACGGCCTGCACGATGGTCAGGCCCAGTCCAACGCCCTGATCGTTGGCGCGACTGTAAAAGCGTTCGAAAAGCCTTTCACGCTCTGCTTCGTCGATACCCGGACCCTGATCGGTGACGGCCAACTGGAAGCGCTTCCCGGAGAACCGAAGGGTGACCGTGATCTGGCCTCCCGACGGCGAAAAATTCACGGCGTTGGTCACCAGGTTTTGCAAGGCGATGTCGATGGCGGAGACGTCTGTCTTGACGACGTACGCCTGCTCGCTGCATTCAAAGGAGAGTTCCAGGCCTCGGCTTAATACCCAGGGCGTCAGCTGCACCAGGCTGTCGCGAACCACTTTGACCAAATCGGTGCGCGTCGTATTCGGGAGCCCTGCATTGGGTTCCAGCCGAGCGATGGTCAACAGCTGATTGACCAGTCGTGTCGTGCGGTCAACGCCGACAATCAGGTAATTCAGAGACTCACGCCGCTGCGCTTCATTGTGGGCTTCCAGCACGTTTTGCGCATGCACGCGCAACACGGCCAGTGGCGTACGCATTTCGTGGGCGGCATCGGCGATGAACCGACGTTCACGGCTCAAGACATCCTGAATTTGCCCCAATAAGCGGTTAAGCGCGGCTTGCATGGGTTCGAGTTCACTGGGCAAAGGCGCCAGTTGAAGCGGCTCCAGAGAGCCAGGATGGCGGCCGCGCAAGATCGCGGCGAGGTTCGCTAGCGGTTTGAGGCCCCAGCCGATCGCCAGCCAGATGGCCGCCATCAGCAGCAGGCTTCCTATCAGGTTGGGCAGTACGGTGTGCCGCACGATGCGATTGACCAGGTCCGAACGCACATCGTCACGTTCTCCGACCCAGATCAGCAGATTGTGTTGTTCGTCCTTGAGGACGAATGTACGCCACTGATGTTTGCCCAGGTCATCGATATCACTGAACCCGGTGTACTGCGGGGCATGGGTGAGCGTAGGTGCGCTGGGCGTGTGGACCAGCAGATTGCCCTGCAAGTCCCACACCTGAAACGCAATCTTGCTCTCGTACGGATGCCCGTCGACTCTCGGGACCGCCTGTCCCAATGCCTGATTGAACGCTTGGTACAGTTGAGCATGCTCCTGGCGAGCGAGCGGCATGCGCATCACGCCCTGCAGCAACCGGGCGTTGGTGGCGAGTTGGGCGTCGTAGACCTCTGCGATTTCGTGATTGCTGTCGTGGACATTGGCCATTGTCAGGATCAGCAATCCGACGATGACCAAACCAAGTATCAGCGTCAGCGTACGCTGGCGAATCGAGGTCAAGGACGATCCTCCACCAGATAACCCACGCCGCGAACGGTGCGAATCAGCTCCGTGGAGAACTTCTTGCGCAGGTGATGGATGTGCACCTCCAGCGTATTGCTCTCGGCTTCTTCATTCCAGCCGTAGAGCAGCTGGATCAGGCGTTCGCGGGTCATCACCCTTCCCGGTGGCGACAGCAGTTCATACAGGAGCTGGTACTCCTTGGGCGTCAAGGACACTGGTTCGTTCTGGTAAGTCACCTGTTGGCTGGTCGGATCCAGGCTGATGCCCGCGTGTTCGATGACCACCCGGGCGCGACCGGCACTGCGCCGCAGCAATGCCCGCAACCTCGCCTTGAGTTCGGACAAGTCAAACGGCTTGATCAGGTAGTCGTCAGCGCCTGCGTCCAGCCCGGCGATGCGATCTTCGGTGGCATCGCGAGCGGTCAGGATCAACACGGGCAGAGCCGATCCGCTTTCGCGCAGTCGCTTCAGTACCGTCAAGCCGTCCAGCTTGGGCAAGCCGAGGTCGAGAATCGCGAGATCAAACCCTTCGCTCAGCAACGCATGCAGCGCGCTGGCTCCGTCCTTGACCCAATCGACGGTGTAACCCTCACGGCTCAATGCCTGGTGAATGCCTTCGCCCAATGCGACATCGTCTTCGATCAACAGCAAACGCATGACCGCTCCGTTATTTCAGTTTTTTGTTCACGTCGACCAGCAATAGCTGAATGTCCTTGCGTCGTCCACTGTCGGCCACTTCGCGGCCGGGGCGTGGGGCTGCTTGCAAGGCCTTTTCCAACGCCTCTTTGGCTTGAGCATAGTGCCCCTGACGAAACAGATGGTCGCCCCAGAAATACAGCGGGTCTATGCCGTTCGGGTTGATTTTTAAAGCCTGTTCCAACAGCGTCTGTGCTTTGTCTGCATCGCCAAAGCCGATGGGCCAGCCCGGCACCCGATCGTACAAAGCGGCCAGGCTTGCATACGCCGAACCCTGCAAGGCATTGGGGTCCAGGGTCATGGCTTTTTCCAGGTCGGCCTTGGCCTGCTTGACCTTGCTCAGCGCGCCCAGACCGCCTTGAGCACCTGCCCAACTGCTGGTGACGATCCCTGACCAGATCCAGGCTTCAGCGGCATTGGGGCGTTGCTGAGTGAAGGCCGATGATTCGGACGCCAGCTTTTCGAACGCCGCAACGCGCTGGTCTTCAGGCAACTGGTACTGGATGTGCGCCCATTCCTGTTGAATGGCAGACAGACGCTGTTGGTCGGGTGCATCCAGCGCCCAGGCAGGCACGCTCAAGAGTGCAAGCAGGGCAAGCAGTGTTTTTTTCATGGTTTGGGTTTCTCTTCAAAAGGCGTATTGCTGAGCTTGCGAATCAGCGGGAGGTGCTTGCGCAGGGAACGATCCACCACCGCAGGCAGAAGACCGTTGAGTCGCACGAAGAAACGTTCCGGCCAGCCCAGATACAGTTCGCGCTGATTGCCGACAATGGCGCTGACGACCGCAGCGGCGACGATCTGCGGATCGTCCTCGTTGCTTTTGAGGGCGGAGTTCAGGGCGCGTGCTGCGGGGCTGTTCATGGTCGTGCGGGTCGCGCGCGGGGCGACGTACAGCACCCCGACCCGCGTGTCCGCCAACTCACGGCGCAACGCCTCGGAAAACCCGCGCAAGGCGAATTTGCTGGCGCAGTATGTCGCATATCCGGCGTAGCCGATGGAGCCAAAGGTCGAGCCGACATTCACAACCATGGCGCGTTGTGCGTTGCGCAGCATCGGTAACATCAACCCGGTGAGCAAAATGGGCGCGTGGAGGTTGATGTTGAGCATCGCGTCGATTTCACGGCCCGGCAGTTGTTCCAGCATGGCGAAATGATTAACGCCGGCGGCATTGATCAGCAGGTTGATGCCTTCCATCGCCTGCGCGGTCATGAGCACATGCTGCCGGCCTTCGTGGGTGGTCAGGTCGGCTTTCACCCAGTGCAGCAGGTGGGGGTATTGCGCCTGCAAGGGCATCAGCGGCTCGCGATGACGAGAGACAGCCAGCACCTCTGCGCCATGGCTGCACAGCGCTTCGGCAATGGCCATGCCGATACCGCCGCTGGCACCGGTCAGGACCACCCTGGCTTCAGAGAGACGCATGGGTGGATTCCTTTTCAGGTTCTGTCGTCGCGGCGGGCAATTGCCTGAACATCTCGGTGTATAGCCCGTACACTACTTTTGAGGCCTTGATCACCGCTGCCCGGTCGTCCGGGTCTTCCAGGCGGTCCATCAGTTTGCGATAGGTTTCCATGTGGCCGACGTCGAGGCTGCCGTGGGAGCTGAGGTAACTGAACGCAGTGGATGGAAGGCCGAGGCGCTGCTGAATGCTGCCCGCAGCGTGTGTGGCCAGTGCGATGCTGGTGCCTTCGAGCACGTTGACCATGCCAAACAGGCCCACCGGATTACCCCGGGCAATCAGGTCGTAGAGGTAGGCGACCATCAGCTCGATAGGCAGGCCTGGCGCTCCGTCGCGCACCGCTTCGGCATCCGCACCGCAGGCCCGCAGGTCGTTGAGAACCCACTGCTCATGCCCGTACTCGTCTTCGATGTATTCGCAGACAGCACCGCGCAGCCACTCCAGGCGAGTGGGCAGCCGTGCGCCGCACGCCATCATCAATGGCACGGTGTGGCGAACGTGGTAATAGGCCTGCGCCAAAAATGCACGGTAACTGTCCAAAGTGACGTTTCCGGACAGAGCCTGCTGAATGATGGGCAGGTTGAACAGCGTCTCGCGTTCGGTACGTGTTTCGTCTTGCAGCGTCTGGAAAAAACTCATGATTGAACGTCCTCGGCTCGCGTGGGCTCGATGAAGTGATGTCGGTAATGCGCCAGGATGGCGTCGCGTTTCGGTCGCCCGTTCGCCGTGGCCATGCCGTTGCCCGTGGTGAACGGCTGCTCAAGCCGTGTCCAGCTGTGAACACGGGCGTAGTCGGGCAGGGCTTGATTCGCGAGGGCGACGGCGTCGGCGATCTGCAGGTCGGTGGTCTCGGGTCGGGCAGGCCAGAGCAGGGCGTGGTTGTGGGCCATGGCCTCGCCGTAGACGAACGCCTGAGCGATCCGACCCCGTTGGGTCAGTTCGGCCTCGACCCATTCGGGGTTGACGTTGCGCCCGTAGGCGGTGATGAACTGGTGTTTTTTACGTCCGTGCAGGTAGAGATAGCCGTTGGCGTCGAACTCACCGAGGTCGCCGCTCGGCCACCACTCGGGAACGCCATCGGTATCGCCCAGGTAGCCGAGCATGCCAGCGCCTGCAATCAGGACTTCGCCGTCCTCTGCCAGGCGGATCTGCACATGCGGGAGCGGCTGGCCGACGCTGCCGGGGTGATGCGCCCCGGGCCGGTTCAGCGCCACGACCGATGCACATTCGGAAAGCCCGTAGCCTTCGTAAACAGGAATGCCCACGGACTCGGCCCGCAGTAGCAATTCATGGGTGACCTTGGCGCCGCCCACAGCGATGAACCGCAACTCACTGGCATTGAACGCGCCGATTTCGCAAGCGCTGACCAACAGCAACAGCAGTTGCGGCACCAGAATCATGCTCTGCGGATTTCGCGTTTTCAGCGTGGAAAGCAGGCGAGGCAAGTCCACGCCGCTGGCGCCCTGAATGCCCACTGCGCGCTGACTGGGCACACTCAGCATGGCGCCTGCATACAGCGCGGCATAGCAGCCGATGTTTTCCAGCAGGATGGCCAGAGGCAGCAACGAAAGGTGATGACGAGGCTGTTGCGATTGACTGGCGCGATACAGTTCGCGGGCGACCGACAATACGCTTTGTGCGCTCAGACAGACGCCTTTGGGCGTGCCGGTGGTGCCCGACGTGAACGTGAGTTTCGCCGTGCCCACCGGGAGCGGAGAGGGCTGGGGCACCTGGCGAACCCAAAATCCTTCATGGCTCCTGAACCCCGCGTGTTCCAGCTCTTCCTCATAGTGCGATTCGGCAATCACCAGATCGGCCTGGCTTTGATCAAGGCAGTGGAGCCGCTGAGCGACGCTGAAAAACGGGGGCAGGGCAACGCAGGCGAGCCCTTCGAAAAGAATCGCCAGGTCCCAGATCAGCAGGTCGGGACCATTGTCGAGGGCTAGCGCGACCACCTTGGCGTCGAGGTCTTTCAGCACCTGCTGGCGCAACCGGATTTCGGCATCCAGCTCGGCATAGTCAAGTTTGAGATCATCGCCCCACAGGGCGTAGGCATGAGGCTGCTCAAGGGCGAGATCGGAGATCCGCAGGCGAAACGCGGTCAGTTCAGGCGACATGGCAGTTCTGCTCCAGGGTCAGGGGAAGGCCAAATCGCTCGAACACGCCGCTATGACTCAAATGCAGGAAGCCGGAGCGTATATCCCCGACGTGGACGTGGGGCTGGGTGTCGTAGTAGTTGCCCCATGCGTGTCGCTCCTCGCCCAGGCGCATCGGGTCTGCCGGGCACAAGGTGACGGGGCGCAGGCCAAGACGGTTGAAGCTGTTGACCAGCCCGGCATTGCCCGTAAACGCCACCCATTCCAGACCGCCCATCGCCAGTAACCAGGTGACCGTGATGATGCTCAATCGCGCGCTCCCCAGTGTGCTAGCGGCCAGGTTGCCCACCTCGACAATGCCCTGGCGGTCAACGGGTCTGGCCGCGTGAGCTTCTATGGCCCGTTCAATTGGCTCATCCAGGTAGTGCTCCAGAAACAGAGGGCCCGACATCGCTTTGCGCACACCTGCAACGGCACACAGCGTGCCCGCTTCATCGTTGAGCCCGAACAGTTCCGGCATGAAGTGGTTGATTTCGGCGTTGTGGGCTTTGTGAAAGCGCTGATGGATAAAGGCTTCGAACTCTGCGCGCAGCGGCTCCTGAACCAACGCGCGGCTAAGCGACAGTGTGGGGGCCGCGGCGTTGCCGAAGCTAAACGGTAAACAGATATTCCAGTCCAGACCCTGCATGGGCGAGGCTCCTCCCCAGTGGCGAATGGTGAGAAGTATCAGGGCCGATTCTTAATGAAGTCTGAAGGTGAGAAAAATGAATGGACCGGGCACCTTCAGATTTCCTTAAGGCAACTGCTGCACATTCCTCACGCCTTCAAGGCCTACCTGTGATCCAACTGACGAGTATTCGGCATGAATCCATCATCCCCCCGTTACGCGAAGCTCTCGATTTATATGCATTGGCTAATGCTCGCGCTGTTTGTGGGCGTGTACGCCTGCATCCAACTCAAAGGACTTGCGCAGCGCGGCAGCACGTTGCGTTCAGCTGCGCTTGGCTTTCACGGCCTGTTCGGTCTTTCCATCTTTGCACTGGTGTGGATTCGCCTGCTGGGCAGACTGATGAATAAAGCCCCCGCCATCAGCCCGACGCCGCCCGCCTGGCAGACCGGGTTGTCGCATGCGATGCACGCAGCGCTTTATGCGCTGATGATCGTCACGCCCGTCCTCGCGTGGTTGATGTTGGCGGCGGGGGGCAAACCGATGCCTTATTTCGAGTTCTTCATGCCTGCGCCTATCACCCTGGATCCGGCACTTGCGAAGCAGATCAAGGGATGGCACGAGTGGCTGGGCAATCTCGGTTACTGGCTGATCGGCCTGCATGCTGCCGCCGGGTTGTTCCATCACTATTACGTACGGGACAACACCCTCAGACGTATGCTGCCGCGCTAGGCTTGGTCAGGCGTACTTCCGTTTGGAAAGACGTGTGCGGTTGTCTGCGGGGAAAGCTGAAGGACCCAAGACTTCGAGCTTGGCTTCATCTCTACAGGCGCCACGCCGTTTCAGAAATATGCACGACACCGTCGAAAATCAGCCGGGTGGTGCGTACCAGCCCGCAACCGATAACCCGCCCGAGATGCAGACGTAGCCGCACGCTGAACTCACCAGTCGGGTGTTCGACCGATAACTGCTGCGTATCCGCCGAGGTGACGTTCGCCAGGCCATCCGTCACAGTCCCCTCGATCAGGCAGGCCGAGGCGACACTGACGGCGCCGAATACACCAATAGACGTGTGGCATTTGTGGGGAATGAAGCTACGGCTGCAAATGGCACCGCCGTTGACGGCCGGCGCAACGAGAACGATTTTCGGGATGGTGCGCTGGCTGACGTCGCCGAGATTCATCAGCACGCCAGCCTGCAACCGGATCGACTCCATTCTGTGCTTGATGTCGGTATTGGCATCCAGGTCAATGCAACGTTCATAGCCTGTGCAACCCAGGTCGCTCGCGCGAATAATCACCACGGGCATGCCGTTGTCGATACACGTCACTTCAACACCGTCAATGCGGTCAGACGCACTTCCCGTAGGCAACAGTGCTCCGCAAGTGGAGCCGGCGATGTCCTCGAATTCGACGACGACGGCTGCGGAAGTGCCCGGCACACCGTCGATGCTGACATCCCCTGAGTAGCGCACGTTGCCCCCGGGGGTTTCGACGATGGCCGTCGCCGTCTGGCCTGTGTTCTCCATGTGGATTCTGATCGAGGTTCTATCCTCCTGGGCGGTGACGAGCCCTCGCTCCACAGCAAATGGGCCGACACCGGCCAGAATGTTCCCGCAGTTCTGGCCGTAATCCACACGAGGCTCGTTGACGACAACCTGAGCGAACAGGTAGTCGACATCAACGCCGGGGCGACTGGATTTTCTGATGATGCCGACTTTGCTGGTCAATGAGTCTGCACCACCCAAGCCGTCGATTTGCCGTGGGTCCGGCGAACCCATCGCGGCGAGCAGGACCCGATCGCGGAGTTCGCCCTCGGCAGGTAAGTCGTCTGCCAGAAAATACGCGGCCTTCGATGTGCCACCGCGCATCAAGAGGCAAGGAATACGAGACGGCACCACGGGTCAATCCTCCACGTCTTCAAGTCTGTCGAAATACCGCAGCCCCTTCTCCTGCAAACGCGCGCGCATGGCATAGATATCAAGACCCAGTTCGCCTGCGGCCAGGCGAAGGCGTTTCTGTTCCTCAAGGTCGGCGCGCTTGCGACTGGCCTCGATCACGCGCTGCAGCTCATCGTGCCGTACCACGACGACGCCGTCATCATCGGCTAGCACGATATCGCCGGGATTGACCAGTTGGCCGGCACACAGCACCGGAACATTCACCGAACCTAACGTTTCTTTGATCGTACCCTGCGCGTACACAGCGCGGGACCAGACAGGGAACCCCATTTCTCGTAGCGTGGCGGTGTCCCGAACGCCGGCGTTGAGGATCAACCCGCGGACCCCGCGAGCCTGGAGGGATGTGGCGAGGAGGTCCCCGAAATAACCATCGGTGCAGGGTGAGGTGGGTGCAACCACCAGGACATCGCCCGGTCGAGCCTGTTCGACGGCCACATGGAACATCCAGTTATCACCTGGCGCCACCATGACAGTCACCGCCGAACCGCTCATGACGACACCTTGCTGGATCGGGCGAATGCCGGAAGCGAGCAACCCCTTGCGGCCCTGCGCTTCATGAACCGTCGCCACCCCGTAGCGCGGAAGCTCGTCGATCAGTCGGCTGTCGGCGCGCTTGATGTTGCGCACGACGATTCCGGTTTTGCCTACCAGGTGGCTCATCCCAGATTCTCCGTCACGCGCGGAAAGATGCTCTGATAACCCTCGCCGTAGAGGATGTCCCGAGTGGCGGTAATGCCAATGTTGCGCTTGGCCTGAACACCACGTTGCAGGGCCACCCTTGTGTAGTACTCCCACAAGTGTTCCTGACCGGCCATGCACTGGATCGCTGCGTACTTTTTGTCCCACACGGACGTGATGTCCAGCAGCACGTCCGGCCGCCATTCGCACTGTTCGGGTTGGTGCGGCTCGAAACTGTAGACGGGTGGGGCGCCCACGATCTTCTGGCCCGGCTTGTAGCCTTCGGCCTGAGCGATGATGCGTGCTTCCTGGGCCAGATGGACAGCCAGTGGATGGTCGTAGTTGTAAGGGTCCTTGAGGGAGTGGCTAAGGACGAACTCGGGTTGCACGCGGCGGAAGACATCTGCAAGACGGAACAGGGTTTGCTTGTCTGCGCGCATCGGGTAATCGCCGATGTCGAAGAACTCAACGCTTGCGCCGAGGATATCCGCCGCTGCCTGGGCTTCTTGACGACGCGCCGCCTTGACCGTGTCCTCATCCATGTGTGGGCCTTTTCGCCATAGCTTGGCCGACTCACCGCGTTCACCGAACGAAAGGCAGACGATATGCATGTCGTAACCCTGGGCCGCATGCAGTGCGATGGCGCCGCCTGCGCGCCATACGAAATCTGCCGAATGTGCGCTGACGACCAGACCGCTTTTTTTGATGGGGTGATTCATGGTGGGACGACTCCCTTATTGATTTCCATGAATCCTGACAGGCTTGCCTTGGCAGGAGTAATGCGTAAGGCTTGGGCACGCATACCTTTTATTTATAAGAAGGCTTTGAAGCGCTCATGGCAACATCACCGTTATTGCACTTGATGCAGGTTCGCGCGTTCATCCGGATTGCGGAGCACGGCAGCGTGTCACGAGCCTCAGACGCATTGCTGCGGGCGCAGTCGGTGGTCACGCGCTCCATCCGTGACCTTGAAGCCAGTCTCGATGTCCCCCTATTCGAACGACACGCCAGTGGCATGCTGCTGACGCCTTATGGCAAGGCCATCCTGCCGAGGGCGAGGAGGGTTATGAGCGAGCTGGAATCGATTCCCGCCATGCTCGGTCATGCGCCCCACGAACCACTCTACCTGCTGCACACCCGTCGGTTGCAGATATTCGTCAAGCTTTGCGAAACCCAGCACATGCAAACGGTGGCGCGCTCGTTCGACCTCACCCAGCCCGCTATCAGCGCCGCGCTCAAAGTCCTGGAGGACGGCGCAGGCAAGACCTTGTTCGAGCGAACCGCACGGGGTTTGCAGCCTACACGTGCCAGCCAGGAGATCCTCTATCCTGTGCGCCGCGCCCTGAATGACTTACGCCATATCCGGGCCGATGTCGCAGCCATCAAAGGTTCGTTGCAGGGAGTGGTAACGGTGGGCGCGCTGCCGTTGGGACGCACGCGAATCCTGCCGGAGGCGATCGTGCGCCTCCTCGCCGACCACCCTCATGTGCAGGTGGCCACCAATGAAAGTCCTTTCAATTTACTGGCACTGGAGTTGCGCGCGGGCGATGTGGATTTCGTTTTTGGCGCCCTCAGGGCTCAGGACTATGCCACCGACCTGCACGGAGAAAAACTGTTGACCGAAGAGATGGTGATCCTCGGCAGAAGAGGTCATCCGTGGCTGGAGCGCCGCGTCACGATGGATGACCTGGATACCGCCCGATGGGTCATGCCGCGCGCGGACACGCCTGCTCGCCTGCTCCTTGATGCCCATTTCGCATCGCTGCACCGCGCTCCACCCGAACCGGTTGTTGAAACAGGCGACATGGCGATCATCAGAGGACTGCTGATGCGTTCGGACATGTTGGCGATCGTGTCAGAGCATCAGCTGGAGTACGAACTGGCCTCGGGTGAGCTGCAGCGTCTGAATCTGCAGCTGGAGCAGACCCATCGGGCCATTGGCTTGATCTACCGAACCCATGGCTTGCATTCACCGGCAGCGCAGGTGCTCATCGAGAAAATACGGCAGGTCGCACAGGACATTGCCAGCGGCCGTCATGAAGACGTGCCAGGTGGCTTGCCAGCCACCGAATAGGTGACCTGCTGGTTCCGCGTCTTCTGGAACGCCTCCAGGGTCAGCCCCTTCATGGCGGAATAGATGTGCAGGTTGGACACACCCACCACAGCGCCCAACTTCTCCAGCAGAAAAAAGATCGCACCGTAGTGGATCAGCCCTCGCCAGTCCCGCGACTGCACAAGCCGCGCTTCCTGCTCAGACAGCGCGTGCTCCTCAAACAGGGCCTGTGGCTGAGCCAGAAAGCGTTCGCGCCAGGCCGGGTCGATCAGGCGGTGTAGAAAACGGTTGAGACGATAAGCCTTATGGCTGCGTTCGAGGGTAAAAGGGTAAGTGCCTTCAAGTCGCTCAATGCCCGCCAACTGGTGGTTGATGTGGTCGCGGTGGCGCTCATGCACGTTCATCGGCGCTGTGCCTGCCCGATTCTCGAGCAGCAGGGTGGCAATGCCTGTCATTGAGGGCAGATAGTAATCCTTATGCAGCGTCGTGACATTGGCCGACAGCGCGCCTCGCATGATCAGCCAGGTGATGACCTCGGCGCCTTCCATGCCGCCGAGCTCCGCATACTCGGCGAGCGTGATTTCAGTGAGGCGCTGGGGGGCATTGACGAAGAGGTCAAGAAATCGCGCGTCCCATTCAGGGTTGTTGAACCCGCATCGCTCGCCGTGGACCTGATGGGATACGCCCCCGGTGGCGACGATCGCAACGTCGAGTTCGTCGGGATAGCTCTCGATCGCACGGCGCAATGCTTTCCCAAGGTTGTAACAGCGTTTGGCGCTGGGCATCGGGAACTGCAACACACCGACCTGAAGAGGAACCACCTCAACCGGCCAGCCGTCCTTGAAAGGCATGAGCGCTGACATTGGGGAGAACAATCCATGATCGATCGGCTTGTCGCGGAAAAACGACATGTCGAACTCATCCGCCATGAGGCTGTTGCCGATGTGCCGAGACAGCGCCGCGTGTCCACCGATGGCAGGCAGGTCCCGTTTGCCACCCCCTTCGTCGGCCACCTCATAACGATCGTCCACGCCCAGCGCAAACGCGGAATAGTGATCGAAGAAGAATGAGGTGATGTGATCGTTGAAGATGTAGAACAACACGTCTGGCTGCTTTTGCTCCAGCCACGTTTTGATCGGCTTGAAACTTTGGAAGATCGGCGCCCAGGCAGCTTCCTCTTGCTTTTCATGGTCAACGGCAAAGCCAATGGTGGGTGTGTGCGAGACGGCCAGTCCGCCGATAATTCGCGCCATGTTCATGTCTCCTCAAAGAACGTGTAATCGAGTTGCGCCTGTTGTCCCCGCACGCTGGCCTGTGCGTGCAGATCAGGCGTGGGGCTGGGTGCTCACGGACCGGTGTTCTGCAGCAGAACCCGCTGCGTGCCGGTCCGCATCCGCATG
Organism: Pseudomonas abietaniphila; assembly: GCF_039697315.1. Taxonomy (NCBI): domain Bacteria; kingdom Pseudomonadati; phylum Pseudomonadota; class Gammaproteobacteria; order Pseudomonadales; family Pseudomonadaceae; genus Pseudomonas; species Pseudomonas abietaniphila. Next base: position 6,517,885 of record NZ_CP155619.1, on the reverse strand, counting down.
ATTCGAGTCCACTGCGGTGAGGTCTACCCCAGTTGCGTCAGGCAGGGACAACGCGGCAATGAACCCGATCAGGTATGACCCGATGGCAAACGAACCCATCGCCACGGACAGGCTCATGTGCACCGATGCAAACCCGACCGCCGCCGGCATGATCGAACCGAACCCACGGCCGAAGCTTGTGCAGAAACCGGCTCCATTGGCCCGCATACGCGTGGGATAAAGCTCGGAAAACGTCAGAGGAAGCCCGGATGCCAGACCGCCCTGAAAGGCGCCGAGCAACAAACCCAGCGCAAGAATCAGGTTCATGCTGACGTCGGCAAACATGTAGACCGATACCACCACTGCCTGACAGACCAGAAACAGCATGAACGTTCTGCCGCGGCCGATACGGTCACTGATCAAGCCGTAGATAAAGGGTCCCAGCAGCGACCCCGCGATGTTGACCGCCAGATAGCCTGAGGTGGAGGCAATCGGCAAGTACAGCACCGTACGCATGTAGGTCGGCAGCCAGGTGATCATGATGTATGCGCCGCCGAATATACCGCTGGCCAGTATCGTGCTGATGATCGTGACTCGACGATGCTCGGCAGAGAATATCGCCCGAACGTCGATGCCTCTTCGGCGAGATTGTGTCTGGGTGAACGCTGCCGATTCCGGCACCAGGCGTCGGATGAACCAGATCAGAAGTGCGGGAAGCAAACCGATGGCGAAGAACGCTCTCCAGGCAATGTCTTCCGGCAGGAAGTTGAACAACACGGGCATCGTCGCCAGTGAGATCGCGTAGCCCACCGCATAACCGCTCTGCACGGAGGCTGCGACCCGGCCACGCAACGCGGGTTTGATCGCTTCACTGATCAGGACCGCCCCAACGACGGCCTCACCGCCGTAGCCTATCCCTTGCAGGAACCGAACAGGCAGGAACGTCCAGAAGCCTGTGCAGAAAGCGCCCATGCAGGTGAACACCGCGACCCACAGCACCGTGCCTTGCATGACGCGGATGCGACCGTATCGGTCGGCGAGCATGCCGGCGCCCCAACCACCCAGAGCACTGCCTATCAACGAGACGGAACCCAACAGCCCCGCGTCGGATTTGCTCAAACTAAGCACCGTCATGAGGACCGGCATCATCAGCGCAAAGATCGTCGCGTCCATCGAGTCCAGTGTGAATCCGCCGAAGCACGCCCAGTACGTACGCTTTTCGGTAGATGAGAGATCCGAATACCATCCCAGTCGCATACCTTTTACCTTTATTTTTATAGCCCGGAGCGGTGAGGATACTGAGGTTGCCCCGCGGGGCTTGCGCGAAATGTTTATCCAGCCCCCCAAATTATTTATAGGGCCGTCTGTTAATCGAGCGCGCGGTTTTGGAAACTCAACGCAGTGGGCTTAATCCCTGGCCGCGGCAATGTGATCCGTTTGCGCTGGGCGGATAGCGATTTGCAGCAGGCGGATATTGAGCCGCGGGCTAAACACATAGGGTGAGGGGGCCTGATACAAGAACAACCGAGGGCCTACCCCCATGATCAGCACTTTAGACCGCCTTGCCCGTCAACTCAGCGAATCCGTTCAGGAAGATCCCGCCACCGGCGTGTTCCGCTGCCGCCGCGACATTTTCACCGACGCCGAACTCTTCGCGCTGGAAATGAAGCACATTTTCGAAGGTGGTTGGGTTTACCTGGCGCACGAAAGCCAGGTGCCTGACATCAACGACTACTTCACCACCTACATCGGTCGCCAGCCCGTCGTCATCACCCGAGACAAACAGGGTGACCTGCACGGTCTGGTCAACGCCTGCGCGCACCGTGGCGCCATGCTGTGCCGCCGCAAGCAGGGCAACAAAGGTTCCTTTACCTGTCCGTTTCACGGCTGGACGTTCAGCAACGCCGGCAAGTTGCTCAAGGTGAAAGATGCCAAGACCGGCGCTTACCCCGACAGTTTCGATTGCGACGGTTCACACGACCTCAAGCGCCTGAACCGTTTTGAAAACTATCGTGGCTTTCTCTTCGGTAGCCTCAGCGACGCGGTGCCGGAACTCAGTGATTACCTGGGAGAAACCCGCGTCATCATCGATCAGATGGTGGACCAGGCACCCGAGGGGCTCGAAGTGCTTCGTGGCAGTTCGTCGTATATCTATGACGGCAACTGGAAGCTGCAGATCGAGAATGGCGCCGACGGTTATCACGTCAGTTCCGTGCACTGGAATTACTCGGCAACCATGGGCCGGCGCAATTATGAAGCCGAAGGTACGCGTACCGTCGATGCCAACGGCTGGTCGAAAAGTCTGGGCGGGGTCTATGCGTTTGAGCATGGCCACATTCTGCTCTGGACGCGCCTGCTGAACCCTGAAGTGCGCCCGGTGCACGCGCATCGTGCAGCCCTTGCAGAGCGTCTTGGCCAGGAGCGCGCCGACTTCATCGTCGATCAGACCCGTAACCTCTGCCTGTATCCCAACGTCTACCTGATGGATCAGTTCTCAACCCAGATTAGGGTCGTAAGACCTCTCTCGGTCAATCAGACCGAAGTCACGATCTACTGCATGGCCCCCAAGGGCGAGAGCGCTCAGGAGCGTACGACGCGCATTCGTCAGTACGAGGATTTTTTCAACGTCAGTGGCATGGGCACCCCGGATGACCTGGAGGAATTCCGCGCCTGCCAGACCGGCTATCAAGGTGCGACGAACCTGTGGAATGACCTCAGCCGCGGGGCTAAGCAATGGATAGAGGGCGCGGATGACAATGCCCGTGCCATGGGCATGAATCCGCAGCTCAGCGGTGTGAAGACCGAGGATGAAGGCCTGTTCGTGCGCCAGCATGCGCATTGGGCAGCCAGCCTGAAAAAAGCGATCGAGGTTGAACAACAAGGCCTGATCGCCACTGACAAGGAGGCCCGCCCATGAGCCTCGCCCGTGAAGGTCTGCTTGCTTTTCTCTACCGCGAAGCCCGGTTGCTGGATGATCGGCAGTGGGATGAGTGGCTTGAATGCTACTCGCCGGACGTCGAGTTCTGGATGCCTGCCTGGGATGACCACGACACGCTGACGGAAGATCCGCACAGTGAAATCTCACTGATTTATTACCCAAGTCGCGACGGTCTCGAAGACCGCGTATTCCGGATCAAGACTGAACGCTCGAGCGCCAGTACGCCCGAGCCGCGTACTGCGCACTTCATCGCCAACCTGGAAGTACTGGGTGAAGACGCAACGCATCTGGACCTGCGTTTCAACTGGCAAACCCTCAGCCATCGGTACAAGACCACGGACACGTACTTCGGCACCTCTTTCTACCGGCTTGACGTGAGCGGCGAACAACCGCTGATCACACGCAAGAAGGTGGTGCTCAAGAACGATTACATCCATCAGGTCATCGACATCTATCACATCTGAGGGCACACCCATGACGTACTCCATCGCGCTCAATTTTGAAGACGGCGTGACGCGTTTCATCGATTGCAAAGCAGGCGAGAAGGTTCTGGATGCTGCCTTTCGCCAGCGTATCAACCTGCCCATGGACTGCTCGGACGGCGTCTGCGGTACCTGCAAATGCCACTGCGAAACCGGTGCCTACGACCTTGGGGACGACTACATCGAAGACGCGTTGAGTGAAGACGAGGCCCAGGAAAGACAGGTGCTGACCTGCCAGATGGTGCCGCAATCGAACTGCGTCATCTCCGTCCCCGTGCCCTCCAGCGCGTGCAAGACCGGGACAAGCCAGTTTGCGGCCACCGTTCATGCAATCACCCGGCATGCCGACGCCGCCCTGGAGGTCAGCTTCGAGCTGGATCAGGCGCCGGTCTTTCTGCCCGGTCAATACGTCAACATCGAGGTGCCGGGCAGCGGGCAGACGCGTTCCTATTCCTTCAGCAGCTTGCCGGGCCAAAAGCACGCGAGCTTCTTGATCAAGCAGGTGCCTGGCGGGCTGATTAGCAAATGGCTGGAGCGCGCGCTACCCGCCGATCAGGTGACCATGACCGGGCCTCTGGGCAGTTTCTACCTGCGCGAAGTGAAGCGACCGCTGTTGTTCCTGGCCGGCGGCACCGGGCTGGCACCTTTTCTGGCGATGCTGGAGGTGCTTGCCGAACGCGGTGAATCGCAGCGGGTCTCGCTGATCTACGGCGTTACCCGTGACCAGGATCTGGTGATGGTCAACACACTGCAAACCTTCGCCGCGCGGCTGCCCAACTTCAGCTTCGTGACCTGTGTTGCCGACCCTGCGAGCGCTCATCCTCAAAAAGGCTATGTCACGCAGCACATGGCGGCCGAGGTCCTCAACGAGGGGGACGTCGACGTGTATCTGTGTGGCCCGCCGCCCATGGTCGATGCCGTGCGCCAGCACTTCAAAGATCAGGGTGTGACGCCGGTGAGTTTCCATTACGAGAAGTTCACGCCCAACGCCATCGTGACCGGCGACGCCGCCTGAGGACATTGAAATGAACCCACGTTTCAACGAGAAGGTTGCGCTGGTGACCGGCGCGGCGCAGGGGATCGGGCGGAGAGTGGCCGAGCGCTTGCTGGAAGAGGGCGCCTTACTGGTCGCCATCGACCGCTCCGATCTCGTCCATGAACTGCAGCATGAGCGTTGCCTGACACTGACCGCGGATCTTGAACGCTACGCCGAATGTGCGCGTGTGATGGCCACGGCAGACCAGCGCTTCGGTCGCATCGACATCCTGATCAACAACGTTGGCGGGACAATCTGGGCCAAACCCTTCGAGCATTACGCGGAAAACGAGATCGAGGCCGAAATCCGTCGCTCCTTGTTTCCGACGCTGTGGTGCTGCCACAGCGTATTGCCCTACATGCTCAAACAGGGAAGCGGTGCGATCGTCAACGTCTCCTCCATCGCCACACGCAGTATCAACCGCGTGCCGTACGGCGCTGCGAAAGGCGGCGTGAATGCCCTGACGGCGTGTCTGGCACTGGAAACCGCGGGCAGCGGAATTCGCGTCAACGCCACCGCACCCGGCGGCACGGAGGCACCGCCGCGCCGGATTCCGCGCAATACCCAGCCTCAAAGTGAGCAGGAGCAAGTGTGGTACCAGCAAATCGTTGATCAGACGATCGATAGCACCTTGATGAAGCGTTACGGGACGGTCGACGAACAAGCGGGTGCGATTCTCTTCCTGGCCTCCGACGAAGCGTCCTACATCACGGGTGTGACATTGCCGGTGGGAGGTGGTGACCTGGGCTGACTCGGCGGCTCTACCTGCGGACCTCCCGCAGGATCGGGATCATGAGCGTGATGATGTCGGTCAGATCATTCAGAGCGTGCCAGTGATGAAAGCGCCCGCAGTGCGAGCGCTATTCATCCCGTTATCAGTTCAGACCACCGGACGCGACGAGGTGCTCGCCCGTCATCCAGCGAGACGCATCGGAGGCCAGGAAGGTGGCGACGTCAGCGATGTCTTCCGGCTGTCCGGCACGGCCCAGTGGGGTCATCGCGATGAAGCCTTTTTCCATTTCCGAGCCGGTAATACCGCCGCTGTGGGTGCCTTCGGTTTCGACGTAGCCAGGGTTGATGGCGTTAACCCGGATCTTGCGTGGAGCCAGCTCGTTGGCCAGCACGCCAGTGAGGGCGTCCACCGCGCCTTTGGTCGCGCTGTAGATTGCGGTGCCCGCTGGCAGCAACGAGGTGATGGCGGAACTGATGTTGATCACGCTGGCCCCTTCGCCCAGATGCTTGGCGGCGGCACGCGTCACCAGCAGCAGGCCAAGGACGTTAGTGTTGAACTGGCGGTGAAATTCTTCCTCGGTGATGCCTTCCAGCGGTGCGAAGGCATAGACGCCGGAGTTGTTGACGAGAATGTCGAGACGGCCATACGCATCAATTGCGGTTTGCACGAACGTCTCTGCATCCTGAGCCTTGGTGACATCGCCGCCGACCACGGTGGCGCGCCCGCCAGCTTCCACGATGCTGGCGGCGACGGATTCGGCGCCGGCCTTCGCGTTCGCGTACGTGACGACCACTGCCGCACCTTCGGCGGCCAGCGCCTTGGCGATTGCAGCGCCGATGCCTTTGGACGCACCGGTAACGAGTGCCACTTTACCTTCTAACTTAGCCATGTTGACCTCACGTAGGGAATGGAGCATTTCGGGGGTTACGGGATTACGGGATTACGGGTTTGCAGGATCAGGGTTGCGTTGACCTTGAGCGGGTGGCCGCGATCACCAGCGCCGCAAGAATGAGCAGGGTGCCGCCCAGCAACAACACGCTGACGATGCTGTAGGCGTCGAGCACGAAACCGCCGACGAACGCGCCCAGCGAGATGCCGATCTGGAACACGCTGACCAATACCGCCTGGCCGGCTTCGGGCGAGTCTGGAAGTGCCTTGAGCATCCAGGTGGTCAGGGCAACGGGGACCAGGCCAAAGGCTGCGCCCCAGACCAACGCGGCGACGGCGCCTTCGGTCACGCCGGTTGCGCCAAGTGCAGAAAGCATCAGCACGGCGCCGATCATCACGACGGCCATGAGCGCAGTGGCACGGACGCTGTGGCTGACCAGGCGGCCGCCGACGAACGTGCCGACAAAGCCTGCGACGCCATAAACAAGGAGCAGGGTGGTGACGCTTTCGGAGCTCACACCGTAAATCTGCTGAAGGATGGGTTTGAGATAGGTGTAGGTCCCGAAATGTCCCGCCACCAACAGCAGCGTGACGATCAGGCCCATCCGTGCCAGCGGTTGGGTAAACGGCACCGTCAACTCTCGCAGCTTGATCGCCCGTTCGGCGGGCATTGAGGGCAGGGTGAACAGTTGCAGGATGAGCACGACCAGGGCCATGGCGGCGATGGCGAAGAACGTCATCCGCCACCCGGCAATTTCGCCCAGCAATGCGCCGGCCGGAACGCCCGCGATGGTGGCAACCGAAATGCCCGCCAGGATGTATGACATTGCGCGGGGTTGCAGCGCGGCCGGGACCAGATGTCCCGTGGCGCTGGGCGCAAAGGTCCAGAACCCACCAACGCATAGCCCGAGCAGTACCCTGGCCGCCAACATGGTAGCGAGGTTCGGAGCCATTGCTGCGAAAGCGTTTGAGAGCACCAGCAGCGCCGACAGCAGCAACAGCACGATGCGCCTGTCCAGTCGTCCCGCCAGAATGATCAACAGCGGGCCAGTCGCAGCGGCGACCACTCCTGGCATCGTGATCATCAGCCCGGCAGCGCCTTCACTCACATTGAGGCTGCTGGCGATATTGGTCAGAAGACCGACCGGTATGAACTCGGTAGTGACGGAGGTAAAGGTGCTGAGCGCCAGCGCAGCGACGGCGAGCCAAGCGGGTGTCGAACCGGCCGAACTCAATTCCGGCTGCAGTTGCTTGTTCGAGCTTACAAGGGAGCTGTCGGTCACGGTGCCATCTCCTTCGCGAAGAATCTGCAGTGGGTGATGACGGTCATCCTGTTTACGGTGGCATTTGTCATAGGGGTCCCAAGGATTGCGTGAGAAAAATAATTGTGCGTTTAAAGACAACAATTAAAGGCAAAAAAAATCAGTGATCGCCTTCAAGTGCATGACTGATGTCTGCAAGGGTATGTTGGGCCAGGCTTTGCTCGAATGACGCTTGTGCCCGTTGAAGGACGTTTTCCAGACATCCCTTGATGTTCCGACTCACATGGCAACATTCCGTGACCGCGTATTGATGCACGACGAACGTTCTCGGCGCTTCACTGGCCTGATAGATATCGAGCAGGGTGATCTCCGAGGCGGGCCGGGACAGCATGCACGCGCCCATCTTGCCTCGGGTGGTGCTGACCAGACCTGCCTTGGCAAGCTTGGAAATCACCCGGCGCACGAAGCTCGGGTCTGCGTTTACGCTGCTCGCAAGGTCGCTTGAACGCACGGGCTGCCCGGGGTTGGCAGCCAGCGAGGCCATGATGTGTGACGCGACGGAGAACTGAACATTGGTTTGTGACATTTTGTGACTGTAATCAGCATAATTAGGGCTGTCAACCGACGCTTTGATTTCGAGTTCGCGAGCCTACGTAAGCTGCCCCAAGCGTTGGGCAGGCTCGCGCTCTGGTCAGGGTGTCTTGTTCCCGATTACCCTGCGCGATTCATAGTGAGTGCGTAGCCAACGTCATCAATGGCGCTGACGACCGCCTGGACAGAGGAAATCATGGACATTCAATCGCGTCTTACACCCTTGCAGCCTGATCAGATGAGCGAAGACCAACAGCGCGTGTTGGCTGAAATTCTGAAGGGCCCTCGCGGCAATCTGGACGGGCCTTTCCTCGCATGGATTCATAGCCCGGCGCTGGCAGATCACACGCAGCGTCTGGGAGCGTTCTGCCGGTACGGAACCGCGCTGGAGTTACGGCTGACTGAACTCGCCATCCTGACGACCGCCGCTTGGTGGCGCTCGCAGGCGGAGTGGCAGATTCATGAGCCCATCGCCAGAGGCGCGGGCGTTTGCGACAGTGTGATCGAAGCGCTCAGGCAACACCTGACGCCGACGTTTACACGCACGGATGAGCAGTGCGTGTACGAAATCGGCCAGTCGCTGTATCAAACCCGCCGTGTCGATACCGCGCTTTACGATCAGGGCGTCGCGCTCTTTGGCGAGCCTGCCATGGTCGAGCTGATCGGCGTCTATGGGTATTACTCGCTCGTGGCGATGACGCTCAATGTCTTTGAAGTCCGGCGCGATCCTGAGACTCCATTGCCATTCGATGAGTAGGGGACTGTGAGTGATGCTCCTGTTTGCAGGCGCCCATCGCGACCGGCCTATTAGCGGCTGACACAGAAAGGCTCAACGCTTCGATTGAGCCAGTTGCTTCTTTAGCGCCACGAGTTCAGCCTCAAGTTCGCGCACTCGCTCGCGAACCTCTACCTCGACGCTGACGTCCCTCTGGATCCCGATGTAGTAGGTCAGTTGATCTCTATCGTTGAACACCGGGGTAATCGAGAGCTCATTCCAGAAAGCACTTCCATCCTTGCGATAATTGCGGATGATCTGCCTGCAGGGTTGACGGTTTTTTATGGCCTCGCGGATGATTGCCAAACCGCTTTGGTCTCGGTCATTACGTTGCAGAAAACGACAGTCCTGATAAAGGATCTCGTCATTGCTATAGCCCGTCAGCTGCTCGAAGGCAGGGTTGGCATAGATCAGTATGTTCTCATCACCTTCCTGCTCCGCAACCACGATGCCATCGCTGGATGCTTCCACCACCAGCTGCAGAAGTTCTGCACTTATCATGTTCAGCGTTCCTGAAAAATGTTACGTGAGTGCCTACCAGGGTAGGCGCTCACCGTTATAGGCAAAGAAATTGCCGCTGTCGGCAGGAGTCAAACCGTCAATCAGTGATAGCAACTCACGGGCAGCAATGTCGGCTGGCCGGGCCGCAGACGCGCCTCGGAAGGGTTGCGACAGGCCTGAAATAACGGTGCCTGGATGAAGACTCAACAAACGGGTCTCAGGTCGCGTCCGTGCCAGTTCTATGGCAGCCGTTTTAATCAGCATGTTCAACGCTGCCTTGGAGGCGCGATAGGCATACCAGCCGCCCAGACGGTTATCACCGATACTGCCCACCTTGGCGGAGAGCATCGCCATGGCGCCGCTGCGATCAAGCAGTGGCAGAAAGTGACGCAAAACCAAAGCAGGGCCCAGGGTGTTGATCTGGAATACCGCCTGCATGGCCTCCGCTTCAATCGCGGCGTAGCTTTTTTCAGGCTTGATGCCATCGCGATGCAGGAGCCCTGCGGCATGCACAATCAACTGATAGGGCGCTTCTTGAACCAATTCGGCAGCCGCTTTGGCGATGCTGTCGGGGTGTTCCAGATCCAGGGCTGGAAGGGTGCTGCGCCCCAATTGGCGGACACCGGCACATCGCGGATCGTCATTGAGCCACTCACAAAAAGCCGAGCCTAGCGCTCCGCTGGCGCCAATCACCAACGCACGGTAACCGTCGCCAAGGGAGCTCATCGTAAAGGAACTGTTCATCTGGCCTCTCCCGTCGATACCCTCGATTCGTTTGCCTTAGCTGAGGCGTCCGATCAACTGGAGAAACTCGTGACGCGTCGCAGAGGACTCGCGAAATGCGCCCAGCATCACCGACGAGGTCATCACCGAATTCTGTTTCTCCACGCCGCGCATCATCATGCACATATGCTTTGCCTCAATGACCACCGCCACGCCGGCGGCATCGGTAATGCGCTGAATGGCGTCCGCAATCTGCCTGGTCAGGTTCTCCTGAATCTGTAAGCGCCGGGCGAACATATCGACCACTCGGGCGACCTTGGACAGGCCTAGCACCCTGCCGGTCGGGATATACGCGACATGGGCCTTGCCGATGAAGGGCAGCATGTGATGCTCGCATAAGGAATACAGCTCGATGTCGCGCACGATCACCATTTCATCGCTTTGCGATTCGAACAGTGCGCCGTTGATGATTTCCTCCAGATTCAACGAGTAGCCATTGCACAGGTACTGCATCGCTTTGGCTGCGCGCTTGGGCGTGTCCAGAAGGCCTTCACGGTCCGGGTTCTCGCCTACGCCGACTAAAATTTCACGGTAGTGCTCGGCTAATGGTAGGTTCATTTTGATACCTCGCAGCCATGCTGCGCTAAGTGTGGCGTTGATCGTTGAGGGTAGGGAGTGCGTGCTTTGCACCCGATGACGCGAGGTTCGCCGGATGACCTGTGGTTCAGGTTCTTCTCGCGTCAGTGACGAAGCGAAGCGGTCTAGTTCTGCTTTGTTTTCGGACCGGGCGCCTCCTTGTGTGAAGGTTTGGATTCCGGCACCACGCACTGGTTATCGACACAGCGACGGCCTCCATCCGGATGAGGCAACCATGCCAAAGCGGGACGCAAGCGGCAGAAAAGGCGATACCCGAGTTCCAGCAGCGGACGCAGTGCGCGCCATGTCAGCGGCGTCGCCCAAAAACCCAAACCCGCGGCTCGCCAGCTCCATAGCGTCGCATCCAGGCCGGTCACCCATTGCCCATCGGCGAAACGGCCGTGCAACAGCGACTGCATCTGCTCGAAGGTGAATCCTAGTGCCGTCGCGTCGAATTCATCGCGACTGATGTCCACGAAAAACAGTCGATCCTCCGCGGCATGTTGGCGAAGAAGCTTGATTTCGCGCGCGCACAACGGGCAATCGCCGTCAAAGTACAGCGTGAGCGGCCACTTCACTTTGTTGTACATCACCAATGGACCTGTATAGGTTTTGTACAAGATAGGCCGAAAGAAACAGGCTGACAATGGGCTGCATTCTTTTTAAGTAACCGTCAGATCGATCTGACGCGCATAGATGGAGAGGGCTGCTGGGTTCTGCTCCTTGAGCGCAGATAGGAAGCCGTGGTCTTCTCCTTCGCTCCAGAACTCGACGCTCATTTGTCGGCACCGGGAAAGATTGACCGAACGACGCCACGTTTCCAGCTTCGAACCCATACGTCGCAACCCTTTTTGCGACCATGGGAGGCAAATAATGAAAAGTAAGTCAGAGCTGGAAGGTGGTTCGGGTAACGGTGCTTCAATAGCGCCGCTGGAGCCAGGACGACCTGATGTGATGCCCAACCCCCCTGAGCATTCGTCTGAACGCGAGGAACCCATGGAGGAGGGTGACGAGGCAGAAGCGGAGGACAATTAAGCAGGCTTGCACATGGCGCCGAAACCGATGTACGCACCTGAGACGAGGGCGAGGCGTCAAAAACTTTGAACCGCTTCTTCGTGTGCTCGCCTAATGATCAGCTTGTGGATAATCCACTGGCAATGTGCCGATACCGGCATACCCGAGGGGTAATGAACGTGGCTAAAGACGAAAAGAAATCCAAAGACAGTCCTTCCAAAGCCAGCAAAGATCTGAAAGACAAGAAAGCGTCACCGGCGAAGAAGTCAGCTGCCGCGTCAGCGCTTTCGAAATCTTCGGAAAAGAAAGAAAAGAGAAAGGACGCCGAGCCGAAGAAGTCTGCAAAGAAAGCTGACAGCAAGCCAGAAAAGGCTAAGAAGTCGGACGATAAAGCAGACAAACCTGCGAAAAAGAAGAAGTAACACCTGCTGTTTGCTAGGGCTCAGGCCCTAGCTATCCACTGGATGAAGCGAAGGATTACCGTCAACACACGCCCGGTACTTTCATGTTTATCTTCCGCCAAAAAGCTTCAGAGAAGCTGTAAACCGAGAAAGCGATCAACCCAAAGGCCATCACGATCAGCGCCAGCCACCCAGCCGGAAGATTCTGGAGTGCGTCCAGGGCCTCCTTCATACCCGGCGGATCCATCGCTTTGTAGGCAGAGCCGCTGACTGCCAGCAGTAAGCCTATTTCGATAAACACGACCCCACGGGCGATCAGACCAAACCGAGAGACCGGCCGCACGTATCGCATGACGTCTTCGTCGGCCTCAAAATACTTCTCGAACGATGCCTTCCAGCCTTTGATGATGTGCGCCACTCCAACACTGAGCGGAACGAGAGCAATGACGTACACGAGTAAGTTGGAGTGTTCCCAAGACAAAAGATGCGCCAGCCAATCCTTGGTTTTTCCATCGGAACTGCCCGCGCTTTTTATTCCGCTCAACAGCAGACCTAAGGCAAAAAAAGCCAGCGCGCCATTCACTAGACCTCCCGTGAACAAGCCCGCGCGAATCACTAATCCCTTGAGGTTTTTGCCGTGGTGGTCGACGTCACGCGTAGCTTGCAGCACACGCCACGCCGCAAAAGCGAGCAAGCCCGCCACCACGAGCCCCACTAAAAAGTAGCCAAACGGCTGAGCCAGCAGGGCCTCCAGGCTTTTGTGGCTGTCTTTTGGCTTGGTTGAATCCTGAGCAGCCAGCAGTGCAAAAATCCCGATGATCAGGTAAAGCATTCCTCGGGCGGCGTACCCGCCGCGGGCAAGTATCACAAGGTTTTTTTGCGTGGACATTGGCTGTATTCCGAAAGTAATACAGGAGCAGACCCCTTCGGTGGGAAGGGGTTCTGTCATTGACTTCAGAACGATTGAAGCACCGGGGCGTCGATGCCGTCTTTCAGCACCGACGCACCTTCCATGATCAGTTCTGCAGCGCCTGTACCGATCCGCCATCCACGCGAAGATTGCTGCCGTTGATGAAAGAAGCCCGTTCGGACACCAGCAGTGCGATGGCGGCTGCCACCTCGTGCGGCTTGCCCCGACGTTTCTGGACAATGCCCGGACGTTCTTCATCAAGGAAGCTTTCGATGGCCTCCTCGAAGGTCACGCCCAGTTCTTCAGCGCGTTTCTTCATCATTCCGTCGGTCATGGGCGTCTCGATGAACGCCGGAGAGACTGTGTTGCAAAGCACACCCTGAGCAGCTTCTTTGTAGGAAAGGTTCTTGATGAACGCTGCAAGCGACGCCTTGGCGGTGTTGTAAACCGCTTCTTCCCAGTAGGGTTGCACCGCATTTTCAGAGGTGATGCAGACGAACCGCCCCCAGTTGCGTGTGCGCATATCCGGAATGGTCGCCCGGGCCACACGCACGGCGGAGAAGAAGTCGGTGTTCCATGCTTCCAGATAATCCTCGTCGGACAGCTCCAAAGGATCGCCCTTTGCCCCCGTCACGCCTGCGGTGTGGACCACGATGTCGATCTGACCGAATGTTGCCCGGCCGGCGTCGACAACGCGCTCAACCTCGTCTTGTCGAGTCATATCGGCAGCCAGCAAAACTTTTTCAGCGCTCAACCAGGTGTACGCTTCGTCCAGCTTTTGCTGATCGATATCACTCAGCACCAGCCACACGCCTTCTTCACTTAGCTGTCTGGCAGTCGCCAAGCCAATGCCGCCGCTGGCACCGGTAATAAGTGCCACGCGGCCTTTGATTCCCAGATCCATATTCACCTCGCTCAATGATGGGTGCCGACAGGGCGGCGTTCATGTGCCTACTTATGTAAGGGGAGTGGGTAACGGATGGGTCATCCGTCGAGCTGCGCTTTGGCGAAGGTCAGCATCAGCGCTGCCAGTGCCCGAGGCGTTTGCATCGGCATCAGATGGCCCGCGCCTGGAATCACTTCCAACTGAGTGCGTGTGAATGCCGCCAGCGTCGTGCGGCGCTGTTCATCAGGCCCCGGCACCTGCTCATCCACCTCGCCACAGACCAACAAAACCGGCAAATCAATGGTTCCCAATCGGTGGCTCCAGTCCTCACGACTGCCGTGATCGACCCAGGCGTGCCACGCCTCGAGGTTGACCCGCTGGGCGTCGGCGATCGCGATTTCGCGGATGTCATCGGGCAAGCGAATCGCACTCGACTCATCCACGAAGTCTTCCGCTTCGGCGCGTGTCTTGGTGTAAGCGCGCTGCTTGTCCCGGTCTGCCTCCGTCATCGGCTGCGGGCCGGGAGGTGAGGGGGCGACGAGTACGAGACCGCTCAGGTAATCAGGCCGGCGTGACGCCAGAACAACGGCAACCTTGCCCGTCATTGAGTGCCCGACCAGCACACAGTTCGTTATGCCGAGTTCACGAATGCACTGATCGACGTGCTCGGCCATCGCATCGACGGTGTAGCCCCCTACCTGCGCCGCGTCTCCGAACCCCGGGGTGTCAATCGCCACACAGTGATGATCGCCGTCCAGATAGGGAAGGGTGGGGAACCAGGTGCGATGGGAGCCTCCCAGGTAATGCATCAGCACGAAGGTCGGCGACCCGTGGCCTTGTTCGCTGTGTGGAAGCATGATGATGACTCGTCAGGATTTGCCAGTTGAGGGGTTCGACCTGAGCAAAGTTCCACCGGATTACGGACATCGGCAGGAAGGCATGCTTGTTCGGTTGAGACGAAGTCAGCGGGTATTGAGCGTGTGATCATTGGGCCATTGCGACTGTGATTGCCACAGGTGTCAGGCCGAGAAAGCGATACAGCCCCCTCAGCCTGGTTTTCAGTTAACGATTGGCGTCGGCCAAGCCAAGCTCGAAGAAGCGCACGGAACTCTCCATTGCCTGCTGTCCCTCGGGCAATGTGGCAGCGTAGAAGTGCCGGGCGTGGAACAACGAGGGCATAGGATGGTTGGCAATGTGTCATCCCGGAAGGCTCTGGCGAGGATTTCCCAAACAGTCTTGGAGTTGAGCCGACCCAGCTGTACGGGAGCAGGAGCAGCCAGGGCGCTACTGTTCTAAAGCGTTAAATCCATTTGAAATTTTCCGGTAAGGAGACCAAGACGGTCATCAGTACTCTGATCGCGAACGCCCGTGAGTTGCTTCAAGAACTCATCAGTCGCGGATGTGGGGCGTGGCAAGGAAATGGTTGAACATGCGCGTTTACCGTCCCGACCGACATAAAGTTGTACCGGTGCGATCCCTATCGTCATTGCAAGGACGGGATGAAAACAGCAACGAGCTGCCAGAACAGTATTTCCCGAAGGTGGGGGGATTGGCGGAACACTCGCAAGTCATGCTCAATCAGATGGCGAGTCTGCTAAATAGCCGTCGGTTAAATCCACAACTCAACTTAGCCTTACCTCACTGCACCTCACTGCGCTCTCATATAACCCGCCCAACCCGGATGTCTCAAGAAATGCTCAGGTCGCTATAAGGCTTGCAATCGACATACCTCTGCTACGCACTCAGCACAAAAGTCGACTCACATAAATTCGATTGAAAACGTCGCCTGACTCACTTTAGGTATAAGGGCTAGCCTTTATCTTAATCGGACAGCAAATGAGTTTTTCGCCTCAGGGTCTTCGTTATTAGTTGAAACGAGGACGATTTAATGGGTCGTGTTCGAGAGCTTCTATTTGTTAAGAATAAAATGACTAAAAAGTGTGAATCTTTACTTCTACTTCTGGAAGGCCCCGAGTGGTTAAGGTTGTTCAGTTTTTATCGGAGCTAGATGCGTTGGAGATCCAGGCATGAATTACATGCAGTTCGCACCCTTTCACCGCATTGGATGGATTACCGGGTTTCCCTCTGTACCGTCAGATATATGACCGAGTACTCGCTGCCATCGCCGCTGGAACGCTTTGCTCTGGTGACCGATTGCCCTCGCCAAAGAGCTGGGTGTGGCTCGTGGCCCCTCGAGCTGGCCCATTCGTTGCTTATGAGCGAGGGCTACCTCTTGGCCTTCGGTCAGAAAGGCACCGGGGTCAGTCCCGAATTACAAAAACCGCTACCGTCCGCCTCCGCTAGCACCACACAGCCTCCCTGCATTACGCAGCGTCATTGCCTCGTATTTGCAAGTGTCACGAGGCATCGATTGCGGCGCGCATCAGGTGTTTATCATCAGCGGTTGGCGCAGTAGCCTGTCGCTGGTCGCACATACTTTGCTCCACGCAGGGGAGCGAGCCTGGGTCGAAGATCCTGGCTACCCGACCACGCGTCAGGTATTTCGCCAGTTCGGTTTTGACTCGCGATTTGCCATTCGCCGATGTTGCCCAGGCGATTGTTCGTGAGTCCGGCGAGAGGTAAACGCAGGCCGGTCTGAAAACTGGAGCAGGGAGCGGCAACGGGTTGGCGCGCGCCCAGTCGGGCATTGGAGGGCAGGGGCGGCGTCAATTTCGAAGACTGCACGATGGCGCCGATCAACAACGCCGAAACAGATCGCAAGGGAGTAGGGCGATGGGGCGGCCAATCTGGAATTCGCTGATCAACTCTGGCTTGTATCGAGGAAAGGACAGTGCCTATCAAAGAGATTCGATGCGGCACGTTTTACTGCCCTCTGAGGCGCTCACAATATCTATTAATGAGGGTCAAAAAAACTATCAATAGTCATTATGACAAGAGATATCAGTAGTCAAATTGACTCTATAAATCTTCAGTTACTTGATTTAGATGAGTTTTTAGATTGGCATGAAATGTGTCAGTGATGGGTACATCGTTTAATGCCCAAGGAGCTGAAACATGAGAAGTGAGTTCAACGATCGTTTGGCTGTGGTAACCGGTGCGAGTTCAGGTATCGGTCTGGCAGTTGTTCAACGGTTACTCAGCCAAGAAGCGACAGTAGTGGCGATGTCACGTAGCCGGGGCGGATTGGCTGCACTCAAGGAGGTTCACGGTGATCGCCTCCATGTCGTCAGGGGCGATGTGACGGTAAGTTCGGATCTCGAGCAGCTTGCACACTGTGCCTCCAGAATCGGGCCTGTAGATTTTCTCGTACCGAATGCAGGCGTCGCCGTACTTGAAGAGAGTTTGGAGGGTAGGGGGTTTGAGCGAAACTGGGCTGTCAACGGAGCAGGTGCGCTCAACACGCTTTCTGCGTTGCGTGCTCAATTGGCGACACCTGCGGCAGTTGTGTTTGTCGGCACTTTCCTTTCCGCATTGGCCTTCCCAGGCTTGGCTGGCTACATCGCGTCAAAAACAGCACTGACAGCGCATGCACGAACCTTGGCCGTCGAACTGGCTGAGGCAGGAATTAGAGTAAACGTCGTATCGCCAGGGCCAACCGCTACTCCGATCTGGCGATCATTAGGGTTGGATAATGCGACATTGTCTTCTGTCGCCGAGACAGTCAATCAGCGCTTGCTAGAGGGTAAATTCCTGGAGCCGGAAGCGGTGGCAGATGTGATTCTGTTCCTTCTATCCGAGCGAGGACGTAGCATTTACGGCCAGGATATTGTCGTAGATGGTGGGTATACCTTGCGGTAATCGTTAGAACTCCAGAGAGAGAGGCCGTGAACATATGTGTCCCGGGTGCATAGTGCTTTCCAGTCGCTGCGAGTTCAGGAGCAGTACTATGCGGTGTTTAGCCACCTGGGCCACATATCGATGATCCATCCGACTTTTTTCACCATCTTTAAAGTTGGCTGCCTGAATCTGAGCAGTCGCTTGCGGCCCGCTGGACCTCGTGCGGGCAGTCAGATCAGCACTTAAGCCTGATGGCCTGTCCGGGGCCTGACGCCCAATCGCGAGCGGGGCGTCAAAATGGCCAAGGCAAGCGCCAAGATCAAAAGCGCTGGCACATCACCCGCCAAGTGTCCCATCTGCCCTGACTGGGTGAGCGCCTGGACGGCCATGACTCCACCGTGGACGGCGCTAGACCAAACGGCGAACCAGATCAGGCTCAGATTGGCTAATGGATCACGTACGGCCAGAATTAGAAACACACCAAGCGTGGCGTAGATGCCAACGATCATCATCGGGTAGTCCGAATAACCGCTATGCCAGGCCCAACCGGACGGCCAGAACAGCATGAGAGGATAGAGGGCAAGGCACGCGACGCCAGCCAGAATAAGAACGACGCGCAGATATCTGAGGCGATCGAATTCCGTCATGGCGGACTCCTCACCGTTGATGTGAGCGTTGCGAATTGCGGACAAAATCCTAAACCATTGTTTTAAATAGGTATTTTCGTTAGCAAACCCTATTGCGGACACAAAAAATCTGTTTTTGTCCGAGTTATTTCAAAAAACAAGCAGGTTTTTGTCCTCATTTACCGCATACACCTTGTCTGCTGGTTAGTGCTTTGAACTCTATCTGGAACTACTAAAACGTCCTCTGAACTCATGAAAAGTCTGAGGATGAGAGTGCTTTTTTAGACTTTGATTTTATAAAAAAAACCATGTAGCAAACTTATTGGAGTGCTACACAATTTGGCTTGCTTGTAGTTTGTCAATTTATACTAATTGTTCAAGCTGGTAAAGCAAAAAAAATCGATATAAATCAATGCCTGCAATTTATCACTATTGTTTAACTCCATTTTTTGAAGTGCAATATTCGATAATGAAAAATAAAAATGATGTCATTTTAATATTGTTGACCCTGCAGTTTCAGGAAGTAAGACTAGCTGGGCTGTTGGTAACACCGCTCTTTAAAAACATGAAGTGATAGTTAAAGCCAGTCATCTACGATCAAAGCTTCGTACCCAGAAGCTTTCGTTAAGAGGCAGTATGTAAGTGGCAAAAAAATTTAGAAGGAGCGAGACCGCTAAATCCAAAAAAATTGGATTGGAGCATGACAATACGCTCCTTAATGTAAACAGCTCGCAAAAAGATATCGAGAGACTGCTGATTGGAAACGAACGAATTCCGACGGTGGAAGCATACTTAACTAAAGAGATGAATGCTCTCACTGCGGCAGAAGCACTTGGAGTTACGCTGTCTGGTTTTTATAAGATTGTGAGGCGAGTACAAGCGAGCAAGGGTGATCTTGGAGTCGTTGTATCGAAGAAACCAGGGCGTAAAGCGAGTTTGCCAGAGTTTGAACCCAATATGGAGGCAATCATCATCGAGAGCCTCCTGCACTATGAGGGTAAAGCAGCAACAATCGAAAAAGTTTGGGAGCAGGTCTGCACTCTTGCAGATGGACAACTGCTTCCACGGCCTAGTTATCACTTGGTGCGCAAAAGACTTCAAGCGTTAGGGAAATCGGTTTTGGCCAAGATGAAGCTTGGCAAAGCTACCGCAGATGATATCTACGAGGCCCGCCCTGGCTACAAAGATACGACTCGTCCGCTCGAGTGGGTGCAGATCGACCATACACGTATGGATCTCATAGTGGTCGATGAGGATGATCGTACCATTATTCTAGGACGCCCTTGGATTAGCTTAGCAATCTGTATTCATACTAGAGTGGTCTTGGGGTTTTATCTTACCTTGCTACCACCGAGTGCAATATCAGTAGCGATGCTCATCGAAAATTGCGTGCTCCCGAAATCCAACTTCCTTGCTTCGTTAGCGCTGGATCCAAGACTCTGGCCGATGCATGGCGTTCCAAGTGTGATCCACGCCGACAATGCATCAGAGTTTCGCTCAGATTTAGTTAAGGCGAATCTAAAAACGTTTGGGGTAACCATGGAGCATCGTGATGTGGGCAAGAAGCACCAAGGTGGTCACATCGAGCGCCTGATCGGAACGATGATGAATTCAAAAGTGCATTTTTTAAGGGGGACGACCTATTCCAATACTCTGCAACGGGGAGATGAAAATAGCGAGGATAAAGCCGTATTTACCCTGCCAGGTCTCCGAAAGTACATGGTATGTGCGATTCACTCTTATCATGAGCGCAAGCACAGCGGTATTAGGATGAGTCCGGCTGACAAGTGGAAAAAATACTATGCACAACACGCACCACCAAAGCAAATTGAGGAGGCGAGACATGAAAATTTTAGGTACGTACTCTATCCAGAAAAAATTAAGGTGATTCGAAATGGTGGAATAGAAATGCACAACCGGTTTTATTATGCCCCCATTTTACAGCAGAAAATTCGACATTCAGTACTCATAAAATATGACCCCTATGACGTAAGTTTCATCATGGCCGACCTTGATGGTGACGGAAAGTATGTGAAGATTCCGTGTTATCGAAACCCGTTCAATCGGAGTTCTAATTATGAAATTTATCGTGCGCAGCGTCAGCAGAAGGGGGAGAGGGATGGCACGCTAACTAAGGACGGAACGGCTTCAGTTGCGTTAGGCCAAATTATTGAGAAGGAGGAGACTAGACTAACTGCCAAAAGTAAAAAAGGCAAAGCGCAGGAAGCAGCAGTAAAAGATTACAAAAAACACTCTAAGGCCACTGCTGTTAAACCTGAAGAGTCAGATGCAAACGAGTTGATTGACCAGGCAGTACACCTCAGTGCTCGACCAGCCCCAAAACGCACAGCAGAACATGCTGTTAAAACTACACGCCACAGTAAAAGTAATAAACATACCACGAGCAAAACCACTCGCGCACAAAATTCTGATTCGTTTGTTATGCGGGAGGATTGGCATGCAACGAACGAGATTAACTATGATCAAGCTCCTTTGATTTATTAATCGCATTTGGGGTTGGTAAAAAATAATTATTCTGGCATAGGCTATCACTTTGGTTTTTAGAGTTATTGCTGATGTTTATGAACGCTAACTATTTTTCCGAAATCTTACTGGATTTCGCGGTCTCGCTCGGATTTCAACAACCTTATCAGAGCGTAGCCGAGTAGAGTTAGATCAATAAAAATGTAAATAGGATGAGTAACTGTGAGTCAGTACGAACAAATAACTGTAGATCAAGCTGAACAGAAAAAAGCAGGTCAGTACCAACACGTGCATTCAAGCCGTCATCATTTATTCGGTCTTTCTGATCTTGAAAGGGCAGAAGCGTGCCAGTTTGATTTTTGGGTGCCTCATCCTTCGGCAGAACGCCTTTTTAAAAAAATTGATCTAATGATGTCAATGAATGGTAAGACTGTTGCTCCATGTTTGCTTTGTTTAGGAGCTGGAGGTCTTGGGAAAACGAGTGCAATCGCCGCATTACAGCGTCGCAATGCCATGTCTTCACAGAAGATAATCTTCGTCACCATGCACCAGAACGCTGACAGCTACAATCTCAAAGAGCTGATTTTCGACAAAATGGGACTTGACGTGTCTCGTCGTGCGCGCCAAAGCAAGAAGATCACACCAGAACTTCAGTACATTATCAAATCACAGAACATTAAGGCTATTGTGATCGATGAGGTGCATGACGCTTTCACGCTGTCACCATTTCAAAGACGCGTAAACCTGTCTCTGATGAAAAATTTATCGGGAGAGACTTATGGTTTGTCTGTATTCGCGTTTGGCGTCCCTGATGCCGCACGTCATTTGCGAGAAGATCCGCAATTAGCGCGCCGCTATTCAGTACATCAGTTGGAATCATGGAAAAATGGAGACTCTTTTCGAAATTTTGTATTCAGCTATATTCACCGCCTGCCGCTGAAAAAACCTACAGACTATCGCGATCAAAGGCTTTTGCTAACTATCATGGAGAAGGCGCTGGGAATCACTGACAACATCGTAAAGATGTTGCAGGCAGCCGCTTGGGCTGCAATCGCTGACGGTACAGAGCGCATCACACTCGACCACATCATGAATATTGAGGAAATCATGAGCGATCTTGGCTACGGCCTCCAAGGATTGGACGAAGTGGAAGTGGACGTGCAGAAACTGTGGGCATAAACAAACGCCGCGCACTTCAGATGGGGCGATTGGTATTGGAAGCCGAAAGTGGCTTCCAATATATGACGTCCTCTTATCGCGCGATATACAACCAGCTTCAGTCCATTGTTCAATCTAGGGTAAAGGGCGCGATTACAATGATTACGGGAGAGCCAGGATGCGGGATATCGACTTTGCTATCGCACGTCGTGAAGTGTCATTCCGCTCAAGTTTTGCTGCTCAGTGGTAATGTTTTCGTGGGCGAAACTAACATTGTCGATCATATCTGCGAAGATTTTCACTTAGAAGGAACTAAAAAAGCAGGCGCCATGCCTGCTTACCTTCCAATCTTTGCTTCAGCTACGGGGCGGCAAACTTTAGTCATTGACGATTTGGATATTTATATCGAGCGGGAGCGTGATTTAACGGAGGTATTCAAGTTTTTTCAGGCGATAGGGAAAGGAGCGCATGCTCTTTCTGTAATTTTTTCCACACGTAATACTAGACTTATTCGTAACTTCCATAAGCATCGCCTAGCCAGCTGGCAATCCTACGATCTTGCGGATCACCTAAATTTTAGTGATTTCAATAGCGTAGCTAGTCGTGTATGGGAGTTCTGTAATCAACGAGTGAACATGAAAACTCCGGCTCCGTCAAACTGGGAGCAGACGGCAGTCGATTGCGGAATGCGACTTCATCTAGCCCAGACAATATTGCGTATTTGCTATGTAGAAAACCTTCTCCGCAGCGCCGGGGTTATTGTACCTGAGCGCGAAAAATGGACGTTGAAAGACTATGAGCTTGAGCTACTCCAAATCTGTTATTCCTAAACCATACCCAGGTGAGGCGCTGTCTTCATGGATGTTTCGTGTACGAGAGCTGGTACCCCAACCAGCATTACATGCACTGAGCAACTCAAAATTCTACGATAAGCTGACTATTCACGGGCAGCACGAGCGAGATGAGAAACTTAACGCGTTAAAGACGCCTTATCTACCTTCCAGTTCTTTCACCCATAAACCGTGTGACGATTTAGATTTATGCTTTGATGGTGAGGAAATCCAGGCTTTCGTTAACGCATATGCTTTATCAAAAAGTTGGTTAAAGCGTGTGTTCGCAGCTCCTGATGTCCCGATAATCCCAGTTGCTTACAGACGTGGCTATTGTTACAGGTGCATGGAAGAGGCGATAGCTACTACAGGATTTCCTATATATCTAAAGTGCTGGAGATTTCTGTTGCAACCATATTGCATACGCCATTGCAGTTTACTTCGAGATGGAAACGACCTTTTGTTTGAGCGAATAGATTTCGGCCGCAAATTGTTTCAGCAACACTGGGAGCAGCATAGAGAGCAGCTTCGACAAGAGCGCATCGACGAGGAGAATCGACATGTGCTGGCTCTAGGCTTGCGTGTGCAAAAGCGTCTGCAGAAGCTATTAAAGGAATGTAAGGACTCTGATGTGCGCCATGATATGATGTCATTCGTAACAACCTTAATGCGCATAACATTTTTGCCAAGCTTGAGGTTTTGTTTCGACGACACGAAGGATATTACTGTTCAGGGGTTTGATGAGGGGCGTATAAATAGATTTAACAATATAATGGATTTTTATCATACCGTTCGTCGCTCGACATCCGCCGCGCGGGGGCGGTCGTTTTATCTCATTGGTCTCATGTTAGATTGGATCAACGATGCGGAAGCCGAGCGAGCGCGTATTGCCCACTGCAATTTTCTACCTACATCTCCTGAGCTGATTTGGGTAAACCTTAATAGGAACGTCGGAGCATCTCAAGCAAAGTCCATGCTGAAACTATTTAGTACGAAAGATCTATCTGTGAGCATGCTTAAAGGTGGGCTAGAGTGTTAAAAATAGATCGTAAACTTCGCTATATATCACCGTGTTGTTTTACACCAAAATTCCAGGTTCTCGACATCCAGACAGGAAGGCGGAAAAGCTGCTTTGTATTTTTTGCTATTGACAGTGTAACTGGTCGTATTCTCCACTATGCGCTCGGTTACGATGCGACAGCAACAGAAACCATAGATGATCTTAATTTTGTTAAGCACGGGATTTGGTGTGTTCCCGATAAACATTTGCCCCCCTTGGAGACAATAAAGCTCCTTCGATCTAACAACCTCAAGGCAAGCAAGTGTTTCATGCCAGAGCTTAATAAGAACATAAATGACAAGGATGCAAACGTAGCGTTTTTACCTTCATCTAAATTGATTGTTAGAAGTAGAGTGCCGCGCTTGAATCTACTAAATTTTAAGATGCTTGAGTCATTTGTGATTCATTGTATTTATGACTGGCCACAAAACGTAATCTGTCGAATCTTCAAGCCGACTGTAATCGCGCCAGATGTCGTGAACGACATAGTCGATTTGGCAGTGCAGCGCTTCAATGCACTGCTGGATAGAAATCCGGATGTTTTTGGTACCCGTGCACTGTAATCCTATCCAGTGACATTCATTTTTTAGAGAATCTACCATATGGCTAATTATTCTATCTCTAGTCCTGCTTTTTCCATCAATGGCATCAAGAGGAAAGCAAAAGCGATAAAGCGAGAGCAAAACGTTACTCATGGCGAAGCATTGAACATTGCAGCTAGAATATCCGGATTCGTCAATTACAACCACGCTCACCGCGAACTGCAAAATGCTGATGTCGATGGTGAAGGCATACGAGAAGGGGGGGCATGCGAACCAGCAACCATTAACGAGCGAGTGGTAACTACATTGTACGAGGACTTAAATCCTTGAGCTCAATGATTGCGACAACTAATTGAAATACTCCAGGTTTGCGTCGCGATCTCTAAAATTGGCCCGCATCAGGAATTTGGCTGCGCATTACCAATCCATCCTCGATATGCAACTCAGCGAACTAATCTCGCGAGCGATCCAAGTGCGC
Organism: Pseudomonas abietaniphila; assembly: GCF_039697315.1. Classification (NCBI taxonomy): domain Bacteria; kingdom Pseudomonadati; phylum Pseudomonadota; class Gammaproteobacteria; order Pseudomonadales; family Pseudomonadaceae; genus Pseudomonas; species Pseudomonas abietaniphila. The sequence continues at coordinate 6,493,214 of NZ_CP155619.1, read as the reverse complement.
CTCGGGGGGCGTCATTGCGAGTTGCGATCGAGTCGTTTGGGTGATTCAAGAAGAACTGTCGAATCGTCACCCGCTTCGACAAGCTCGCGAAACGCTTTGTCGCGATAGTTTCATTGGCTGGTGTCATGCGCTATTTGCGACATCGCTTTTCGTGCAAAACCTAGGCTTGATATGACTGACATCCTGCGTCCTATGGCATACCCCTGGAAAAGAGGTATGCGGGTAGGTTCCTTTCTAAGCGTTCCAATGCCCATACACCGTAGACCTGGAAAGGCCGAGCTTTTCCATAACGTCTTTTCGGCTAAACCCTGCCTCCTTGAGCTCCCTAATAGCCTGAGCATTTCTGGAGCCTTCCGGCTTTCCTCGAGAGCGCTGCACAAGCGTGTCGTCAACGATCTGTGTTGCAAGAAGATCCAATCCTCCTTCTGATCGGAACCTGTCTAGCTCGACACGGGCTCGTTCCAAAGCCGCTTCGGGCGTCTCGCCATTGCTCAGGGAAATGCTAATGGCTAGAAGGGCCACAGGGTCAAGCTTCAGAGGCGTGGATAGCTCGATCAATTTATCAACGGTGATGTTGATCTTCCCACGTTCGAGCGCACTGATGTTCGTGCGCGCGGTGACAGACGCCAAGTCTTCGTAAGTCAGCCCGCGCACCGACCGGGTAACCCGGATCGTTGCGGCAATCTCTTTCTTGAGCGACATGATTGTCCCTAAAAAGCGAGGATAGGGCCACACTCAGAGTGTTTAGATAAACGTCGATTGGTGTTATTATCTTGGACGGCGTCGGTTGTTAGGCTTTGGGAGCTGACCGCGTCATCTGCTTTCAAGCGTCCTAGGGAGCTCTATATCGAGATAATCGAGCTCGCAAGAATCGTAAACGTATTCGATGTATTGACGCGATGGAATCCAATGGGGCGAAGCAATTCCCCCTCGCTACAAGAGCAAGGAAGCACAAATTCAATAGGGTTACCGCACATGCATGCACCACAGGTGAGTATCTAAAACATGTTTATCTCCGATGAATCTTGCTCAGTACGTTTTCCAGGGCTTTTGGGGGAAGGGCGAGCCGCATGGCGAATGGTCGAGCGGGAATCAATGGATCCTTGGTATCACGTCATCCTCCGGGTCTGCGAAGGAACCAGGCGCCGCACAAAAAAATTTATGCCAACAGACGCCTCCTTGCTGTCCGACCTACTGGCTCAGCAGAGTCCAACCTGCTCGGTTGAAGAGATCCAGGTCGTGACTGCCCCTTGGTTGAACGGGGGATCTTCAGAGCGTATGGAGAAGCTGCTCAGTCTGGTCGTCGGATACGACCAAAAAGGCGAGTGCGTGATGCTGCATAAGGTGGCAGGTGGAGCTGTTTACAGCAGTGCTCAAGAGGGTCTCGTAGCTGACTCACTTACCAATATACGAACGATCTATGAGGAAATGGAGCAACCTGTTCAGGAATGCTCGGAGCACGGCACAGCACGGCCATTCCCATGAAGCTTCAAGTGTACTCAGACCTGCACATAGAGTTCGATCGGTTCGAGCCCGCCTCAAGCGGCGCGGACGTAGTTATCCTCGCTGGCGACATTGATATCAAAACGCGCGGCGTGAAATGGGCGAACGAGGTGTTCCGGTGCCCGGTGATCTACGTCTGCGGAAACCATGAGTACTACGGCGGCCACATTGATCGCACGCTTCAAAAAATGAGGGAAGCCGCAGCGCCACATGTTCACGTCCTCGAAAACGAGGCCTTGATCCTCAACCAAACTAGGTTTTTGGTCACTACAGCGTGGACAGATTACTCGTCGACTGGAGATGTCGCAGCGGCGAAACGCATCGCTTGGGAATGGATGAACGACTTCACCGTCATCAGAACAGATGTGAGTTACCGACGCCTTCGTCCCGATGACTTGATCGCTAAATCAAAGGCAGCCTATAGCTGGCTTTCTGAAGAACTGGCCAAGTCCTTCGACGGCAAAACCGTTGTAGTTACGCACCATGCGCCGGCGTTGGATCACGTGGGTAATGATCTTCCCGCACACCTGATCGCAGCCTATGCGAATGACTGGCCAGAGCTTGTGGGCAAGGCTGATCTTTGGGTCTGCGGACACACCCACGTCGCAGCGGATTTCTTCAAGAATGGATGCCGAGTGGTTTCCAATCCACGCGGCTACCCGGGTCAAAGTACTGGTTTCGATCTGGAATTTTTGATCGAGATTTAATTAGCAGCCGTTCAGCAATAATCCTCAGCGAACTGAGTTTTCGCTGTGTACAAGCTTCGGGGGGCCGCTATCGGTGTGACCTGAACCTAAATCGAATTCGAGAAATTTACATGGTTACGTTAGAAGAGATCTCCCAACTCCTTTACGGCGCAGGGGAGGAGATGCCTGGCTGGCAAGGCACCCAAGACGAGCTAATTGCATTGGCCGCAAAAGCGTTCCCAGGGAAAGCATTTTGCGTAGTACGGCAATGGATTTTGATCGACCTCACGGTCAACTCAGATGAAAAAGATAAGCTCACCGGGCTCGGTCTACTTCCCGCAACGTTGTATGCACACGAAGTCGTTTTCGATAGTCGAAATCGATTTCAGCCCAGCATGTGGGTGCGCAGTAATTTTGGGATCTCATATACCGAAGGCTGCATGTTTGAAACCAAAAGTACGGTCTACCTCCTCTGCGGATCGGGCTTGAGAAAAGAGGCCAGTGTGGGAGCCGCTTTTTCCATGAAGGCCGGTTAAGCAATAACCGCCGCAAATACATATCGAGTCATTTTGGAGCTTTGGCCGGATGCCTGAAGTAATCGAATTGCAGTTTCATAGTAAGGATGTGAGCGACTTTCAGATGAGTCGCTTGGTGCGAGCAAGTCTTCGAAAATACAGCGTGCCCATCACAGCTTTTATCAGTGATGCGACGATCGCTGAGGACACATGTTTGGGGGTGTCTTTCGATCACTCCGAGCAAGACGATGCGTACCACAGAGCGGATGGTTCTATCCTCCGCACAGGTAAAATTCGATCGGCTAGGAAAGAAGGGCGGTTTTGGCTGCTCGAAACCCAAGATGGTAATTACGTCATCGCTAGCTTCAAGCGAGGCCTCGGCAGAGCGAGTTTTCTGAAGCTTCTCGAATCCGCCGACCATTTCTAAATGATGGTGAGATGTCTACTTTTTCCTCTCGAGATAGGGCCAGGCACATGGCGGAAGAACGATGGTCAGTTGCTCGAGCAACAATCCACTTTGACGAGTTACTCGTCCAGGTGATCATGACTCGAAAACCGGGTTTCATCGAGGGGGAACGAAGGACTGCGGTGCTCGTTTCGATGGAAGAGTTTGAGTCAATTCAGGGCAAGCTCATTTCTCGAGCTCCGTCAGACCTCTGAAAATCGTGTGTCATGGCCTCTTATGGTTTAAATCAGCAGCGCTCCGAGTTAGCCATGCGGAGCGCTTCGGTGAGCGATGAAGCCAGCCCGCCACCAACGCATTTTTCGACTCGATTTTTCTCACCCTTCTTGGTCGAACACGCCAACTTCTCCCGACATCCCGCATGCGCATGCCAAACATACCGCCTGACACACTGAGCTGGTAGCCGGTCTCAGAAACCGCTAGTTTAGCGTTCGACTGCCATCTAATGTCGTCCTGCTATTGCTCAGGCTCCGCTCGAATTAGTGGCTACTGCATTCAAATGGAGCCTTGATATGCCGCTGACCGCCTTCTCAGCCTCTCGCCAAATGGAGTTGGACGTTGATCAGCTCCTGCAGTACCTCGCCGACATCCATCAGCGGGGTAAATTGAAGCCAAAGGAACCAATTCCAGATATTTGGAAGCAGACTATTCATAGTGATCTCGAATGCCCGGCCTGCTTTGTGAGGGGCGCCGAGGTGGTCAGAGCTTCGAGCTCAAAAGTGACCGGGGAGGCCGTAAAGCAGGCGTACTTCCGTTTTCCTGGTGGGCATCACCCATTCTGCGACTTTGCCATTTTGCCGACTGGTGAAGCACCAGAGGGGCTGGTGCAATTCATCTCCACTGCACGTGATGGGATATCTCGGGCGATACGGGATTTGGTTTGCAAAGGAATTCAGATAGGCGTGATGGATCAGGTCAAGATCAGGGGCATGCGTGAGTGGTTCCATCACAGAAAGCTCAGCTCCCAGTTCCACGTGAGCCTGGATCAGCAGGTTCTGCAGTGGGTCGCTGCGGTTCAGTCCGGGGCATGGTCGGTAAAGTACCAGCCTCAGTGGTTGACTGTGAACCAAGAACTGCTGGGTATTCCAGGCTTTGATCTCAGGACGGCAACGGAAGTGATGCTAGCCCGACGTCACGCATCGCTGCTCACGTATCTTCTCGAGCGGGCGGGCATGATCAGGCCGCTGGTTTCTCGAATTGCAAAGCTCGCGAGTGATCACCAGGGACGGTCTGCCTTCGACCCAACCTCATTGAAGACGGAGTACGACGCCACGCTTGCGCTGGCACACTTCATATCCCATCACTACGAGCCAGTGCGCAGAGCGATAGGCAGGGCGTCGTATAGTGCAATGAAGGGGAGTAAGCCCTTGATGGCGTTTACCGCGTTGCTGCTCTTTCTCAGCAACTGGAATCTGAACCAGGCTGCTGTGCTTTTTGCTCGGATTGCCGGTTATAAGGGGTATGTCGACCAAAGCCTAGGTAATGTCATGGGTCTCAACCCGTTTCATGACTATGAGGCTTGGTCGGCGCTCAAGGTGATCCAGGAAATACCGGTCAGTGAAATTACGCCCTATGACCTGTCGCATGGCATGAAGGAATGGATCGAAGAAACAGCTACTGCCCTTCGGAATGGCCAGACGTTCTGAAGCTCGTAAAACTAAAAATAGTGGCTCACCAATCTGGGCTGATATCTGTCGGCTAGCAACACGTAAACCTCGTGCGCAGTTAAAGCCTTGCCCACTGCGTAGCAGTACTTTGACAGGAAGACACGGATGTATTTGTCAGCACTCAAAATTCAGAATTTCCGGCAGTTTGGCGCAGACCAAGAGAGTTTGTTTATTGAGTTCAACAGGGGCGTTACTGCGCTCGTGGGAGAGAACGATGCAGGTAAGTCTTCGGTTATCGATGCGCTGCGACTCGTTCTCCAGACCCGAGACGGCGAATACGTTCGCTTGCAACCGGAGGATTTCTACATCGCTCGTGACGGAAATCCGGCCCATCAGATCAACATCATTGCGAAGTTTTCAGACCTGACCACGGCTGATCAAGGGGCTTTCTCAGAATATGTGACGTTCAAAGACGGAAAGGCCGTCGTGTATGTCCATTGGGCCGCACGTCGACTCAGTGATGATGCGCTGGCACGGCGCTGGGTAGATATTGCTGTACGAAGCGGCCACAACGGGGGTGGGCCGAGTCTCGACAATAATGTTCGTCAGTTATTGGCCGCAGCCTATCTGCGACCGCTCCGCGATGCTGCGCGCGAAATGTCCCCAGGCCGCAGCTCGCGCTTGTCACAAGTCTTGAAAAACTTTCCAGATATCAAGAACGGTAGCGATTTCGATAGCACGAAGCCCGTTGCGGATCTGGATCCTGCTTCATTAAGCCTCGCGGGTTTGGCCGAATATCTTCGCCATTTGGTTAACCTTCACCAGGGAATCAAGGCAGCTCAGGACTCGGTCAACAACGACTACCTATCTCATCTGGCCCTTGAGGGCGACGAACTGCAAGGCCAAATCAATTTTGTCGAGGGAGGCTCAGAGCCGGCACGCTTGAGGCAGATTCTTGAGCGCCTGGAGTTGAGCTTGCTCGACCAAGAGTCGGGGGATCCCCGGGGTAAGTATGGGCTTGGTTCCAATAATTTGCTGTTCATGGCCTGTGAACTGTTACTGCTTGGGCGAGAGCCTGATGGGCTGCCTTTACTCTTGATCGAAGAGCCTGAGGCTCACCTTCACCCACAGCGACAGTTGCGTCTGATGGAGTTTTTGAGCTCTGCTGCAGGGGTTGAGAATCTATCCAAGAAAACAGCTGAAATCTTGAACGAGCGCGACAGTCAGGACGTTGCTGGTACTCGACAGCGATCCTATAGCTGGGCGGATGCCGAGGTTGCTACAGCAGTGCTCCCTCATGATACGGCTGAACAACCCACAAACCACTCAGAGAGCAAAAACCAATCTCGACCCGTTCAGGTCATCTTGACGACACACAGTCCCAACCTTAGCTCAAAGATTCCGCTGGACAATCTTGTGCTCATGCACCGCCACAAAGCGTACTCACTCAGTAAGCTGCACACGAGGTTGGACACCAGCGACTACAGATTTCTGGCGCGCTTTCTGGACGTGACTAAGGCCAACCTGTTCTTCGCGCGTGGGGTGCTTATCGTGGAAGGTGATGGTGAGACCATCTTGCTGCCGGCGTTGGCGAAACTTTTGGGCAGGGACTTCACGCGATATGGTGTCTCGGTGGTAAACGTGGGAAGCACCGGCTTGGGGCGTTACTCGCGAATCCTTCAAAGAGCGAATCCAGAGCACGGGACATTGGCTTTACCGGTTGCCTGTCTGGCTGATATGGATGTCATGCCAGATTGTGCGCCGGTCATCTTGGGACGGGTGAAGGATGATGATGATGCTGTGTGGGATTCTACGTCGCGGCGCTGGAAGGCCATCAGGGACTTCGGCGCTGATGAAAATACTCAGCAGGACGGGTTGGAAAAACGGCGGCAACAACTCAAGTCCAACGACGGGCAAAACGTTAAGACTTTCGTCGCCGGTGAATGGACGCTTGAGTATGACCTCGCGTTCGCGGGTCTAGCTCAGGAGGTTCTCATTGCTGCCAGGCTGGCAGAAAACGATGACGCGCTTAACGAGGAGAAGAAAGCGCCTGAAGAAATAATCCAGAGGGCTGAGGCAGAGTTTCACACCCTGAAAGATTCGACTGAATCCCTGGCACACATGTGCTCTCACATTTATGCATTGTTCCACCGGAAGAAAGCATCCAAGGCGATCACGGCACAGTATCTGGTGGACTTGCTTGAGGGGCGACTAGGTTTCAACGCGCCGCCCCAAGAGCAACTCGTGCAAGCCTTGCCGGCCTACCTAACCGAGGCCATCACTTATGTGACCACCGGCCTGGAAGCGATCCAGCCAGCGAGACATGCTCGATGATCGGGTTTAAGGATCTGGTGCCCCAGATCACCGACGAGGATATCTCCTGGGTTGTCGATCTGCTGTGCCTCAAGGAGCTTGATGAGCGACGGTTGGCGTTTCTGCGATCACGAGCGACATTGGACATCTCTGCCTGCCCTGGCAGCGGAAAAACTACTCTGGTGGTCGCTAAACTCGCAATCCTTGCGCGCAAATGGACGAGCCGAACCCGGGGCATTTGCGTGCTGTCACATACCAACGTCGCACGCCAAGAGATTGAGCATCGATTAGGCGGTACTGAGGTGGGTAGACGCCTACTTAGTTACCCCCATTACATCGATACGATCCATGGTTTCGTGAGCCGTTTTCTAGCTACGCCGTGGCTTCTTTCCGCACAATACCGGTTTACCGCCATTGATGATGAGCTGACACACCGGATGCGATTCAATTGCATGGACAGTGTTGATAGACGGGCGTTTCGCGATTTTCTTAGTTACCGGACGTTTGATACCAAGAAGCTTCGCCTAAAAAGCGCAGATTTCAATAACCCCGTAATCGATGGCAAGTTTCCAAGCGGGCCAACGACTCGTATGTACAAAATCATGTCATCTGCCATGGGAGAAGCTGCCAAGCGAGGGTACTTTTGCTACGACGAGATCTTTGTATTAGGAAAAGCTCAACTAACAGAAAGACCAAGCGTAGCGGAAGGACTCCGGCATCGTTTTCCCTGCGTGATCATCGATGAAATGCAGGACACGTCGGCGATGCAGAACGAATACCTGAGCACGATTTTTCCTCGCCACAACCCAGCTATCTGTGTGACACGAGTGGGTGATACTAACCAAGCGATCTTCGATTCTGACGTTCATTCCAAAGGCAGTGATTTTCCGGATTCCGCACGCTCGATTGATATCGCCAGTAGCTTCCGTTTCGACCCTTCGATCGCGTCTCTCGCCGATACTTTTGCCTTCTTTCCAGTTGCTGACAGCCTTTGCGGGTTGCGAGAGCGAGATCACGATCCGCTCCCGCACACCATATTTGTTTTCCCGGATGGTGACTGCAGTGGTGTGCTTGATGCATATGCCCGGCTTGTCCTTGATCACCTGCCAGCAGCATTGCTTCCAAAGGCTAAAGTCGCCGCGCTAGGCTACACGCATAAGGAAATTGATCCCGATGGAGATCCTGAACATTATCCGAAGACAGTAGGGCACTACTGGGAACCCTACGACCGCAACGCTGGCCGTTCCGGATACAGGCCGTCGACCCTCGTGGAGCGAGTGCGTCTTGCTAGGCAACATATTTCGAAAGGCGAGACAGCGCATCACGGAGTGGAAGAAATCGCTCGGGCATTACTCCATCTTGTGAATCTTTCAAATCTGTCCACCAAGCTCAAGGTCGGTGCTCGGCAACACGTACAGGTTCAGCAGTTATTCACCGATGCGAAAGACCTTGAGCGCTACCAGCAGCTTGTTGTTGAAGTTCTCTTTAGGGGTGATGTGCTTAGTCGCGAACGCTGGTTGGTTCTTTCTCAACGCTTTTGGTATCTCGCGAAAATTCTAGCTTGCACGAATGATCAAACCGAAGCAGTCCAGGATTACCTAGGATGGGTCGTAGAGAACCAGGAAGGACTGCAGGAGCGAGTGGTCGGCTTGTCTGTAAACACACATCGAAGTACCCATGAAAGTGGCACGGTCGATATCAGGCTTGGCTCCATTCATTCGGTGAAGGGGCAAACCCACACCGCGACGCTTGTACTTGAAACCTTCAGCCATGAGCCGTTTCTCGACAGCTTAATGCCTTGGGTGTTGAGGCAGCGTCGGCATGGCCATAAAAAGCTAGGGGTGAGAGATACGCAGCGGCTCCTCGCGATGTACGTGGCAATGACTCGACCGACACATTTACTTTGCCTGGCAATCAGCAAACGATCGCTGGGAGGGGAAGAACAATTTCACAACAATTGCCAGACACTCCTTGAACATGGGTGGAGTATCCAGCATCTCTGACGATCATTGGCGACATGACGACCGCGCCTGCTGACTGCCTAATGCGCGCCTTACCCCACGGGCTGGAAGGACGTGGTCTTGATGGCATAAAGCTGTGGCAAGGCAGTAATGCGCTTTGGCCACCTGCTACCATCGTGCAAACCCAGAGGTATTGGGCATTTTTTGGCATGCTCTGCCGCATCAGAGGTGAGATCGTTAAATGCAGTCCAATGACCAAACACATCCAGACGTCGTCCTCGACCCTGCTCAGTTGAAGCGGATTGAAGCCGTCCATAGAGGATTTCTTTACCAACACTTGTACGCCGTGGGTTGCCTGTTTCTGGCGCAGGCTTCCGGGGTGCGTGAGGTGCTGGTCGAGTTGGATGAAGATGTCGAGCTCAGCTTAGAATCCGGGCGAGTGTATGTGCAGGTGAAAACGCGCTCGCGCGGGATCATGCCTGGCGACGTCTCAGGCGCTCTGGAGCGATTCGACCTCATCAGGCAGGAACATACTTCGAACCGACGCAGTGGAGCGGCTCAATTTGTCGTCGTCGTGAATCAGGCGCTTGGGGAGACTCTTCAGTCAGAGGTGGATGAGGGGAGTGCGCCTGCTGACCTGCTGTACCTCTACCCGGACGCTAAGCTCAACCGGCCAGAGTGGCTTCCTCCCGCTTGGAAAGACGTTTCGGAGGCTGCGCAGTGGTGTATAGCTCAGGCCGAGAATCTTCACTTTTCGCTGCTATCACCAGCCTCGTTGACGTGGAAAATGGCGGGGTTGGTGATGCTTGCCTCGGCTGGCGGAAACGGGAACTCGAGGCATACGTTCCGTACCTCAGAGCTGTCTGATCTCTTTGAGCAGCTGATCGTTCAGCTCCAGGATTTTCCTTCGCCTCCTCAGTCTTACAGACCTCAACAGAACGAGCCTTCTTTCATTTCCCAGGAGCGGGTTCGGATAATCTGCGGATTATCCGGTGCGGGTAAGACAACCTGGGCCTCCCATGCGGCCATGCATAGTGTTGAGCAGTGCGCCTATTACGATGTCGGTGACCTTCCTGGCCCCTCCATCGCTAGCTCCATTGTGCGTGAACTGGTCTCGAAATATGCCAAGGATGATCCGGACAAGGCACGACAGATACTCATGCCAGGGGCTAGCGGCTACGAGGCAATGCGAGTCTTCGACCGTTTCCTCGAACAGAAAGGGGGCAACCTGATCGTTGTCGTAGACAATGCCCATCGTGTCCCTGTCGCCAATATGCGTGACTTGTTGAATGCGACTCGGCAAATTCGCTTCGTTCTCTTGTGTCAGCCTCATGAAAATGTCCGTGAGCTCGAAGCTGTCATGGGGCTGAGTCGAGAGAATCTGCTCGGTTGGGATCTCGATACCGTGGCTCGTGCGGTCAGTGATGCGAGGGGCTCGGGTACTCCACAAGCACTTGATCGGCTGCGGGCATACTCGGGTGGGCTACCTCTGTATGTAGATAGCGCAGTAAAAATTGCTGTCTCCGAATACGGAGGGAGTATTGATGCGCTCTGTGCTGATCTCGAACAGCAACTCAACGTTGTGGAGACAGCCCAAGAGGTCATCCTCACGCGTGTCTTTGAAGGGTATGACGAGGTCACTCGAAATGCATTGGCTGTCATCAGTCTTGCCGACGTGGGGCTTACGCAGGAGGAGGTTATTCGCCTGCTGACAGCCACGCTTGACCTAACGAAGATTGGTGCAGCCGTTGCGATCAAAAAGATCCAGGCCACGGGTACGGTTGAGGTCTTTGGCGCCAAAAGTCTCAAAGTCCATGATGCCGTCCGGGCGATAGGCCTTCGGCACCTAGAGCTCATGGGGGCATCCCTGGTCAATACAGCTCTACTGACCTTGAAAGAAATTTTGGTCGCGGGGCTGGAGAAAGATCGGGATACGTCGAGATTTTCACTCCTGACACAAGTGTTCATCGAACTCGATGACGTTATGACCCTCATTGGACTCTCTGGTGAGGAGGTGTTCTATGAGATGGGCATAGCAGTAGATATTCTCTCTAGGCTTGAGCAGGCGGTCGATTCGGGAAGCTTGAGCCCTCATCAGGCTTTCTGGGCTATTGACGGAATCGTCTTCTCTCACATGCGATCAGGTCGCTTTGAGGAGGTAGCAGATCGTCTATCCGAAATGGAGGCACTACTTGCCGAGCATGAATTTGAGTACCGCGAGCAGATCGCTTGGGCAATGAAAAAGGTTCTTTTTGCCTCGGAGCAGGGGAATGAGGAAGAGGTAAGGCAAGCAATCGAGTATGCAACTCCAAAAATACCCGATGCCAAGAATAAAAGGGTCTTTGAGTACAATCATGCGATCGGACTTTGGAAGCTGAAGCGTAATAAGCAAGCCGAAAATCTGTGCCGAAAAGTAATTGATGAATATTACGAGTTGCTTGGACTCAGTCCAAAGGACGTAATTGGCAAAAATCCCGATGTCCTTTGGAGGGTCATCAAACGGCCTCCAGATGTTCATGAGGATCTGAAGCATATCGCTGATGCCTTGGAATTGTACGCCATAACGAGAGAGGCCCAAGGACTGCCGACTCCTTTCGCTCGAATTCACGCCATGAAGTTCTATGGAATGATTGGTGCATATGACTCAATCGTGCGAGTAGGCCAAGACCTCGCCGATGAGTTTGTCGGCTTGAAAGACTACGAGGGGGCACGAGAGGTTATGGAGCAGCATGTGCTGCCTATGGTCTCGAAGGCCAAGCTTGTCACGAGAATGGTTCAGTGCAGAAGTCAGTACGCCGTGGTGCTCGCGCTCGCTGGTGACCATATGGGTGCCATTACTGAGATCCAGCGGTTGAGGCCATATCTCGAGGGGGTGAGCGAAAATCAAAGGAAGGAGGTTGAGCGTCAGACTGACTACATTGCTCATATTATTGATGAGTCCAGGCGTGCGGCAGTCAGGGTTTCAATAGGGAGTGTGGGCCGAAATGAGCGCTGTCCCTGCGGTTCTGGGTTGAAATACAAGAAGTGCCATGGCGCTTAAGATGAGCACCATGCAATGAGTTTGAGAGTAAGGACGTTAGTGTCGAGATAAACTTGAGGGGTAGGGGAACACTGCGCTCGGCAAGTGTGCCAACCAATCCCGTTTGGGGATGCGCCGGGAGATGATGAGCCAGAGCTTCACGACGCGGGTTGATCAGCTATGGACGGTGCACTGCAAGTGATACGAGCTGCGCCAGCGATAAAGTCGTTCGAGGCACCGGCAAAACTGAATTATTCCGAATTATGGCTCAGCAATAATTATTGCTGAGCCATAATTACTGATTCTTCGTTTCAGTCTCAGTTATCGCAAGCAGCGCCTATTGCGATGATCGATTTGCAATATACTGTTAGGAAACTATCTAAAAGAGACTCGCCATGTCCAAACTTGCAGAATTCCGCCAACTCGAAAAACACCTGGCCGAGCAGCTTCAAGCTCTCGAAGCTTTGAAAGACGATGCTGGCCTAAAAAAAGAAATTGAATTTGAGTCCAAGCTGCGCGCGTTGCTGGCTGAGTACGGCTACAGCTTGAAGGATGTGATCAATTTGCTGGATCCGCAGGCGGGCCGTCGCGCTCCAGCCGTTGAGTCCAAAGCCGGCAGCCGCAAGCCGCGCCAGGTAAAGGTTTATAAAAACCCACACACTGGCGAAGTAGTCGAAACGAAAGGCGGCAATCACAAGACTTTGAAGGAGTGGAAAGCACAGCACGGCGCTGCGACCGTTGAGTCCTGGCTGACCAAGTGATCTTGGTTTGAGTACAAAGGGCCCCTTAGGGCCCTTTATTTTCATCGGGCAGTAGCAACTGCTGGTGAAGTGCTTATCGCTGAATACCGCTCTACTTAACCGCCAGAAACAATCGAACCAAGCTCATTGATTTTCGTCTTGGATGACACCATATTGCCCGTGATGAACAACATGACGTTATCGCCCGCCAGGAGCCCACCGCATGCTCGAGAAGTTACTCGGGTCAGTTTTTCCCCAGTTTGACCCCAAACATACCAAGATCCACTTGGCATGTTTTAACGGCAAGGTTGATCCTTTGGATGTCTACCTGGATGGGAAATTCGATTACTGGCAGTCTTGGCAGATGCAGCGAAATTTTCAGCGCAAGTATCTGATTTCTGTTATTCAGATGCCCAACCCAAAGCACTGGCTGTTCGTGGGAGCGTATGACTCATTTAAGGCCACGCCAATCAGTGATCCAAGCACCAAATGCAAATTTCGCTACACGTTCAATCGCCTAGAAGAATTCAAGGAGCTTGAGGGGCGCCTGATAATCAACTTCCATCGTACCGACCGCCCTTCATATCGTCTTCTACATAATTGCATCGACAGAATGTCTATTTCGCAGATTCTGCCGTCACCGCTGACCATAGGCCCATTCCCAGGATTCAAATCTGTCGAGATTAGTTTTCGTGAACTCAAGATCATCGCCAGGGAGAACATCCAGTCATGGGAGGCTGCTCTGTCAAGCGTGGCTGGCGTTTATCTGATATCCGACCGTGAGCATCAGATGCTGTACGTAGGCAGCGCTACGGGCGAATCAGGGCTCTGGGGCCGGTGGTGCGAGTACGCAAAGGGTGGGCATGGCGGCAACAAGAGGCTCAAGGCATTGAGAGATGAGAAGGGGACGATATTCACAGACGGTTTCCACTTCTCCATTCTGGAAATTGCAGATAAGCACACGGGCAAGGAGCAAATGCTGGAACGTGAAAATGACTGGAAGCGTCGACTTCTTACTAGAGACAGTGGTCTCAACGGTAATTAACCCGAATGCGCATGTCAGCCTGTTCGTGGCTGGGTCTAACCCTGCCACGGGCAAGCCAAGCAGCCTTTGTGCCACCATGAGCGTGCCTATGCCGCAGGCCCTGAGCAAAAACCGAAAACTACATTATCCCAAGTCGTGATCTGGCGGGGTTGATCCAGTACTCGCCACCCCACGACGGCCTTCCAGGTTTCATCTGCTCCCTCCATGTCGCGCCTTGGATTTTAGAGTCGCACGTTGACTCTCCCATACTTGATCGCCAGGCTCGCATTGCAGGACGAACTTGAGACATCTGACGGATAGTATTTGGTCAGTATGGGGCGCTTCCGACACAACCCTCGCTACGAGATCTGTTCTACTAGCGAACGGTGGTCATATGTGCTCCGATGACCCCGGCGGCACGCTACACTCAGTAGCTAAAAACGGGAGGAACCTTGTATGTCGATGCTAAGGAATGCAGTGGAATCCATCCAGGTTGGGATGGAGGATTTCCATGAGGAGGATGATCGCAGAGTGCTTTCCGCAATTCGCAATCTGTACGCGGGAATCCTGCTGCTATTCAAATACAAGCTACAGCAGCTAAGCCCTGAAAATTCAGATGAAGCACTTTTGAAGACCAAGGTTATCCCAGTGACCGACCCTACAACCGGAGCAGTTATTTGGATCGGCAAGGGTAAAAAAACTGTAGAAGTACAAGACATCATTGAGCGTCTGAATGCCTTGGGCATTACTGGAGTGGACTGGAAGCTCCTCAAGGCGCTGCAAGATATTCGCAACGATATTGAGCATTACTATAGCCAGTTGCCTGTCGAGCGCATGAAGGAAGCGGTTGCGAACGCGTTGCACCTTATCACGCAGTTCTGTGAGCCACACTTGGATGAGCGGCCAGTGGATATTCTGGGCCAGGAATGCTGGGATCTCATGCTGAGTGTCACGGCGGTTTTTGAAGCTGAGCTGAGAGCTTGCCAGGAAAACCTCAACTCCGTCAGTTGGCCTTTTGGTGCCGTAACCGAATCTATTGATTCTATGGTTTGCCCGGAATGTGAGTCTCGGTTGGTGAAAGTGACTGATCCAACAGCTACGCGTGGCGCTATCACGTTTATTTGTAGCAGTTGCCAGGAGGAGGCTTTATACGCAGCGGTCGTTGGGCCGGCTGTTTCTGCTCGTATGGCGGGTAGAAATCACTGGCGCGTTAAGGATGGCGACGAACCAGTTACGTGTACCTGCCCCGAATGTGGAGAGGATGCGTTATTGGTAGACGAGGGTGAGTGTGCGGCATGCTTCAGCGAGTTGGAATACTCTAGTTGCGAAGACTGTGGGGAGCCACTCTCCATCGAGGAACGGTTGTACTCCGAGGGTAAATGCAGTTACTGCCAACATCGCTACGACAAAATGATGGCTGAGTAACGTTTATCCCTCTTGCTAATCGCGTTTTGGCTGCTGGCGATGAACATGTAGCCGGACGACTAAAAAAACATTTTGCGATCAATCATCGCCTGATGGCAGTTTCCAGATGACGGATATGAATTTGTACGAGCAAGCGCTAGAACATATGGAACGCACAGTTAATGTATTTTCAATGCGCGTCCCTGCACCAAGACGTGTTCAGTACAAGGATTCGTTCGTTTATCGGTATGTAGAGAAGACGGTACATCAAGCTCTGGTGCAGAAGCTCGCTCGTATGGTGAGCGGTCTCCATGCCGCAAGGCTGCTCTTGGACGCAGGATTTGTTCAAGAGCAGGCCGCCCTACAACGAATTCTTGATGAGATCACCGAAGATATTTCATTCCTATCTTTCTCGGTAATACTTGGAGAGTCGACTCCTTCACATACGAGATATCTGGAGGATTTCTTTCAAGAAGAGTTTGATCCCAATGACGTTGCTGTTTCGTCCAAAGATCGGGCAATGGTTCCGAGGAAAAAGATTCGCGCGTATTTGGATCGATGTGTAAACGGCCCAAAAGGCTCAAGCAAGAACCTGGACGCATCCAGAACTGTCAGTAAGGCATATTCTGGTTACGTCCATGCCGCGTCACCGCAAATTATGGATATGTACGGGGGGGCTCCACCAAGGTTCCAAATGCGGGGCATGCATGGAACCTTGAGGCAAGCCGAGCATCGCGCTGATCTTTGGAACTATTTCTATCGTGGCATCATGGCTTGTTGCTTCACAGCAAAGGCCTTTGGTGATGAAGAATTATTTGTTTCAATCCGCAATTTCGAGGCCGGATTTTTGCGGGCAACAAGTTCCGACTACCAGTCTAATGAGTGGCCATGAGAGCTGCATGCCTATCAAGCCATTGCGGTTAACTCTCCTGCGTTGGATCGGCCTTGGTATGTCGCTCGCGCCATTTCCGCTCTTCCTCTTTTAGATCGATTCCGTCGACGCTCAAAAAAAACTCATACTGGCTATATCGTCTGATTCGGATGAGTTCTGGGGCGTGACGACAAGGTAAGCTGAGATCCAGCTTTTCACCGCCAAATGCCTCTACTGCCACAGATAGGAGTTCGCCTAGGTGACTCCACGCCTCAAACGCAATGTCGAGAAGGTCTCGGTTCGGAAATTGTGGAATCATCCATGTGCGCCAAAGAGCCGGGGCGGAATCGCAATCGGGGCCTAGTCCGCGTAAGACTTTATTTGTTTTACACAAGGCTTTATAACGCTCGTAAGCTGCATCCGAAGTTTCCCAAGGATGTACCTGAAACGGAAAGACGATCTTGATTTTGGCCCCTTCCGTTGTACCAATCCGGCCATGGCTATTTAGGTTCAGCGCTCCATGGTGGACGATAAAATCCCGCTGCTTACCCAGTCTGTATATAAAGTCGTTTTTTGAAAAAATATCGAATTGCGGTTTGATTTTTGCCTTCACCTCACGGTGTTTCTGCAGGTCATTACTCAATGCGTCAGGCACTTCCTTCACCGCGCGCAAAAAAGAGTTGCACGAATAACGAAATGGCTCCGGCTCGTGATAGTGAGCTTCCATCTGATGTAAATGCCAGTGACATTCATTCCATCGGTCGAGAGAAAGCTCTAGATATCTATGCGGGCAATTTTCCATTGTCGATATCTCCTCTTACCGGTAGGTACGTCCATTTGACTGTGTCGGTTTTTACTCAGGCGTCATGAGCACAGCAAGCGTCATATTAATGAACTCTTCGTTCTTGCTGATTGTGTCCAAAGCGCCGCGCACGTTGCCAGCGACCTCCGCTGAACCTCGCTGCTCGACCCACAGCGTCAGCTCCATGATGGCGGCCTCAAGGGCGAGTTGGTTCTGATTGATTTTGAAGAGTAGGGAAGGGAATAAGTCTGCGTTCGACATCGTGATTCCTCCGTGGAAGAGGTCAGCGTAGCAGGCAGGTGTAATTCCCGTTCAAGCTGCCTAGCGTCTACGGTCACCGCATCCATGATAGAACCAGTTCTCCGAGCAGCTCCGCATAAGGGCGAGTGGGATGCCGTATCGGCTCAGTAGGTACTACGCGATGCGTGCGCTGCCAGTTGCCTCGGATGTTCAGCATTCAATGTCGAGCAAACTACTTCTGCCGCTTGCCAGCTGACCTGCTCTCTACAAGATCAACGATCTCTGTATCGCTTGCTGCCATCGTCCAGTGTGGTGGTTTCAATCACTCTGAATCTTGCTTGCATGGTTGCTTTCCGTGCATGAGATTGGTGCCCTACAAGTACCGGCAAAAGGAGACGATTTCAAGAACAGGACTTGCTTCAGCTGAGACAATTTATGACAGTTCAATGCGCTTCTCTTCGCAGGAAGGACGGCTTTGTAGTAGATGGCGTGCTGAGGCATTTCTCTTAAAGTCGCTGCTTCGGGCCAGCGGGCCCGGCTCAGCCATAGGTTTTTCAGATGGAGTTGAAAGTGCTGTCATCGATAAAGGAATACCAACCAGGGGCCCAGATCTCACAAAGCATTTGGATGACCCTCGGGCTGCCGTCACGCGGTACCAGGCTTCATGACCTGATTCGCGAAGGACTGCCTTTTGAATTCCTCGACCGGATAGCTAGCCTATTGCAGGTGCAGCGAGGGGGTGTCACAAAGACTATGTGGGTGTCGCCCACAATGTTGTCGCGTAGAGCGAAAGCAGGGCGGTTTAACACTGTAGAAAGCGACCGTTTGGTTGCATTGGTAGCAGTCTTTGAGAATGCCCTTTACCTGTTCGAAAACGATTTCGCCGCTGCAGCGAGATGGATGAGGTCAAGGTCGAACAAGGGTTGGCTCATTGGATCAACTTAGCACGGCGGGCCAGAGTGACCGTAAAGCTTGCCGGTCACGGACAGTTGGCGTCCACCAGGAGGTATGTCTGTCATTTGCTTGGCTGCTTGTGACGAGCGTACATCACTGCCGTGCCACCCGATGTGCCTCTGGCTTGCAGCTCAAACGACTGCGGGTAGCCTTTGATGAGGTCGCTCAGTTTTTTGTAGCCATGAGTGCGTGGGTCAAAATCCGGACGTAGTTTCGTAATGTTCGCGCCCAGCGCGCCTAAATGTGCCCAGCCATCCTCGTCAGCAATGTCGTCCATGATCTTGGCGATAAAGCCCACCGGTGCTTTAGGCTTTTTAGAAGGCTCAGCAACTGCTGGTTTGGCCACATCAGGGGGCGCAACAGAAGCCGTACTAGGCTCACCATTGGTAGGTGAAACGACATCCTCACGGAGTAACTCGATGTAAATGAATTTGTCGCATGCGGCCACGAACGGCTTGGGTGTTTTCTCTTCGCCGAACCCATAAACGGTCAAACCCTCTTCACGTAATCGAGAAGCTAATCGAGTGAAATCGCTGTCGCTCGATACTAGGCAAAATCCGTCAAAGCGGCGGGTGTATAGCAAGTCCATGGCATCGATGATAAGCGAACTGTCGGTGGCATTTTTGCCTTTGGTGTAGGCGAATTGCTGGATGGGGTGAATCGAGTGATCGAGCAGGACTTTCTTCCAGCCGCCGAGATGGGGGTCAGTCCAGTCGCCGTAGATGCGCTTGACGCTGGCGACGCCGTACTTAGCAATTTCTTCAAACAGGCCTTCGACGATTGCTGCTGGGGCATTGTCGGCGTCGATCAACACTGCGAGGCGCTTCTGAGCGTTATTGGAGGTATGCGTGGCCATGGTTCATCCTTGAATGAAAGCGTCACCATACCTGTAAACGAGAGACTTATCTTGGCTTCGGTCGCTCGTAATCCCACCCACTAAGCGCCCGGATCAGCGCCGAAGCGCATCCAGATTTAATGTGTTCCAACTCGTCCCTCGGGTGACCTGTAATCCTCGCAGTAATCCAAGCTGTCGCAAGTCATTGAAAAGCGTAAGCATCCAGCCGTTGATTTCAACTGGCATGAGGCCGCTATAGATTTCATTACAGGACTGATCGCAGACGCTCGTCATTCGTGGATCAAGCACGACGTCCTTCCCCGCTCTATGACACCCGGCTGGTCGAGTTCCTACCACCAAAAGCAGTTTTGCGGGGCCTTACTCCGGCGCCATCAATACGGCGAGCGTCATGTTGATGAAATCTTCATTTTTTCTGATCGTGTCCAACGCGCCGCGCACATTGCCTCCAACCTCACCCGAACCACGCTGCTCGACCCAGAGTGTCAATTCCATGATGGCAGCCTCAAGGGCTTGCTGGTTTTCGTTGATCTTGAATAACAGGGAAGGGAGCAGATCTGAGTTTGGCATCGCGATTCCTCCGTGGAAAAAGGACAGCGTAGCAGTAGGAGAATTTGGTGAGATCTTGTCGCTCGGGTATGGATGGTCGCACAGAGTCAGAGCGCGTTAAGCAGACGCTCAAGCTGCTCACGCTCCCATCCACTCAATAGGTCGACTGGATTAGTGCCATAGCGCTGCCAGGTTTCAAGAGACCCGACACGACGGTCAGGGGACATGCAGTACTCGCAGTAATCCAAAGTATCGCAGTCATTGAAAAGCGTGAGGTGCCAGCCGTCGATCTCAACAGTCATGAGACCGTTGTAAATCTCATTCCAAGTCTGCTGAGAGGCCCGATGCATGGTGCGTGTGCCCAGCGCGACGTCCTTCAGTACCTGGTAGACCTCGCGGGCGGTGAGAGGGGAGGTTGTGTTCAAATCATTCTGCGCTTGAGTCATTGCTCGCCAACGCTAAGTTGCGGTGTGGAGTGGAGTCAATGAAGAGGTCGCTCCTTTGGGCCAAAAGAGGCCGGGCCTGGAAGATCGATCATTGCAGGCCCATAGTCTGCTTTCTGAACGCGCCAAGGTTCGCCACCCAGTTACGCGAGATCATGTGAAGCTTATTGGCAAGGTCACGGCAGCACTCTGGTGTGAAGAATGGCGGCAAATCATCTTGGGCACGGACATACTCAAGAATGTTGCCGTGGCACAGGGTGTGCCGAACCCTGACGAGTTCAACGTTCTGGCGGGTAGGGAGATTGGCTTCGAAATCTTGCTCACCTGGAAATGCTAAGGCGTCGATTGACATGCCATTGGCCCTAGCTTGGCGCAGCAGTGAGTTACTGAGCAGTGAGATATCGTCAACGTTGTCGATTCGGGCAGGGGTCTTCACTTGAGCCATCGTATTGCGAAGCGAGCCCTCGATACCGGTCAGAAATCCAGTACAGGCTGGCAGGTAAAGTTCCTGCTTCAGGGCGTCATACGCCTGGATGAAAAGCCAATGACTTTCTGCGCCCAAAGATTGCTGAAGCCAGTAGCTGCGTTCGTCGAAGTCCGCTCGCTGATTTCGCAGAAAGTCCTCAAGCTGTTGCTCGTCACCTGAAAGCTCATGGTGGTCGTTCACAATGGTTACCTTGTTTCTGCAGACTAAGAGGGCGGGGCCTTGGCCCCGCAAAAGAGCTAGAAATCTACACCATGCCCTCGTGACAGGACGTCATAGAGTGTTCGCCTTGGCAATCCATTGCATTACCTCGTCGACGCCTGCACGATTAGCCTGCGCACGCAGGGTCTTGCCAATCTTAAATGGCGCGTCCGTTCTACAGCGTTCTGCAAACCGGACGAAATTTTTATCGGCAGATATGATGATGTCCGCATCAACCAGGTGTGTCGCCAGTCGAGTGTCGCCAGGCGTGCCGGTAGTGACCTTGTGCCATGCTTGAAGAAACTCAAACGACCCACGCAGCCATTGCCGCGGAACCGCTGCTGGGTCTAATTCATGAAACCATAGCCGATTCATCGATTCCGGCGATGAAAGCATGGCGGGCACGTCGATTTCGCTGTCGAGCCATTCTCTGACAGCACTCTCGTACACCTGCAGTTCGGACTTGAACATGTGCAGACTGGGCACCCGCCAGTAGTGCACGGGCTTGCCAGTCCAGCCTAGCGTGCCGGCTTCTGGGATGTGTCCGACATACTGTAGATGTGTCTCACCGCCAGGCTTGATTTTCTGCATACGCTCCCTGATGGCGAATGACTGCTCGACAGCCAGGCGCTCCTCTTGCTCCCGTCGAACGCTTTCATTCGTTGGTGGAGTTTCTACTCCCCGGCGCGCACGATCCCAATAGCCACCGGTACGTCGTACCCAGTCGTACCTGACCCGGTTGAACTCCCTCATGTTCGGCTCAGCTATGACCCATTCTGGCCGTAGCTTGATTATCTCTGCCTTGAGCTCAGCGCATTCGCTGAACACCTCAGGCATCAGTCGCTTCCAGTCCTTTTTTGTCAGTAGCTGGATTACCTTTCGCCGGGCTTCCGGCACCGGCAGCTGCTGTACCTCATCAACCACAGCAGGGGAAACGACAATCTCAACCCCTGCTGCCCTGGCGTGGGCGGCAAGCTCGTCGCCAGCATCCTCATTCGCGATGTAGCTCCAGATGTTTGTATCCAAAAAAAATCGCATCAACGCTGTCTCAATTCTGAAAAGTAGTAGTAAGCGTACTACGCTCTAAGGGACGGCAAATGTTGGATCACCCTAGGTCAAACATCCACTGAAATCCTTCGACTGCGTCTACCTTTCCGAAAGCAGGTTTGCGTGGACTATGCGTCTGCAACCCGTCGTCGGCTGGCCCGGAAGGTGCGAGCGCTGTGGTAGGCGAGAGGCCTCAGTTTTGTGTCGGCTTATTATATGGGTATATAAAAACGACCATTATGACAATATTGAATCAACATAATCAAGAGAAGCTAAGTAGTTGTGTGTTACTGGAGTGTAGTAAAATACATGATTGTCTCGAGTTACCGCGACCAAAAGATTATCTGCAGTGAATTTTAATCCGGTCAGTTCTGTTTCGCGTCCCCCACCAACATCGATGCACTGAAAATTATCCCAGTTTCTTGTGTCAATCAAATATATGAGGCCTTCAGTGCTCCCAATAGCGAGTACAGGCAAATTATTAGCAAATGAGCTGTACATAAGGTCATTCGATTGTAGGTCTTCTGATATGTCAGAAATTATATCGTCGTCTAGGACTTTTGGGGAAAACAAAAACTGTCGGATCATCTCATCTTCACCGACTCGGTTTAATATAGAAGATCTGCGAGAGGAAGGCTTTCTGACGGTTTTCCCAAGGTTAATTGCAAGCCCTGTGATTAGGGTGTTTCTATAAGATAGATACACATCGCCCGATGATAGCGTGAGAAGAACTAAATTGTTGTGGAATTTAGAGATGGAATATATATAGCCTCTGATTTGAAGTTCGACAACTACGTACTCAACATTGGGTTTTTCTAATTTTATGATGGTCAGGCAATTGCCGCTGCCGCCTAGCCAAATTTCCTTGTCTGTGACAAACTCTGCGCAATAAAATGTATGTTTTAAGTTTTTCTTTGAAGAAATGCAGGATGCACTATCGTTGTTTAGTTGAAAAACACTGAAAGATCGGTCGCCAAATACTACGACGTATTGACCGTCACTACTGATAGTCAGGCCGGTTAGCTTAGTTCTCCCAAGATCAAAACCAACTTTCAAGCTGGAAACTATTAGATGATTTTTATTGCTAAGAAAAACTATAATTCCATTATTGCTCATGGCAGCTGCCTTGACACCACCTGCAAGGCTGCCAAAGCTGCTATGTCCGGCGGCATTTAACTTAAATATAGTTGAGTTATTTCCCAACAGCAGCAGTGCACCTTGGTCACGCCCTCCACATAGTGCAAAATCACTTCCTCCTGCTGGAGAAACAAAGCTATGTATGAATGTAAAGCTTGGCAAATCTGAGATCTTAACCTTTGCTTCTAGACTCGAGTAGAACCAGGGGCGCTGCCCTAATTTTGACCCGCTTATAACCCTATGCCCGACCTCTTTGAATAGCTCTTCCGCTGTTAAATTATGGCTGGGCATTAGTTCTGCAAGAATCTCTGTGTAAAGACTGTTTTTGTTGTTGCCATCCGATGCTTTCATTCCGTAACTGGTAGAGTAGGCTACTAATAGATCTCGCTGTGTAGCCTCAGTAGAAGCTCTTTGCTCATGAATGCTCTCAATGAATGGTCGTACATCGAAATTGTTTAGGTCTACTGAATTTCGACAAGCATCAAGCACAACTATGCGCGTCGCATTATAAGGCTGAGTTTTTTGAAGCAGCTCTTCTACCGAGTAACCAAAATACTGGATTGCGCCCGGTGACGATGTGTCAATATCAATGGGGAAGATATATCCATAGCCCAAATGCTCAATGGCATGACCGGCGAAAAAGAAAAACAATAAATCCCCTTTATTTATCTTTTGATCCAGTGATGACACTGCGTCGCAGATTTGTGACCGAGTAGCATCGATGATCAGTTGCGAATCGAACCCACGCGCTTCTAAAATAGAGTGAATAGTTTGAGCGTCGTTTGCCGCATTATTAAGAGGGTCAACGGCATATTTATTATTTCCAATCACCAGCCCATAACGTTTCATAAGAAATCTCGTGCTTCACAGGTGTTGTTTTTGGCTTTTATGACCTTAACGGCACATTGCGTTGGCGCTCGCCGACAAAAGTAATCGCCCCCTTCATAGATAACCCAGGGCAAATTTCCTGCCCCGGAATCCAACGCGGCTCACAAGTCGAACTTGGTAGTGAGCAAATGCCTTGGCAGCGCATCAGTGCGTGCAGCCTAATCACAATGCTGTAGCACTTAGCTCGTCGATTATCACCGCTGACTTCGGGCACTGGCACAATTGGCAGCATGGGTTCCTCGCCCAATCTCGACCGAATGACACCAGAACAGCTGCGCGCTCTGGCCGAACAGGCCTTGCAGTTGCTTTCAAAAATCGACTCGATGGGCCAGAAAACCCGCCGCTTTGAGACGTTCAACGAGCAACACGTACGGGTGTCTTAGAGCGTTTACGCTTTGAGCGGCCACTCCTCTGGTACCAAAGCCGGAGGTTTAGACCATGGATCCTCTACCAGTGCATCCTGGAACCACTGATCTCGGAGGTTCGCGTGCTCGGTGATGATAATTTGAAACCCAGGAACCTCATCCTGGGTAAATTTTAGAAGTAGCTCAAACAATTTTCGCACGGACACCATGTCAGCATCTGCCTCGGTCATCTGTACCGAGCCATCGGCCTCCTGATAAACCTTTTCGGAGGGAAAGTAGACCTGCGTTGGCTGATCGATCATCAGGAACCGTGGAAGAGGGCGATTGCTCTTGGCCGCGAACCAGTGAAGTGCGAGCAGCGCACTGAGATGGTAAGCAAGATGGTTTTCACCGCCCCCCGTCCTGGCCATCGGCACCGGGCGTTCTGTTTTGTCGAACACCACTGTCAGTTGCTTCAGATCGAAGCGTGCAGGGTAATCACTAAACTCCGCCCCAAAGCGTGTGATGTATCGCGACATCTGCGCGGATATATTATTCAAGATCGATGTTAGGCGATCATCACTGTCATCCGACCCAATCGCACTCTCTAGATCCTTGACACGCCGCTCGCGACGCTGGTGCTCAGCGCGGAGATTGCTCAAGTCAGCATCAGGGATCAATTGTTCCAAAAACCAGCTGATTCTGCCGACAACAACAGCGGCAGCGGTGGTACGAGCTTCTGCTGAAGCGAGCGCGACATTTGCGGCGATTGCAGCACTCAACTCGGCATCTTTCTCGGCGATCTGATCGGAGATTTTTTGATGACTTTCCTCCTCCGTAGTCAAGTAGGCCTGCAACTTCGGCCGCTGTCCGGCTACGACAGTCATTTCCTCTTCTAGCGAGGCTAGTTCCTGCAGGAGAGATGCGGCAATCGGGGTATCCATTGCCAGGTTACTTTCACAGAACGGCCACTGCCACTCGCCAGTAGCGACGTTTTTGGGAAGCGATTTGATTGAGGCCAAGCGATCGATATGTTGGCTAGCTTCATTCGAAAAGCCGCCAGCTCTTTTCTCAAACTGCTTACCAGCATCGATCCGGCTCTTTATCTCCCGACGCGTCTTACGCAGATTAGCGAGCTCAGCCTCTAATTTTGTCACCCTGTCGCCGTCGTCAACCACCCGCTTTAGAGGTATCCATTGAGCAGCCTCGCGCAGGGCCATAATCAATCCATTCTCACCGCTAGGCGTAGCATTGGTACTGATGATGCCAACAGCCTTGGCCTCTGAGTACAGCGAGATGGCTTTGAGTTGAAAGGTGTCCAGGGTCTGCTGTGCTTCCGAGAGCAGTTTCGCCTGAAGCCTCAGGTCTCGCTTTGCAATTCGTAGCTTTGCTTCGTGCTCAAACCGTTCATTTGTCGACACGCCTAGCAAAATTGGAAGGGTGTCTCGAATGGCCTGTGGCTGAAACTGCTCGTTCTGTCGGTAAAACAGCTGGTCTTTGTTTGCGACCAAACCCTGCTTTTGGAACATGTAGTAGTACGTATGCTTGATATTCGCGTCAAAGCTTACACGGCTATGCTCAGCGTCGACGTCGGTACGGTTTTCCGGAATCCCGATTAAACGTGAGAGCAGGGACGTGACGGTATCGTCATCAGCGTTAACTGCTAGCTCGCCGAAGGGCAGCGCAACTACCTGGTCACCATATCTCACCATCGCGGTGCTACAGCTCACACCTCCCGTCGGGGGGGTGGGCTTTGCAATCATCACCTGGACACCAGGCAGCTGGTAGATCACTGCAAACCAAGACACCTTGTCACGAATGATCCCTTCCGGGACGTTGAACGTGGATCGCCCCATGCAATATTCGATGATGTCCGAAAGTGCGGATTTACCGGTTGAGGATCTCCCCGTAATGACGTTCAGTCCGTCGACCTTGAATTTGAGATCTCGACGCTGACCGTCGTGGCTATACACATGGATGGAGCTGATCTTCATGGTCTGATTCCGAATGCTGTATATATCGTCGCTCTGTCGCCAATGCGTGCAAATTCGCGGCCCAGAAGGCGGGCCACTCGCTGGCAACTAATCGACTCCTCAGTTCCAGTGATCGCTTTTTTGGTCGTTTTGGGCGTTCCGATTAGTCGACCTTCTGGGGTGACCTGAAAGCAGCCCATTTGCATGGCCAGCCCGAATGCTTCAAAGGTAAACGGAAGCATCTCGGTTACCCGCTCAGCTAACGCAATGAGAAGCTGGGGATTATCCTCTATGGTCTTGAGTAAGTAGCTTCGACTACTAGGGGCGAGGACGTCCCGGCTGCCCTTGTAAAGTGACAACGGTAGTATCAATAGGGATAACGAGAAGGGAATACCCCTTGCGTCTTCGAGCTCAAAAGCCTCAAGCGAGCGCATCATTAGCAGAGCGCAAAAGGCTGGATTGAAGAGGTTCTTCGTTTCAAATGGCCTCAAGTCCCAACGCTTCATGGGTTAACTCCCACGACTCGCTGAACTCCGGCGAGGAAAGACGGATGCCAATAGACCCTAGGGGTAGGGCGGTGATTGGCTAAAATATGAAAGCCCCCGCGCAGGACATACGGCTCGGTAACGCGGGCTCGGATCTGCAATGAGGCCATGCTGCCGCTGCCTAGTTCGGCCCACTTGTAGAGGTTCTTGCCGGCGTCAGTAAGGACTGAGTCTGCGCTGTTCTCGCTCAATCCCTCGAAGACTACCTCGCGGTACCGCTCCCATTCGTCAACCAAGCGATCTTCGTAGAGCTCAATTTCCTGCGAAACGAGAAGATTCTCGCGTGCCCATGCAGATCGCTGCTCGAAAGCGCGATAGTAGTCCAAGATGGCATTTCGGATTCGGATTGAGCTGATGCCCAGAGCTCGGATCTGCTGAACGAACATCCTGGAATCAGACTCCACATCGACTTCTTCAGCCGGGGATACATTCCTGAATGTGATCGGCAGGTTGTCCGAGGCGTACTCTTCACAATACGAAGAAAGCTTGTCGGATATCTCATGGTTGTAGATCGGAGCGTCCTGCAGGCCTGATAGCATTCGGACGATCAGATCGTTCCACCACCCTTCAAGTCGCTCGTAAATAGCGTCCCTGATCTCGCGGCGAACGGTTCTCATTTTACTTTTGATAATCCGGGGTATATCGACGATCCTCGGGCTTTCATCAAAGATGGTGATCCTCGCGAAGAAGTCCTCTTTCTCTGAGTCGGAAAAGTCCCGCAGGGCTTCTTGGATAGGTAGCAGTAGTTGAGACTTACTGCTTTCCAACGCATTAACAGCCGTCACCCATAGCTTGGGCTCTAGGTCAGCCTGCAAGGCGTCCGGCGAGAAATGGCGCAGAAATGAGTCGGATGACACCGTGGCCGTGCTGAACAAGAAGAATCTCAGATCGGACTGGATCCTATCTTGGTCATTATACCGATGGATCCAGATGTTAACCGACTTCCAGAAGTCGACCGAAAGGTTAGTAATTCGATCCCCTATGGCCTTGTGTTTCAGTGACGCGAGGGTCTTTACACCGTTTGCGTCAATGAAGTCCAAGTCATCTTCTTTTTCGATCAGTACAGATGTGCTTTCAGGCATTTCCAGCATTTTTAATAGGGCAAATCTAGGCTGGTAAATATAGCCAAGTCCCTGCTCGCTCGCGGAAAAGCGATCCATTGAGCTACTCACAGCATACCTCCGATGTACACGCTAGCTTGATTTTTCCCTTCAATGCTCGTACGAAATGCAGTCCGATACGGTGCCTTGAGGCCCCCTTTACTGGGTAAGGAGGCTTGGCGTAGCAAACGGCATCAAGATGATATCACTGGGATCGGGGCAGGCACGACTATCAAAGTGCTTCGAAGACACTATCTCGGCGCGCCAACCGCAGCATCATCCGAGGATCATCGGACAATGTCGTCGTATAGTGGTAATCGAACAGAAAAGGTCTTGCACTAGGTGCAAGAGGCTGAACTTGCTGCTGTTGACAGCTCTTATCGGCTTACGATCAAGCATGGAGTAAGCTCGAGCACCACCCAGCTCTGCTGATGCAATGCTGTTGATGGGGACATCGCTTCTTCGGGCACCTGGGCCCGGCTAACGCAGTCAGGCAAGAATCTCTTTTACGATGGAAGCGACATTTCTCGCATCGTCTATCCCTCGGTGGTAGGTACCTTGCCAAACTAAGCCCAACGACTCTACCGTTTGCTTAAGTGATTTCGGTCGATTTTCATACATGCCTGCATGCCATTTCCTGGTATTGAAATGGGGCAAGCCTTCGAGCAGCGAAGGGCACGCAGCAAACCCTGCGTCTCGCTCAAGCTGCCTTGCGTCATAGTCCCCCCACGATGCCCAAGCAGCGTTTGGATATCGCGCAATAAACGCTCCTATCTCCTGGCCAACCTCCACATAGGTTCCTGCACTGTCGACGTCCGCTTGTAGAATGGATGTCAGCTCTTTACAGAAGCCGGTGAGGATGGGATTGATCTGAGGGCGGACGAAACGCTGAAACTCATCGACGATCTCAAGTGTTTCCAAATCGATCACCACCAGGCCAATTTCG
The DNA here is from genome assembly GCF_039697315.1 of Pseudomonas abietaniphila. NCBI lineage: Bacteria > Pseudomonadati > Pseudomonadota > Gammaproteobacteria > Pseudomonadales > Pseudomonadaceae > Pseudomonas > Pseudomonas abietaniphila. The sequence continues at coordinate 6,464,602 of NZ_CP155619.1, read as the reverse complement.
ATCGTTTCCATTTGATCCGGGAAGACGGCAAGCGGCCTTGGTGATTCCGAATCATCAACCTCATCACAGGTTGCCTCAAGGTCAACGCAATAGAGGTAGCGGTATGGCGCGAGGAGGTTTTGGATAGCTTGGAGATGAAGGAGTTTTGCTTCAATGCTCATGGCAGGGTAAACCTTACTTGGAGTTTGTTCAGGTTACACCGTGCTATCCACCCGATGCAGCATTGAGGGCTGGGGAAAAACTGTAGAGCAGTAAGCAAGGCAAAACCCGTTGAGGCTTCAAAGGCATTGTGTAGGTTTGCGGCAGACATATTCTCCACAGCCTTTGCTTTTAGTGATTGGTGGTCGTACAAATGAGCCTCCTTTTATACAGGTGAATACGTCGTGTCGGAGCATTTCCCTCGCTATCCTGCAGCCACCCCTTTGCGTGTCAATGCTTTCCGCCAAGCTGAGTTAGAACGCGCTCTATACGAGATCGAGCCGACCTATTTAGCTCTATCTGAAGCGCTGACCAGTCTCGCGAGAACTGCGTCTGAGACGGAAGCATTTGAAGAGGCGAGGATATGGTCGCTCATGGCGGATCTCTGCTCGATGATGTTGGATAACGCCAACAGAAACGAGCCATTCAGACCTTACTTGATCATGGGTGACCGGCATTCGATGGTGCCGGCGAGCATGTTGGACGAAGAACTTGAATTTTTTCGTGACGTGGTCGATCTCCTCCCCGAGGGGCTCTTAAAGGCTAGGGTTTCAGACCTACTATGGATTACGCCTGGTCTCAGGCATATTCGGCACGCCCGAGCTGCCATCGACGGTTACACGACGACGCCTCTGAACGATGATTACTGGTACCAGGAAGGTAGGGAATGTCTTCACCGAGCGCTCACTCTCGCTAGGCAGATAGGGGCCGGGGGAGGGGATCGCCTGACGTCACTGACTGAGATGGTCATGGACGCCATCAAGCTAGCTGTTAAACAGCAGCTTATGTTCTCCGTCGGCCTCGCAGAGACGGTCATGGACTTCAGGCTCGACCATACCGACACTTCTGTGATTCCCGAAATGCTGGCTGAGCTCGGGCGCTCCTTTGACGAGAGGAAAGATATATTCAGAGCTCGTACATGCTATGAGGCCGCGTCTAGGGGGTTCGCCTTGTCTGATCGAGCTCTTATGGAGGCGAAAATGACAGTAGCTGTCGCAGAGACGTGGGTATCAGAGGCTGAGCTGAGAGGTGAGCAGACGAATCCGATTGTCGCGCAGAACGCCTTGGAAAATGCTCTTCAGATCTACCGCTCTCTTCCGGGGGCGCTTCGCGCTGAGTTAGATGTTGAGAAGGTATTACCCGCCCTCCGCCAAAGAATTGCCGAAGCCGGCGCTCGGGCTGTCGAGCAAATGGCTACTGTCGTCACCCGCACTGACATAACTGACTTAGTCGCACATACCAGAGCTCTTGTCCAAGGCAAGTCTTTAGGCGATGCGGTGTACAACCTAACTATGTTGTACCCATTTTGCTCGCCGAACGACGCGCGAGTTGCCGCGCTCAAGTCATTGCGGACAGGGATAGTCAGCGCATTGACAGGCGCAGTTTTTTTTGATGAGACCGGGAGGGTCATCGCAAGGCGTCCTCCACTATCCTTCGGTGCAGAGTTGTCCGAAGCCGATGAACACACCATCCAAGCCAAGATGGTCAGCGAGCATCAGCACACTATCAAGCTAACAGTACAGGGCGGCATTGTCCCGGCGCTCGCTATCATCTCCCAAGAACATTGCGTCAAGGAGATCGATATGGTCGAAATGGCCAAGGCGTCGTCTCTTGTTCCTCCGAATCGAACTCAAATGATCGGCAAAGGGCTGTATTGGGGGTTTGCAGGTGACTTCGGCATGGCTGCCCATTTTCTTATTCCGCAGCTTGAGGCGATTATTCGCCACCGCATGAAGGAAGCCGGCCTCAACACATCAACATCCAATGCTGATGGCATCGTCACCGAAAACGGGCTGAGCACGTTGATGGATGTCGAGGGTGTTACTGAGTTGCTAGGGGAGAACGTAGCCTTTGAGATCAAAGCAGTCTTCTGCAGCCCATATGGGCCAAACCTCAGAAATACCTTCGCGCATGGATTAATGCATGACGGCCAGTTCTACTCAGAATCCATAGTCTATGCGTGGTGGTTCATGCTCAAGTACATCTCGGGGCCGTTCTGGGCGGCAATGGGTACGCCTGCGGGCGGTTAAGGCTCCCACTTCTGCAAGCGACACTAGGAAAAGTGTCCTGTGTTGCTAGTGCCGTAACTCGATCTCGCAGGTACTCATTTTGCAATGAAACGTTCCGGCGGTCTGAGAGCGGCTTACCTTTCGAGGCGTACTCGAAGCCGGCGCGCCCGCTCCCGAAATGCCTCATCACCGCCTTCAAGAATGTCGCAAACCGCCTTTCTTATCCCCGCGTTTTCTAGCCCTCCAGATTGGTAACTGATAGGTGGAAGCCCGCCAGGCTGATGCGGGCCTACCGTTGCAATGATGATTTGATCTGCGTCGGTGTTGATCACAAGGTTGGCGTTATGCGTAACCATGATCACTTGACGTTTTGACTTGGCGGCAATGAAAAGCGAGACCAGTTCGTCAAAGACGGATTTTGGATCGAGGTTTTCCTCGGGTTGGTCAATGATCAGTGGACGGTCATCCGAATCATCCAGCGCGAGATAAAGCAATAGCAGAACGATCCCTCGTGTACCAGGCGATAGCTTCTGGATGTCTACGCCGTCATACAAAATTTCATAGCGAACAGTGAGGTGATCAGTGCTGAAAAGCCATTGAGCCATCTGCTTTGACCAGGCTCGGTACTCAGTCTGCTGACTCGCTGCATAAGGAGCGTGCACCAGTAGATCTTGTTGATACTTGCTCAAGAATCCTGACATTGCCGTTTGGACACCTGCTGCAGTGCCAACCTCCCAGGCCGACTTCAATGACTTCGCTGCCGCGTCTGTCAGAGCTCCACGCCCATAGAAAGGGCCGGACTTTCGGCGATCCAGTAGACCCTCTTCAGCGATCGCTCCCCAAGCGTCGACGTCCGCGATCCTCCTGACTGAGAAGCTAAGTTTTTTGAGCGTGCCAGAAGATGCGCCGAGCCGAGCCATCAGGGGAGTGTACAAATTTGCTAGGGCTAGTTGCTCGTGGATGATCGCCTCGAAGACTCTACGATAAGTATCTTCACGCTCCGTCTGAAGATCCTTGCGCCGTACTGACGCCCCCTGCGCATCGGTTAACTTAGTCTCCAGGGTCTGAAGGGCAGCGGTCTCTTGGGAAATGCGTCTAGTCAATGCGGAGTACTGGTCGCGGATCAATTTGTCCGCGCTGAAGAGCGCTTCCAGACGATCCATTTCAGCTGTGATCAGCCCCAGTGGAAGTGTGTCGAGTGGAACATCTTGCTTTATCAGCTCAACGTTGGGATCCCCTGGCGTGATGGGGGTGCCGGTCAGCTTCAAAATCTCTTGGTCTGCCCATTTCAGATACCCCACCAGGCTGTCATCAACATTGCCATTGTAAACGAGAAGAAAGTCCGCCCATTGTTGAGTAGCCAGTCCGCTATTGGAGTGGCGCGCCTGGGATTGGCGTAGCATCTCTGGAGCCTGGGTGGCTCTCATGCTCTGCACTTCATCTTGAAGGGAAACGAACGTGCGACGTTGGGCACTGAACGATTGAATCTTACTCCTCAGACTCTGAGCGGCCTGGCTAAGCTGGGTATGTCTCGTAACCTGAGCCTCGGTTCCCTTGACCACCAGCTTGGCAAGATCTGCGTTGTAGCCTCCTATGAGTTTTTTCTTCTGTTCGACTTGGTTCGTTAGTGTATCTACGAGCTGTTCTTTCTCGAACTCGATGGCAATTCGCTCGGAGATATCAGAAATCGCTGAAGCCTCTCGGGCACGGGCCTGCTGGAATCTAGCGGTTTGTTGTTCCCGGAACTCAGGAAAATCGACAGCTCCATCTTGATCATCCTGCGAGTGAGATTCAAAGATCACGCGCTCTATCTCATTGATCAACCCGTCGGAAACGCCATGGGCAGAACAGAGTTCCTCAACGAACTGTTGGGATAAATACCGGGCGCGAGGGAAGGAGAGGTGCCCATTGGCATCGCGTCCATCCAGGTGACGTGTAACAGACGTTCCGCCGCCCCAGGTTAAGGTTGCGGTGGCGTCTTCAAGTAAGCCGCTAGCGCGAGCAAGAAACGATGGGCTTATTGTTCCGCCCGTACCCGAACCGAAGTAGGAGACCGCATCACAGCCTGCTGAAATGATGTCTGCGAGCGCGGTTTTGCCCGAGCCTCGGGCACCAATGATGGCAACTAATCCCGGGTTGAGCGGGATAGAGGGGGTTGCCGCCCAGCTGGCATTTCCGATGCTTAGGTGAGATATCACCTGTGAGGGCATTGCCGAATTAGGAGGCTTATCACCAACGTAGGCTCGTCCGTCAGGGTCGATACATGCCTGGCGTAGTGCATCGAATTCAAGGCCACCCTTGATCCAGGAATATCGTCTGTCGACAGGTTGGCCGACGGACTGTTGGGAGTGCGAGTCGCTGCCGTGAAGGCAAGGTTTGCAGCCGTCAAAGCGCGCGCGAAGATCTTCGGGAGTTACTGCGCGTAAGCCTAGCCAGAACTCACGCTGCGCTGGATTGCTGGAGAAAATTATGTGCGCGAACTTTTCAATCTCTTGCCTCACGGTCGTGTCTGCCGCGAGTCGTACACCGGACGTACCATCACCAGCGCCGCCGGCCACTGCAATTAGAATGTTTTTCCTTGCCCATTCGCTTTCCTGGATGACCTGGCGCAACTGGCTGAAGCTCACCTTAAATTGTGTTGCTCCCATCCGTAGCGCTGCACCGTCATCGGTGATCTTCGCATCCGTTTTTTTGCCCAGCCTGATGAGCTCCTCTCGGGTGCAGTCATATCGATCGTTGTGGGCGGAGAACTGTAGTCTTTTCAGAATGCGCTTGATCTCAACAAGATGATTTTCGTCCTCATTGCTGACTAGGAGGTGGATATTCACAAATCCGGATTTTGCGGCGACATCAAGTCGCAATTCGATATTGGGAAAGAGCAGCTGAACGTTGCTAAGTCTACCTCCAGCCTTATGTTCCAGAAGCTTTTCATAGGCGTCAGTGATGTAGTAGTCAGTGACGGCAATAACTTCGATTGTTGGGGTCAAACTTTCAAGCGTAGTGAGGTATGCCTCCCATGGATCCTCCGATCCAAATTGGTTGTTTAGCACAGTGCCAGGTGCATGAATGTGCGGCTCCCAACGATGCCATTCCGACCCACGACTAATCATCAAGCATCCTCATCCGGTTACGCTTCCCTGCCAAATGAAGCTAAGCAGCCGCGAGCGATTATTTAGGCATCTTTGATCTTAGCTAACGCGGTGGGCTTTTCCAGGCTCTCGAAGTAGATTCTTGGGGATGCCGACTTGAAGCGGACTGCTCGATCACCCTGTATGCTCAGTAATCATTTTTAGGCCATGCGAGGGAGCGTCTAATCTGGCCAAGAGGGAGATCAATTGAGCGCATATACGGATAGAGACCTGGAGCGGAAAATTGTAGCTGCCCAGAAGGACTTGCAAGTCTGGGCTGTAAGCAACGACCTTTGGGGCGATAGCGGTTTCACGTCCTATGCGAAGCGCGTACAAGGCGAGCCTGGCGAAGAGGCGGTGACTTTCATCCTCTACAGCAGCGGGGAGCTTGCCCGCCTGCTTGATGAAGATCTAGATCCAAAGCTGCGGGCGGAGTTTGATGCAATCGCTGACTCGCATGGCTTCTGGTATGACAACTATGACGGCTGCTCCTACTACTTTTACGCTACTACCGAAGAACTGCAGAAAGCCTACGACCAATTCTTTCATTGGAAGTGGGTCTGCAGCCTGATCATCGAAGATTTCGGCGACGTATACGCTGAACTCTATCAGTATTTTCAGGCGCGTCCGGAACGGCTATACAGCCTACATCATCGCGAATTTGAAATACTGCTCTACCGCATTTTCCAGAGCTTGGGCTATGAATCAGAGCTGGGGCCAGGAGTAGGAGATGGAGGGGTTGATGTCAAACTACTTCAGCGGAGTCCGTTAGGGGATACCTTGGCCTATGTCCAAGCCAAGCGATATGCGCCCAATCGCCCCATAGGTCTTGAGGCCGTGCAAGCTTTGCGAGGGGCCGTGGCAAACGACGGCGCCGACCGGGGCATATTTGTGACCACCTCGCGTTATCTACCGGGTGCGGAGAACTTCGCGCGTCGATCGTCTGGAGTATTGGAGCTGAAGACCTCTGCAGACGTCGCTCAGTGGTGTCAGCAAGCGCAGGCGGGTATTGTTCAAGACAAGTCCGTATTAGTGTCGGATGCGCATCTACTATCGGTTCTGCATCGTATTGAAGGTGGCAGTCACGCGCTGGTCGTTCACGCTCACACTGGTTATCGCACCATCGGCAACAGCTTTGCGCTCGTCCTCAAAGAAACTAAGCACGCAGCTCTGCTCATGAGTCTACCAAGGCGTATTATCAGCCAGGATTCGCATGGGCTCGAAGGGCATGAAGTCCCTATGCTGGATATCCAGATCTTGACTGTAAAAAATGCCGATACAGTCTTTCGGGCGAAGCGGTCAGTGGATGATCAGGGTAGGGTGAGCTACTGGGATGGACGAGATCTTTACTCGATCTGGAGTCGGCAACCAAGTCGCTTCAGCCACTTAGACTAATCCATCCTTCTGAGTAGCCAGCCATTGTGTCGAACGGCGATGGTAGGAATTAGCTCGGCGTCTGTTTTGGTGATCCTTACCTTGGTGCATGTAGCGAGCGGGTTTGATGCCGAGTCACGTGGTTTACAAACTCACCATGTGGGCTCCTACGCTCATCCCACCGCCTTTGTGCGCACTTGGGACGGGGTCGGTGCTCACAAGTGGTCAACACCAGTCGCTGTTTTGCCCTCGAAACTCCCACGAAAAATACACAGCGCTCCTCGGCAAGCTTGCCCCAGAAGGTCTGCGTTTCGACTCCAAGGACGATCACCGAGTGAAACTCCAACCCTTTGCTCTTGTGCATGGAAAGCAGTCTCACTGAGGCGTCGCCTGAAAGTCGCGCTAGTGCCCGAAGTAAGTTTGGGTCATCCGCAAGATGAGCTTTGATTCGGTCGCGAACCTCGTGCACAACCTCCACCATACGCTGTCGCGACAGATAATCGGCGGAGAGGGCGGCTAAATCAGATGAACTCAACCTTTTGAGTAGCGCGAGCACAAGCTTCCACCACGATACATATGGCGTAGTAGTTTTGCGGTCGGCTCTCACCTGCCTGCTATGAATTCGAAACATATCCTCAAAGATCTGATGCGCGCTGCTACGACCATCTTCATCTTCGAACCGGGCAAGCTGCTCCATCAAACGCGACCAGGCATCAGCCTCTCCTTGGCCATAGAGGCACGCGAGGTAGTCGACCACAAGGCGTGCCGCAGGCTCTTTGAGTAGATCTTGGAGATCGTGATCGTTTCGAAAAGGTATATCCCTTCTTGATAGTTGCTCCATCAGCGCCTCGCCGTACTCCTCAACCTGGCGGGGCATCAGAACTGCGATCTCGTTAGGTGGGATGTCCTCCTCATCAATCCAATGCTGGATAATATCTGCAAGGGATTGAGCTTCTTCGGCCGAGTTTCGAAAATGACCAATGAGTATCTCACCACCTTCACCGTCGATCAGCGCGTCAGGCATCATGGCCGGTGGGTCAATCTCCCAAATGATCTCGTTCTGCACACGCAACAGGCTTGGCTGTGAACGGAAATTCAAGTACAGCCGCAGTGGACGGGCAGCGAAGTCGTCGGCGTAGGTTTTGAAGATGCCATCTAGCGCTCCCGCCCACCCCATGATCGTCTGTTTGGTATCCCCGACAGCAGTTATAACGATGGGCGTGCCGAGGAAGAGCAGCTTTATGAGCTCATACTGGTCTGCAGTACAGTCTTGGAACTCGTCGAGAAAAACATGTGAATAGGTTTTCCGAATCGCATTACGGGCGACCTTGCTGTCTTTCAAGATTCGTAACGCGAACGGCAGGAGGTGCTTGAAGGTGATCTGCTCCCCGGCGATGTACTCCGGGCCAATCACATAGTCTTGGCTCAGCGCTTCATCCACCAAGACCGGCCGAAATCGGTCAATGATCCGCTTCGCAAAGCCGTGGAAGGTGACGCTATCCAAGCGAGAAGCGTAATCCCAGCCACAGCGAAGCTGTATTCGCTGCTTTAGGTTTCGACTCGCATCTGCCTTGAACGAAACAGCAAGGATCCGTTTTGGGTAGCGGCAGCTGTTCGTACGCAACAGAAAGTCTGCACGCTGAGCAAGCACCTCGGTTTTTCCTGCACCGGGCCCGGCGGTCAGTACCACTGACCTATTGCATTCTCGAATGACCTCCCATGCGTTCTTCTCAAGCCGAATGCCAGGTGAAGGACTCCAGCGATCCGGCTCGATCATTCCGGGGACTCCGCCAGACGCTCAATCACTCTGTCAGCCAACCGATGTAGAGACGTTGGTAGGGCGTCCAGAAGCTGACGATCAGTAAGATTGCCAAGGGCATCCAAATGGGCGACCGGTTTGCTGCTCAGTTTGAACAGCTTGTGGTACGCCCCGAACCAGCTTTGTTCGAAATCGTTATACTGGTTTGGGTTGAAGTGATTTTCGCCAAGAACCGCAACATAGTTTCTCTGCGTGGCTGGAGCTGCCGTGGCTCTGTAGGCGTGAGGGAAGGAACACAGCATAGAAAAATCTAGATCTAAAGGCCAAGAGAAGAAGACGTCTCGCTTTTCAAGCTCGTCGAAAAGATTCAGGTCTCTTCCAAAGCGGTTTCCTTCGAAGACGTGATGGGTTCTCACGGGTGTTAAAGGATCATCCCAGGCGTGGCGTATCCAATCATGAGGTAGGTTATCGTCTGGTTCGTATTTATCTATCTGATCCCTGACATAATTCACGCGCCCCCATCCCCCTTGATGCCGCCCAACATCTAGGTCTAGAAGAGTGATGTAAGGCGTTCCGATTGCCGAAAGAAGTCGCCAGAAATGATTCACGTGACGTCCACCCAGCGGGGCAATGGCCACTGCAAATTCATCAACGGGGGCTCCCTTGGCTTGCAGAATCCTAGGAAGAACAATTTCCTCGCTGTCGCCTTCCCCCAGCACTACTAGGCGAGCGAAGTACAGTTCGGGAAAGGCCTGAACAGCTTCTCTGACAAACTTGTAGGCTTCACTCCGCTTGGATGGTAATTCAATCATCTTGACTTGCGTTCGTCGCCTCTGATTTAGACGAAGGTAGCGAATGTTTTCAGGCTCCACCCGACGCAACATGGATGGAGCCTGGGTCGCAATTAAAGCTTGGGCGTCTACGCCTACTGAGGATTTAAGCGAGTTGACGATACGCCCGAGATAATGAGGTGAAAGGCTGTTCTCAGGCTCCTCTACCGCGAGGATGGTGAAGGCAGGTGGCTTCAACTTGTGTGGGTCGAAGGAAGTATTCTCTCCCGACCTAACCTCACGGCCGATTGTAAGTGTCGAGAGAACAAGCGAGAGGTACAGCATGGACTTCTGACCGTCGCTCAAGCGCACAAAGTCCACCTGGTTCTCACCGTGGCCTGGACTGAAGGTTACCGACAGGTGCCTAAGTAGCGCTTCAATCTCCGAATTTTCGAACGTCAGGCGAGGTGAAGCGAAGAAGTCGCCCTTGTGCAGTTTCTGCCAAGCAGCATTGAGGCTAGAACTCAGCGCCTGTACAGAGTCATTCTCTGATAGGCATTCAGTGATCTGCTCGGTGAGCTCCTTCACTGTCTCCCGGTCATCATTCCAGTTCGCCGAGCGCAGGAGGCGACCGAGGAGGGCAGTGGCTCCATACGCTACGTGGTCGGATGGGTCGCGACGAGCTGGCAGGTAGTGGAGGTGGATTTTGTCACGGTGCCGTTTCGGTACTGTCGAGGTGGATGTAGGTTTGTCATTCTCATCAGTTTTCGTTACAAACAAGAACCTCTCTTCAATTTCTCCATCCTCATAGAGAGTTGCCTCTAGGCGAAATCGTACGCGTGGAACATCTTTGGCCTTGCGCAGTGCCATCTGATTAAAGAAGTCTGGGACTGTGTCGTTCTCTTCATCATTCAATGTTTCTTCAAAGGTGAAGTCCGCCTGGAGCCATAGATTGCGCTGTTCCGGCGGTTCTTTTTCTTTAGCGGGTACGTGGAAGTCGGAGCGACGAATACGGCGTAGATTTGGCTCAAACGCGAACATCCGGCAAAGTGCCTGCAAGGCCGCAGTCTTGCCGGAACCGTTTGGCCCCAGCAGGTATGTCACATCCTCGAATGAGATCTCCTCCATGGCAGGGCCAAAGGACTGAAAGTTACTCAATTGCAGGCTGCACAGCTTCATCATCAGCTTCCGTTCTAGTTTGTTTTCAGTGCACCGTCTTTGAACCTGATCGCACTTGGCGGATTTAATATCCGCAAGCCGATTCGCTTTGCTAGCTGGTGTCGCCGATTTGCTGAAGCATACGCTAGGAGCGAACGGGTACGCACCCATGCGAGCTCCGCCCATGGCGCAGGAAAGCGGCCTTACAAGCTTAAGCCCCGCCATGCACGGCTTGCTATCCATGCAGCGCATACCATCAGTGCATTCGTTATTGAAACTTGGGACGAGAAAAGCGCCCTTGAGAAAGGTCTGTAGTGCTGCTGCGGACGGGCTACGAGCGCAGCAGACCAGACAACTAGCGCCTCATGTCGCCTCACTACGAATTCCTTGCCTCGTATCACCGTAGAGCTAGAGAAGAAACTGAAGCTATTAGTGGAGCTGACCCACCGTCTGAGCGAAGCCTACATCGGCAAGTATGTGGGGCAGGAATCTCCGTGTTAGCCCAATCAGCTTCGGTCAGTTTTCTTCCAGATGTCGTTTACAGTCGACCAGGGCATGCCGAGGGTTTTGGCAATCTCTCTCTTTGACTGGCCGGCAACCTTGGCCTGAAGTACCGTTTCGAACTTGGCCGGATCGGTGTGCCGGTGGTACAGCGGGCGAGCACGATGTGCTCTTCCGCAGGCATCACCAGTCTCTGGCTTGAGCCAACTTTTCTCTGACCTCGGGAACGAGAAACGCGATCACGCGGTTGTAGGTTGGATCCTGCCGAAACGCTGCGTCGTGGTTCTCCAGTCCCTTCTTGATGACCTTCGTGCGCTGGAGCCATGTCCCCTTGGAGTCCTGTTCTTTTAGATGTTGCTCATAGCCGCACAGTCTCAGCGTCCAACCAAACGCGTAGAGATACTCCTTGTAGTGATCGAATGCGGTATTCGCGACGTTCAACAAGCGCTGCAGGTTGTAGCCAACAGGGCGGCCAAAGCGGGCGCTCAACATCAGGGAAATCACACCGTGGAATTTGTCCATGCGGTAATCCATCGGCAGATATAGATGCGGAACCGCGACGCGCATCTTATCCCGCAAGGTTCGCCAAGCGGCATCCGTTTCCCGGCAGTCGTTCGCTGCATGCTCAAACCAGAAGTCATAGAAAGCCTGGCGGGCCTTCGAGATGTCCAGTGAGCTTTCCAGCTCGGCGCGAAGGGCATCGTAATCCCTGAAGAAGACCTTCTGCTTCTTCGGATCGATAATCAGCTGATCGAGGAAAACTTCCTCCATCATCCACTCGTCGATGATCGTTTTACCCCTGAGGTGAGGGATGGCGTACCAGCAGTTTATGGCCATGCGTTTGGCCTGTCGCGAGCGTTCAAGGGTCGCCTCATTGACGATGAACACATTGTTGTTGTTCAGGTAAAAAATATCTTCCTCGGAGGTTCGAGTCGTGCTCGGGTCGAAGCTCTGGAAGACCCAGACCATGCCGCCATTGTTAGCACGATAAAACTCACGGCGGCCTACGATTTCCGTCAGGTAGGTGGTCGAGAGCTGAACCTCGAACGCCAATCGCTGGCCGGCGTGTTCTACCTGGACATCCGGTTTGCGCCACTGCGCTCGGTCAGCGAGCCGCATGCCTTTCCAAATTGTTTCCACCAACGGCTCGGTGCAGTTTTCATCTGCGATCAGGCTGTCGCGAATGATGCCTTTTAGCCTCAGGTGAGCAGAGCTTTCCTTCGCGGCGTTGTACTTGATGCAGTTGATCTGCTCAGCGCTCAACTGGCCACGCGTGGAGATCGAGCACTTTTGCTCGGCTTCCTCTCGCGGGTGATGACGGAAGTGAAAGCGTCGTCCCTTGGTGCGCACCAGAATGACTGGAGCCGAGCACAACTGGCAGACCAACCAAGGCTCTTCTGGATTGCGTACATACCGGCTAGCCAGCTCGGCCCGATCTTTGATGACCAGGCTCAGCTCGCGACTGAGGAACGCCTGCAGATCGACGTTTTCACCTGTCACCATATCGAGGATCTCGGTCAGGAGCATCGTGTCGGTGGGTTGTGCGACTTCATGAGTGAACATACAGCTACCTTTCGTTTGGACTGGCTTAGAGCTTTACTCCACTGCCTGCTCGCGAAGCCACCGAACTCCTAATAGTTACTCACAGCCCGGTTCAAGCTCGGCTGAGCCCGGCTCCTGTCTGCTAAAACTCAACGGTATCTTTCGCAGTGAACGCGTTGTAGATCCGGCTCTTGAGATCTTCAGCAAATTCACTGATGGTGCGGATCGCTTGATGCACCTCCTGCGAGGTTAGCTCGATGGGCTGGTCGTCGACAGTCTTGCCGTTTCGGTGAACGATGTCGTGACGCTTGCTGCAGATGCGACCGATTTCACTCAGTCCAAGGCCTTTCATGTGCTCGCCGAACATGGCGTTCAGTACTTGATTGATCGTCACTACGTTGTGGAAGCTCAACTCGGATAGAGCTTTCAGGACGATGACTTCTACGACCTTGGGTTCCTCAGCAATCTGCTTGAGGGTGACTGTTATGCCGCTCAATTTCTTGTATCCGGCTACCAGGTTCATCAGAAGTCTCTGCTCGCTCACAAGAAGCTTGCGTACGACTGAGCTGATCAACGCTTCCATCAGGGTGACGGCATGCGCGTAGACGAGTTTGTTCAGGGTGTCGGCATGCTGTCTGCTACCAAGCGTCAACATACTAGAAGCTGTCGCCAGCTCAGCAAAAAATTCATGGAAGAACTCGCTGTGCGAATGCCGATTTAGCCATTCGAACTCAGCCTCTTCGGCCTCAAGCATGGCCGAGTACTCGCCGGCCAGTTCCGCCCATTGCTCCTCATCCTCGTCAGGATCGATCTCAATCCCGTACTGCTGACGAATCCATTCGATACAGTTTTCCTGTTGTACCTCGAAGAGATATTCCTTGATCGAGCTCATGTGATTTCTTGTCCTTCGACGTTCATGGGGTGGCCGCCGCTGCTGGCTTCGCGGTGATATTCAATCAGTCACGCACTGAGCGGTGAACGAGGTGTTGGTCTGCGAATGATCATCAGCGATCATACCCAGCTTCTACATGCCTGTACTTTGCCAGCATTATGCGAAAGGATGATGAGATCGCCATGGATGGAAAAAACGTGTGCTTCAAGTGCGTGATTGATCCGTTCTTGGGTGGGGCAGATCCAGCGCAAGGGAATCTCCACCTCCTGCAGCCTATGTGACTCGAAGTGCAAGTGCATACCGCTTACTGAGACCAAAACGAAACGCATGCATCAATCGCATTGAAGGTTTTGTGCTGACTTACTGGAGTGACCGGGCTTGAGGGAAAATTTGCCTATTAGCCCGAAGCGTCTACGCTTGATCGGGCGAATAGTGTAGCGGTGGCCTATATCGCGAGCGGCACAACGATTTCGCCGCGTTTCACCTATGGGGTAACTCTCCCATGGAAGAAAATCTGCGTCAGAGGGCGGAGCGTTTCATTGCGCTTCGTGCCCTTCATCCTGCTTGGTTGCTGCTGGCGTCGCGATACGCTCCTTTGATTCTTGGCAGCTTACGGACGCTTTTCGAACCCGGCCAGGACGGCATAGACCTAGACGATGCTCTGCATTCGTTGGCCGACACCTTGGCCAACTACGCAGATGAAGAGCTGTATCAAATCGACCCAGGCACTGAGCTCCAGCAGGCAAACCGAGAGCTTGGAGATTGGATCAAGCGTCGGCTCATCGTCGAGCGCAATGGGCGACTATACGCGACCGATGCTCTGGAATCGGCGATTCGGTTTGCCGAGTCGCTCGATAACCGAGTCATGACCTCGACGGCTTCACGACTGTCAGTCGTTCAGCGTGAAATCGAAAATCTCGAAACGCACCTTAACTCTGACCCGAAAAGCAGGGCGCTCAGTCTGAAACGGCGTATTCGAGAGCTGCAGATCGAACTCGACCAGGCTAAAGCAGGGCGCATCCCTATTTTTGACGAGGAGAAGGCGATCGAAGGTATCCGAGAGGTCTATGCGCTAGCCATCAGCCTCCGGGCGGACTTCCGGCGTGTTGAAGACTCTTGGCGCAGTGCCGACCGGTTGCTTCGACAATCGATCATTAGTGAGCAGTGCCACAGGGGAGAGATAGTCGACAATCTCCTTGATGGTCAGGATGCTCTGCTGAATACGCCGGAGGGCAGGGTATTTGACAGTTTCCAGCAGCAGTTGAGGGCGCCTATAGAGCTCGACAGAATGAGGACTCGCCTCCGGAACATCATGCGCCACCCGGCCGTCCCCCAAGCACTGCAAAAGCCTCAGCAAAACGAACTGTTACGCCTAGTTCCGCGTTTACTTCTGGAGTCTGAGGCCGTGCTGCGAGCGAGGGCTCAAAGCGAACGCGATGTCAAAGGTTTCTTGAAGACCGGACTCATTGCTGAACATCACCGCGTTGGCCACTTGCTAAACGAATTCTTAAGTTTGGCAGTGAACATTGACTGGCAGCGCCAAGCAGTCAGGCGTCTGCCAGTACCCATTCCTACCGTCGGCATGGCGTTAGCTAAGGTGCCCGCGATTGAGCGCCTTAGATTCAAAGGTATCGCTGAAGAGAGCGTACCTGATCTTGATCTGAGTCGACATGCGACAGCTTTGGATCAGATAGAGGAAGAGTTTTGGCAGTCGTTCGATGGATTGGATCGAGAAGCCTTCGTGAGGGAGACGCTGAGAATTTTGGCAGAGCAGGGGCGACCTCTTTCTTTGGCAGAGCTAGCGGCTTTGCTTCCTCCAACGCATGACCTGGAGTGTTTCACGTTGTGGATCACGATGGCCCGGGAGGCCGGGATAGCCATCCATGACAAGGAAATCGAAGCGTTTGATTTGACAGATGCAGAGGATTGTCGATGGCGGTTCCATCTGCCTTTCACCCAACTTGAGTCGGACAAGCTTCGCGACATCAAATGGGAGCTTTGATCATGCCGAGCGTTTTTGATGAATTAACAGGTTCACCAATCAACCAGGAAGGGCCCAACGAAGACAGGGGGCAAGAATCAGATACGGAGGAGCCTGAAATAGAGCCTTTCGAAGCACAAGACGATGATTTACGTACCACTCGCGTTGTTCGAGAGGCTGTCCAGCAATTATACAAAAATGGGGATATTGAGGAGTCGGAAGATTCACATCTCTACAGGGCAGCAGTTGCGAATGCGGAGCTGATGGAGCGGATCCTGGAGCCCTTTGATCTCAGCGTGCGCTTTGACGAGATCAGGGGCTTGGCGTTTGTTGTCGTACGGCAGCAACCAGGCGATACCGCAGATGGGTGGACACATCCCTTAGTCCGCCGACATACATTCAACCTTGAGCAAACTCTGCTGATCGCGCTGCTACGTCAGCATCTCATCGCTTTCGAAATGGAAAGCGGAGTAGGAGCCGGCATCGCTCAAATGACCGTTGATGACGTAATCACACAACTCCATGCCTATCTGGGCGATCCGGGCAGCGACCTCAAAGACCGAGCTCGAGCACTCAACCTCCTTGACCAATTGAAAAATCACCACCTCGTGACAACGATCGACGGTAGTGACCGTTTCACCATTCGCCCGTTAATCGCTCATGTCGCGAACCCTGAGAATCTCTCTGCATTGATCCAATGGCTGGAAACCTACGGTGTGAGCCTGGATCGATTGACCCCAGCAGCTGAAGAAGGGGAGGAACGGCCATGAAAAGCGCGACTGGCAGTTACGTTTTGACCGCAATGGAGCTGTACAACTGGGGCAGCTATGACGGCTTTCACCAGACCCCAATTGATCCCGCAGGGACATCGCTAGTCGGAACAACCGGCAGCGGAAAAACGACGTTCATCGACGCCTTCATGACGCTCATCTGCGCAAACCCACGCTATAACCTCGCCTCGACGGGGGGAGTTGAGAGCGACAGGGATTTGGTGTCTTACGTGCGAGGTGCATCAGGGCCGGGAGAAAGCAAGAGCCCGAAGCATCCGAGTGCTCGCCCAGGACGAACTATTTCTGGGATCTGTGCGACTTTACGACGAGGAGACGAAATGGTTCGTTTGGCCGCGCTCTTCTCGTTCGAAGGCACCAGCTCAGCAGCTACAGAGATGGAGAAGTGCTGGATACTTACGCAAAACCCTGAACAGACCTTGGAGGCTTGGCTCGTCGCTTATCACGATGAGGGTAAGCGCGGCCTAGGTCGAATCGAGAAGAATGTTCAAAACTTCTGGCTGCACGGGACTCGAAAGGAGTATCTGGCACGGGTGCGTGCTTTGTTTCAAGTCGGCGACAATGCGTTCTCGCTGCTGAACCGCGCTGCGGGCATCAAACAATTAACTGATATTGATTCAATCTTTCGCGAGCTGGTATTGGATGATCGGTCTGCGTTCGGCCGTGCGGCGGAAGTGGTTAAGAGCTTTGAAGATCTCAGTGAAATTCACCAAGAGCTGGAGATTGCACGTGCGCAGCAGAAATCACTGAAGCCGATTGCGGAATGCTGGGAGGCCTTCAAGAAGCAGTCAGATAGCCTCCAAGAGCTGAAGGCGGTCGAGACGATAGCCCCGGTCTGGTTCGCAGAACAGTCCCATCAACTCTGGTTGGCAGAAAAAAGAAGGCTGGACATAGCAACTGAGGAGTCCGCGCTGCTTCTGCAGCAACTCGGTGACCAGCGAGATGAGTGGAAACAGCAGTGTGATATCCATCTCCAAACCTATCTTCAGAAAGGTGGCGCCAGCATTGATCAACTGCGCAAACGGGTTGAGGAATGGGAAGCCGTACGAGAAGTCAGAGCCAATTACTCCGCTCAGTACCAGCACCTTGTACGAAAATTGGGCCTGCCTGAAGAGATATCCTTCGATTCTCTGACTTTGAACAAAGCGCAGGCAGTCAAGCAATGTGTTGCCCTAGCGGATGTAATGAAAGAACAGCGTAGCCAGACATTTCAGCGTGGGATTGTCGAGTCGGAGGTGCGGGCCCAGCTTCTTACCTTGCATCAAGAAATCGATGAGATAAGACGCCGGCCGGGATCGAACATACCAGGCGAGTATCATCAGTTCCGCAGCCAATTGGCGGCACACCTTGATGTGAATGAAGTAGAACTGCCATTTGTGGCAGAGCTTGTACAGGTCAAACCCGACGATCAAGCCTGGCGAGGAGCTATAGAACGAGCAATTGGTGGCCATCGTCTTCGCGTCTTGGTCTCGCCCGACAGGGCAAGGGCTGCTTTGCAATGGATCAACTCGCGCCACAATCACTTACACGTAAGGATTCTTGAGACTTACCTTGACGTCGAACCGCGTAGTTTTTTCCAAGACGGTTATGCCCGCAAGCTCGAGTTCAAAGCACATCCCTACCGCAAGGCAGTGGAAGCGCTGATTGCTGATAATGATCGCCACTGTGTTGCTGATCCAGATGCTTTGCTCTCGATCCCTCATGCAATGACCAAAGAGGGGCTGATGTCAGGGAAGTCCCATTTCTACGAGAAGCGGGATCAAAAGTTGCTCAGCGCCGACTGGGTCACCGGCTTTGATAACCGGGATCGGTTGGCCTATTTGGGCAAGCAGGTTGCGAGCGTTGACCTAAAGCTTGTTGCTGCAGTTGATGCGGTACGCGCAGCACAAGATCGTTTGGGCAGCCTTGAGGAGGCCAATTCCGCCTACCTGTCAATCAGGGACGTCGAGTTCACCCTCATCGACCTTCCTGGCGCGAATAATCAGTTAATTGACCTGCAGGGACAGCTTGATTACCTGACACGCCCGGAGACCGATGTTGCTTTGGCGAAAAAGCTACTGGATGAGGCCATAGCCAAGAGAGACTCGATTGAAGATGCACATATTCATGCGAAAGTCGCTTACGCGTTGTCTGAAAAGGGGCGTGACAGCGCCGCCGTGATGGTCGAGAAAACGTTCAGTCGCGCCGAGCTTGGGATGACGGGTGTAGAGCGCTCCGCTGCCGCAAAATACCTTCCAAGGCTCGATACCAGTGAGCTGCAGAATCTCAATGATATTGAGCGGGAGAGCTACGAAACCCTCAGTCGACGTATTAGTAAAAATAATGATCAGCTTGTTGAGCTACAGGGTGACCTGGTCAGAAAAATGTCCGATGCCAAAAGCCGGGATACAGGGGCACTAGCTGACGTGGGGCGCGACCTGGCCGATGTACCTGCTTACATCGAACGTTTGCGAGTGCTCACTGAAGAAGCCCTGCCAGAAAAGGTCGATCGTTTTCTTACCTATCTCAATCGCTCATCTGACGACGGTGTCACCCAACTGCTCAGCTATATCGACCAGGAAGTGATACTAATTGAGGAGCGGATAGACGAACTGAACAGCACGTTACGTCGGGTTGAATTCCAATCGGGTAAATACCTTCGCTTGGTTACCAGCAAGGTCATACATGAAAGCCTACGTTACCTGCATGCCTCGCAGCGCAAGCTGGCTTCTGCTCGGTTCGTCAATGACACAGGTGAAACCCATTATCGAGCACTGAAGAGCTTAGTAGAGGTTCTAAAAGACGCGTGCGCGAAGAGCCGGAACGTTTCGGCAAGGGCAATGCTAGACCCGAGATTCCGGTTGGCGTTTTCAGTGTCTGTTGTCGACTCGGCTACTGGCGTGGCAACAGAAGGGAGGAAAGGTTCTCAAGGCGACAGCGGTGGCGAAAAGGAAATTGTCGCCTCATACGTCCTAACTGCATCCTTGGGTTATGCCTTGTGTCCTATGGGTGAGAGCCGGCCGCTATTCGGCACCATCGTGCTGGACGAAGCGTTCTCGAAGAGCTCACCAAGTGTTGCGGCACGGATCATAGCCGCCCTTAAGGAGTTCGGCCTTCATGCGATCTTCATTACTCCAAACAAAGAGTTGCGCCTGTTGCGGCTTCATACCCGCTCTGCGATTGTCGTTCACAAGAAAGATGGGCTATCAACGATGGTATCCATGAGCTGGGAGGCGCTCGAAAAATACTACCGGGACAGGAAAGGGAAAGGTGATACAACTGGGGACAGCGCCCCCAGTGAGCCGCAGTAACCAAACATGAAACCTCCGGAGGAACTCCGTCAGAAGTTGGCCCGCCAATGGGAGCTGCCAAGTGTACGTCTCAAGCAGCTACTCAATCCTTTGGCGTGGCCCATGGTGCTGAATATCGGCAAGCCTTCAGCCCAGAGCTTCAGCTCACATACCTCAAAGGTTCAAAGACATGTTGAAGCCTGGCGCGAGGTGAAAGTCGGAACGATTGAATGGGCTGATGTCGCGTATCGCAGCGGCGCCGAAACGGTCAGCGTCCCTATGAAATGGTGTCTCCGCAACCCATCCGAGTGGGTTGTAGCGGCATCCCGCCGTTCGGTAAGCGAAGAGTATGCTGCGCTGGGATACCTGGTAGAGCGAGTACCTGCTGATTTTCGAAAGTTGCTGATCACGCGGCGTAGCCTCTGGAGGGGCAAGCCGAAAGAAGAGGTAATTCAGGCCGCGGTATTGGCCTCGCAATTGTCTCCAGGATGTGCGCAGGGACTGCCGCTCAGGTTACTGTCCGGATATGGTGTAGACACCAAATTTTTTGAGCGGAACGAATTGCTCCTAAGAAAGATGCTCGACGTCCTGTTCGAGGGGGAAGCATCAATGCAGGGGCTCTGTGGTTTTTTGGACGCGTACGACGATACGAGCCATTGGGTACTGGTTACACCACTCGAAACAGGTCTCCTGCCATTCAATCGACAGCAGGTCACGACTTCCGAGCTTGCTCAAGTTGCGCTGCCTGGGACGCGCCTCTTAGTCGTAGAGAATCAAAAATGCCTCCATCACCTGCTTGAGCTACCTGAGACCATTGCGGTTTTAGGATGTGGGCTAGATTTGGAGTGGCTTTGTTCTGCTCAGCTACGTGACAAGTCAGTCGCTTATTGGGGGGACATAGATACCTGGGGACTGAGGATGCTCGCTCGTGCGCGTGTGAAGCATTTAGGAGTGACCTCATTGCTGATGTCCGAAGACGTGTATGACGGGCACAAGTCCAGGTCAGCTGTTAGAGAGCCTGTGCGGGCTCATGACACGCCGCCAGCTGGCTTAACGTCAGCTGAGGCTGCATTGTACTTGCGGCTGGTGGCGAGTCGGAAAGGCCGGCTGGAGCAAGAATTTATCCCTCGACAGGAAGTATGGGCGGCATTGGAGAGGTGGGTATCACCTCAAGGAGAAGCAAAGCCCTGATCCAAGCGGGTATTTAGCTCGCGAACGTGGAGGAGGAGTCGGCTCAGACCGTCAGTGGCCTTGGGATCGTTGCGAGACGCCGGAATCGGGATTGTCCAGATTGATCCTGGGCATGCGAGCTGGGTGAACTGGCAGAGAGACATCCCAGCCGCTGGTCGCCGGGGATGCTCATGCCTTGGTGATTGCTTTGCAGGGGGATTTGGGTGGCCTACATTAACTTCGCAACCCAGCACATTCTGAGCGAGGAGGGCACACTATGACTTACAACCTCGACATTCATGTTTTCACCGGCGAACAGCTCCATGAGCACAACCTGAACATTGCCACCAAAGTGCATCAGGCGACGGTTGCCAGTACTGTCCGCCAACTGAACAGGATGAATCCTGGGCAGGTGCTGCACTGCTCCAGGGAGAACGGCAAGGATCTGCTTTGGTCGCAGGAGAAACTTGAGCAGGTACTTGCTCACATCGAATAAAAATGAGGCGGGGTTCGTTCCTCACCCTGGGTGGCGAGACACAACAGCCCTCGGGCAGAAGGCGCGAACCCTTACATCAAACGACTAATCAGCAGCTATCGGAACGCCTCGGCACGTCTAGAGCTAAGGACGGTTACCCGCGATCGCGTAAACCTAGACGCTTGATTGAGTGTGCACGTTCCTGATCGTGTGAGTGGTAGTACGTGTTCTGAGTCGTTGCCAGGTTGGAATGCCGAAGATCACTCTGCAAGTCTTTGGCGTTCCGAAACGGCGCATCAAACGTTGCAGAGGTATGGCGCAGCCAGTGCGAGGAAGCTGCCCGCAGGCTGTCCATCTCATAAGCTTCACGGCCTTCAATGCGCATGCGGTTCAGGGCGTTGTCAAAAACCGCCTGGAGGAGGGCGCGCACTTGTCGATCGGAGAGGCCTGATCGACCGCTCAGGGTGGTGATCAGCGGCGTCTTCTCTTGATACTCCGGCAATGGCGAGAGCCCCAAAAATCGACGGTACCGCGTGAGGTAGCCGGTGACATAATCGTCCCGCACGGCGATCTTGGCAGATTTATTGCCCTTACCGATGACATGGAACCACCAGTTACCTTCTTGATCACGGCGAAAGTCGCCCATCGTTGGTTTCCAGTTACTGCGACCTGCAATATCTGAAATCCGGAGATACATACTGAACATCGTAATCAAGATAAACAACGTGCGCTCATGTTTATTCGGCTCAGTGGCCGCCATGGCCTCAGCGGTATCCAATACGTAGTCCCATTGCAGCGGCGTCAGTGCTCGCGTAACTGCCCCGTCATCAGGAGTGGCGTTGTACTGATTCTTTTTGGTGACTTTACGGAACGGATTAGTCCCCGCCAGATCTTCCTCAATCAAGTACTCATAAAAACCACTGCAAATTTTGAAGACATTGCCCATTGAGCCTTTGGACGAGTGATACCCTTGAGACGCGTGGTCGTCGGAATTAACTAAGTCATCCCGGAATTGTTTCGGCGTCTTTTGCGTAAATGGCCTCCATTTGGGGTTCATTACCACAGGATGCGTCAGCGTAGTTGTCGAATCTTCATTATCCAGAAAGCGATTACGGATAATGGGCCCAACCCAACTAGTCGGCGGATTTTTACAAAACGCTAAAAACGCCTCAGCATCAAGGCGTTTAAGTTCGGTGATCGGCTTTTTTAGAACATTCAACGACCAAAGCAAGAGGCGCTCGACTTGACAGCGATAGGTGCTAAAAGTCAGGGGGTTTTCCGCATAATGCCGCAGGTACGCGCGCGCGGCCAGGTACCCGTCGATGGCCAGAAGCTCTTCATCGAAACTTTCCAAGTAGTCATTGACGCTGCGTATAGATGACCGACCCACAGCAAAATCCTGATCTAGAAAATCATCATGGGATTCAAATAGTGGGTAGGTGGAAATGGTCATACAAGCAACAGCCCAGCATGAATGAACGGCTTGATGAGAACTTCCTATTCTGACTGTTCTAGGAAGTTTCAATCCTCCCTTCCCAGTCGAGCATCTCGTCAAGCCGACATTACAGTTAATCGGAAACCCGATACTACCGCCATCTTTACAGTCCCGCAACTATCCACCTTTTATCTGACAACTCACTTTCACCGCTTGACACCTTCAAGAATGTTTCTTATGCGCACGCGAGCACTCATCCTCATGTCGAACCCTGCAACTATGAGCCCTCGACAACAACCGTCTTTAGTTGGCGCGCCGCGCGCCGACAATTAAAGCCGTATGTTTTAGAACATAGAGATAGTAATGGCAGGAAGCTTCAGTCACGAATATGGGACAGCAAAGCCAGGCAATTTTAGCCATATATTAAGTGGCCCATTCCACGATCGGGTTTTCCTCCTCGGTTTTTGTCCTTAATACGTGAATGAAATCTTCCATTCGGATTTTGTCCTTAATTCGCCCAAATAGATGAATGCCCCGTCAGTAGGGGCTTCGCCTGGTCAAGCAGCGTCCAAGCGTTGCGGTTTTTGTCCTGAATTCGTCAAACGAGAGCTTCGGGACAGGCCGCAGATCAAGACATCCCAGATTTTCGTGGGAATGCTGCCACGGCAGCTCAACGTTGAAGAAAACTCTGAAAGCCCCGAAAACAGCGGCATGTACGCTTGTAAAAGTGAGTTTAAGGCCCCAAACGAATCCCCAATGGTCTCTGGATAATTTCTGTTTTTGTCCTGAATTCGCAAAGTAGGCCGGCGACTCGGTTTTTGTCCTCATATCTCAAAAAGTCGGCTGGATGCCCCGGTTTCATTGGGTTTCGATGGCCCCGAATCGTCGCGCAGATTCGGTAGTAGTGTCCGCAATTAAGCGATATTGAAAGAAACGCCTCATACAACCGTTTGAACATGATTTCATAAAAATCAATGGGTTAGAGAATCCATGCCTGCCGATCAGTGTCCGGATATCGTTAAAAAAAGTGAGTTTTGGCACAGGAGAAGTGGGCTGAACGCCTTTATTCACAAGGCCTCCAGAGCGACGATCGCTCATTTTGTCCTCGTTTCGCAACGGTCACAGTTGATGAATTACTGGAATATAGACGTGCAAAAATGTACATCCACCATAAGCGTCAGAAACAAGATTTAACATAATATACATTATACGAAGCTCCCTATGGTGGCGTGGAGGATGAACGTCGACGACGACGCCAAATCTGAAGCCGAATCCAGATTTCTCCGATGATACAGCCAAGGATGAGGCCGGGAATTATAGCGTGCCAAGGGATAGTCATTGTGCGGTTAACAGCGTGCGCTGCCCTCGGCTGGTGTCTGGGATGACATTCACGACAACTCCGTGCGTGCCTGGCTGTGAAGCGTTGGCCGGTTGCGGCGCTTGTGATGCGACGAACGAAGGCTGTCCAACAGCCCCGGCTCGCGGCTCTGAACCGAGCCGCCGCTCGCCGTTGCTGTCGGCCATGGCACCAAGACAGGTAACGGTTCTTTTCTGGCCTTGAAACACCAGGTCGGCAGCACAGGAGCCGCGGGCATAAATCTCATATCCTGCAGCGATCATGTCACGGGTTGTATGCGTGAAAGCGTGTTGATCGCGGGACATCTGGAAGACAAACAAGACCCCTTTTTCTTCATTCCAGAGGCTGCCTTTGATGACGATATCGAACTGGCCGTAAGGGTCACTCAAAACAGGAGTTTGAGGAACTTGCTCAGCAGGTACGCGCACAGGATCCACGTGAGGATTTTGGACAGGATCTTGATGAGCAGGAGCCTGAGAAGTCGGCGAACTGGTTTTAGCGCCCGGTATAGAGAGCGGATTTTTAAAGGGATTGCCGTCATTACGCCAGAAAACATAGCCGATAACACTAACCACAACGAAGAAGAGAATAAGAACGCGAGGCGACGTGAGCGCGTTCTTGCCCGCCATGGTGTCGCGGTGGAGTCCGGTTGCTGTTGAGTCATAGAGTTCAAATACCCGTTTATCAATCTTGCGAAGCTGAACGATGTTAGAGCCGTCAGAAGGCGCCTTATTCTCCTGAGCGCTGTGCATGGCCTCCTTGTAGTCCTTGCCAACAAGCTTTTTCAGCCATTTGCCAAGGAGCATGAGATTGGAGTGCTGATAGGCAGCCTCAGAGGTATTACGGATATCAGAATGCAGGTACTTGATGTTGGGCATCGTAAGAATGATGTCCCAGTTAAAGTGACGGTGCATGGTCCAAGCGGACAACCAGTCTGTAGGCTTGTCAGCAGCCTTTGCGGCTTCCGGTCCACCGGGATAATTGAAACGCTCAACATACTTATCAGTCCATTTGCTAGGAAAGATAACTTGGGCCTCATCAAATATCAGAAAGGCGTTTCGCGGAGCCCATTGAAACCAAGTTCTAATCCGCTCCATGCCTTCGGTTGATTCATGGCTAATCCACTCAACATCAAAAGAATCAGGAAGATCATCAAAAAGAGCTTCGAACCGAGCACGGGTTACACCTCGAACGTTTGTGATAATAAGACGCCCTTCCCTTGCGGCTGGAACGGCATCGTCCCAAATCGCACCGGAGGTTTTATAAGAGCCGTTTGGGCCGTGGTGAATCTTAATAGCCATGATCAGGCTCCCGGAACGAACTTGAGCGCCCATTTAGTGGGAATCGCAGAAAAGATAAGTGTCAGGCCCTGTGGAATATTAAAAAAACCGAGCATGGCCTGCATATCACCGGGGATGGAACTCCAAGCGGACTTAACCATTTGAGTAACGCCGGTGTCTTGAAGAATTTCCTTTACAACCTCGTAGGCGACGTCGAGGCAGAAAATCTTAAACTGGAGGTAACTCCAAATAAGTGCCTTGGTAACGACAACGAGCAAGTCTTTGACGAACTGATAAATGCCTGAATCCATAAAGTTCCAGACAGCCTGAAAAAAAGTGTTGACAGAATCAAACCAAGCGGCAATCCATCCGAGATCCATAACCACCTCAACTAAATACAATAATGAGCGCAATCATTGCGCAGAGGGCCAAAATTGCGTCACTGATCCAAGAGAGCGAAGACGCATATTTATCAAGGCAAAAATCAATGTTTTTACCGAGAACAGTTACAGCGGGCGGGCAATAAAGCTTACTACCACCGCCTATAGAGACATCGCCCATAGGCTTAAAGGAATCCTTAATTTTATCGATTCCATCTTTATATTCTTTCTTTGCCTTTTCAATCTTTGAATCCCAGTCGTCACCCTGTCCAGCGAAGGAACCATTTGTTGGATCAGTAAGTGTGCCAGCGCTGGGTGAATCACCATCATCACCCTCCTCCTGATCGCCGGTGCCATTACCAGAACCACCAGTAGAAACCTGACCGGAAGAACCGCAGCTTTTGCCAGTGCAAGTAGAGTCATGACTGATTACCTGTCCGGATGAGTTAGTGACAGTAGTTCCGGAAGAGTTGGAGGTAGTCGTAGTACAGGACTTACCGGAGCACTTAACAGTAGTAATAGTATCGTTCTGAACAACTGTAAGAGTGCCATTTGAGTTGGAGGTGGGAGTCTTTGTAGAACTTATTGTGTTAGAGGTAAGTGAAGCTTTTGGACTTTCAATACAGGTGTAAGCACCATTTACGGAGCCACACTGAGCAGTACCGGGAGTGGAATCAGAAGTGGTTGCTGTACAGGAGGATGACCCTGAACCGTTGGAAGAATACACACAATCCTGGCTCTTCTTTTCAGGCTGAGGAGCACCAGAGGCACAGGCATCACCACTACAATCGGAGACCTGAGCGCCATTAGGATTTGAGGCTAATTGATTGCCAGTGAACGTAGCTGTGCCGTTGCAAACTGCCTTTCCTATAGATGCGTAATAACATTTACCCTTGGATATAGTAGCCTCGCATCCACCAGAAGATATAGTGGAAGGAGGTAGATCAGAGTTGGAATCCCATTTGAAGGAAGGTATTGCTACATCCTTCTTAGATGCGCAGGGATTGGAAGGAGCATCGCAGGCACCAGTGACAGAATTATAAGTGGTATTTACAGGGCAAGAATCACCTTTGCGGTAGACGGATTCACCGTTATAGGGAACAAGTACACCATTACGATTGCCGTCATACATATAAACGCAAGTGGCTGTAGTGAGGTTGGAAGCGATAGTTACATGATCAGGCGCAAGCGTGAATGAGTAATAACTGATGGGATTGGGGCAGGCAGCAAGGGCAGAAGGATACTGAACAGTACCAGCACCGCGAGTCCAATAGAAATTAGCTGAAAAGGAAGTTTGACTAACTAGTAGCAATAAAAAAAGGAATATGTAGCGCACAAAAAACCCCCGTTTCCGGGGGCTGAAGTTACAGGTATTCAGCGCACCGGATTCCTGAAACCAGTGCGCTGGCCATGATGATAGCGGCCAGCGCTGACCAGATCACCCCAGGTCAGACCTTGCGGACCAGAGCGATAACAACACCGACAACGCAGAGCGCCGCGACACAGGCAACAACAGCAGCACCAACGCTTTCACCAGAGGATTGAGCCGTACCGATGGCGGTGGTTGCACCATCAGCAATGCCAGCGGCGAAGGAGCTACCAGACGCAACGACGGATGCAGGAACACCAACAGCCAACGCGATGGAACGGAAGGAAGGAACGCGCATGAACTTTTTCATTTAAATGCCTCTTCTAACTTTGCGGATTTGAGAAATTATGATTCCAACAGCGAAACCAGTTGCAAATAACGTTAGCGTTGCCCCGAAGAACAATGTGAACGTATCGGCATCGAAACCACCGTTTACGACAAGCTGCAACTGTGCCTGCTCGTCAGGTGTTAGAACATAAGTATCAACCCAAGTCTGAGAGGTGCATGAAGTTACACCGCTGCTCGATTGGGTAAATTGAGCACACACCAAAACAGGTTGGGTAGACACTTAGTTTGAACCCACAGCTTTAACCGTAGTTGAAGCGGCAGATGTCAATTTGATAGGAGGACCCTGCAAGGTATAACGCTCTTGAGGTTTGCCGTTAAACAATTCGCACTCTACGCGAACCGGGGCATAAACCTCGGAGCCAATAAGGCTACGGTAAGCGTTCTGAAGGCCCTTCTTATAATCGTTACCAGCAACCATGATCTTACGGGTCATTGTGTGACTAATGCCATCGCGGTCTGTACTCAGGTCGTCAATAGCAACAACGGCATAAGGGTTTTTGCCCTGTACGTCTTCGTTCTTGGTGACAACAGCTTGAACAAAACCTTGAAGAATAATCATAAAAGCTCCTTACAACTTAGGGAGTCGGGAATCTGTGCCCGGTTTGCGAAATGCCCAACTGGGCGGAGTTACTTGTTTATCTCGTCGAAACGTGCGGAAAGCACGCTTGGAGGCAGCTTGCTTAACTTGTGAAGCTGCCATAGCTTGTACAAATTTGCGCATAAGCTCATTACAGAGAGCACGAACAGTGTCAGGATCGCTAATAGTGTCAGCAAGATGGCACTCCACAGCCCAGCGTAAAATCTGGTATTGAGACTTGTCCATTAGTAGCCCATCCATTCAGCAACGGAAACAGTGCCGTGGGAACTGGACACGTGAAAGTATTGCTTGTCGGGTTTGGCGCCCTGCTCTTTTCGTTCATCAAGCTCACGAATGGTTTGTTCAACCTGTGCACGAAGTGGCGAGGGAATCAAGCGCATACGAGCCTGTAACTCAAGGTGGCGGCGCTGTGAAGAACTAAGGGTCTTACCCTGCGAACTGACACGTTTCATGCGGCCACCAAATGAAGATGACGCGGGATAACAGCAGGGCGGTAGAAAGATGGAACAGGAGATTCAAAACGACGCTCGACCTCACGGACATTGCGAATGAATACAACGCCATGGCGAGTAGCATCGAACGGAATCTTAATATCGATATCAAGCTGACGAAGCAAAGCACGGTGCTTCTTTACAGCCGACTTTTCAAAATCAAAGGTCTGTCCACACTGCCAGAGCGCAACGTAACCCGCTGTAGTCATTGCAGCCTTAGTAGAGGAAACAATGTTCTTTGCAAGGAGTTCATCCTTAACAGTAAGGACGTCAAAGTTATTGATCTCGCATTTTTCGCCGATCATAAGAAAACCCCTCTGGATTTCCACAAGTTTGCTTTCGTCAAACAGGCCCCAAAATTGTAGGCCTTCACGCTTCAAAAACTCTGAACGACATTTAATTTCAGAGCGAACCATACCGACTTCGCGGCACCAATCACGCAAGTTACTTACGTATTTAAATTCTTCGGATTCTTCACCGAAAGTACGCTTAACGCGTGGGAGAAGATGAGCTTCAAGCTCGGCGGCCTTTGCATAGTTACCGGGGTAGACGAGACGACCGGCCTTCTCACCGCCTTTTGGAGTCCAAACGCAGGTATTGCCGTCAGGATAAAGGTAGGCAATAGAATTTCTGTAACGCTGGCTAGAGATACCACGGAGATAAGCGCGTTCGTTGCCCTTACCGACATAAAAATTTGAAGTCAAATCAAGACGTTGAAAAACAAAGCCATCAGCAACTGCGGAGCCGTCCTGAAGACGCTGAATGGTTTTGCACTTGTTCAGAGGAGGGAGGCCATACTCAGCGAGAAGCGCGTTAATGACACGCATCGAATCCTCGAGGGAAGCGATACCTACGACGTTATCGAGTCGATTTAGGCGAGAAGCATTGCCATCAACGGTGATGCGACGACCAGAGACATGGATACGAAAGGTAGTCGAGTAGCTGCCCTCAGCAAAAAAAGCAGGAACGGAGGACGAAAGCAGCTCATCGGTATCGGCGTCGAAACGGCGAGTGATCACATCGCCAATGACAGGCAGATCATGATCAAAATCCTGATAACCCTTGATCCAGTCGAAGAACATGTCGCTTCCTACACATGCACACAAATAACATAGGACGCGAATCTACACATGTGGAACTGCACACGTCAATACTTGTCTGCGTGCACACATGTATTATCGGGAGGTATTTTGATGAACGGTGCAGGTATGGCTACGAACGTGAGATTGACAAATGCCGAGCAGGAAGCAATCAGGCAAAAGGCTATAGAAATCAATAAGTTACTTGTTAAAAAAGGGATGCAGCCGCTTAGAGATAGCGAGCTCGTACATAAAATCCTTGAGAAATCAATACCTTGCACACACCTGTCAGAGTCTGGAGAGGTAAGGCTAGAAGTGGAGTAAGGCAAAAAAGTATGCGATTGCATACCAAAGTGGGGGTGTTACAGCACTCCCCACCCCGCTCGGCCGGCAATCGCCAAAGCCGACAAGCTGAAAAGCTGAAAAGCCCCTCCGGGGGTCCTACCGGAGGTCTCTCGGCGAGGGCCAGGGATGCGGGAGGAAAAGCGCCTCCCACACCCCAGGCAGAGAGTGAGGGGATCGGGGCTGGTAAAGGGTTCGCTACGCTCCGGGTCTCCGTTTATCGCGACGGTAGAGCGTGTCACGACAAGCCGGGGACGCGGCCCTTGACCTGAGAAGGGTTCGGGGAGGTTGTGGTGGGAAAAGCGGTCAGAGAGGCTGTAGGGGCCTCGTATAATGGCCGTTATGGCTAAATCGCCGATCGGGCGCGAGGCGATTTTCCCGATCGACGATTCTGGCCGTTGGCCGCAAGTACCATAACGGCACAGAAATTATACGAAGCTCCCTATGGTGGCGTGGAGGATGAACGTCGACGACGACGCCAAATCTGAAGCCGAATCCAGATTTCTCCGATGATACAGCCAAGGATGAGGCCGGGAATTATAGCGTGCCAAGGGATAGTCATTGTGCGGTTAACAGCGTGCGCTGCCCTCGGCTGGTGTCTGGGATGACATTCACGACAACTCCGTGCGTGCCTGGCTGTGAAGCGTTGGCCGGTTGCGGCGCTTGTGATGCGACGAACGAAGGCTGTCCAACAGCCCCGGCTCGCGGCTCTGAACCGAGCCGCCGCTCGCCGTTGCTGTCGGCCATGGCACCAAGACAGGTAACGGTTCTTTTCTGGCCTTGAAACACCAGGTCGGCAGCACAGGAGCCGCGGGCATAAATCTCATATCCTGCAGCGATCATGTCACGGGTTGTATGCGTGAAAGCGTGTTGATCGCGGGACATCTGGAAGACAAACAAGACCCCTTTTTCTTCATTCCAGAGGCTGCCTTTGATGACGATATCGAACTGGCCGTAAGGGTCACTCAAAACAGGAGTTTGAGGAACTTGCTCAGCAGGTACGCGCACAGGATCCACGTGAGGATTTTGGACAGGATCTTGATGAGCAGGAGCCTGAGAAGTCGGCGAACTGGTTTTAGCGCCCGGTATAGAGAGCGGATTTTTAAAGGGATTGCCGTCATTACGCCAGAAAACATAGCCGATAACACTAACCACAACGAAGAAGAGAATAAGAACGCGAGGCGACGTGAGCGCGTTCTTGCCCGCCATGGTGTCGCGGTGGAGTCCGGTTGCTGTTGAGTCATAGAGTTCAAATACCCGTTTATCAATCTTGCGAAGCTGAACGATGTTAGAGCCGTCAGAAGGCGCCTTATTCTCCTGAGCGCTGTGCATGGCCTCCTTGTAGTCCTTGCCAACAAGCTTTTTCAGCCATTTGCCAAGGAGCATGAGATTGGAGTGCTGATAGGCAGCCTCAGAGGTATTACGGATATCAGAATGCAGGTACTTGATGTTGGGCATCGTAAGAATGATGTCCCAGTTAAAGTGACGGTGCATGGTCCAAGCGGACAACCAGTCTGTAGGCTTGTCAGCAGCCTTTGCGGCTTCCGGTCCACCGGGATAATTGAAACGCTCAACATACTTATCAGTCCATTTGCTAGGAAAGATAACTTGGGCCTCATCAAATATCAGAAAGGCGTTTCGCGGAGCCCATTGAAACCAAGTTCTAATCCGCTCCATGCCTTCGGTTGATTCATGGCTAATCCACTCAACATCAAAAGAATCAGGAAGATCATCAAAAAGAGCTTCGAACCGAGCACGGGTTACACCTCGAACGTTTGTGATAATAAGACGCCCTTCCCTTGCGGCTGGAACGGCATCGTCCCAAATCGCACCGGAGGTTTTATAAGAGCCGTTTGGGCCGTGGTGAATCTTAATAGCCATGATCAGGCTCCCGGAACGAACTTGAGCGCCCATTTAGTGGGAATCGCAGAAAAGATAAGTGTCAGGCCCTGTGGAATATTAAAAAAACCGAGCATGGCCTGCATATCACCGGGGATGGAACTCCAAGCGGACTTAACCATTTGAGTAACGCCGGTGTCTTGAAGAATTTCCTTTACAACCTCGTAGGCGACGTCGAGGCAGAAAATCTTAAACTGGAGGTAACTCCAAATAAGTGCCTTGGTAACGACAACGAGCAAGTCTTTGACGAACTGATAAATGCCTGAATCCATAAAGTTCCAGACAGCCTGAAAAAAAGTGTTGACAGAATCAAACCAAGCGGCAATCCATCCGAGATCCATAACCACCTCAACTAAATACAATAATGAGCGCAATCATTGCGCAGAGGGCCAAAATTGCGTCACTGATCCAAGAGAGCGAAGACGCATATTTATCAAGGCAAAAATCAATGTTTTTACCGAGAACAGTTACAGCGGGCGGGCAATAAAGCTTACTACCACCGCCTATAGAGACATCGCCCATAGGCTTAAAGGAATCCTTAATTTTATCGATTCCATCTTTATATTCTTTCTTTGCCTTTTCAATCTTTGAATCCCAGTCGTCACCCTGTCCAGCGAAGGAACCATTTGTTGGATCAGTAAGTGTGCCAGCGCTGGGTGAATCACCATCATCACCCTCCTCCTGATCGCCGGTGCCATTACCAGAACCACCAGTAGAAACCTGACCGGAAGAACCGCAGCTTTTGCCAGTGCAAGTAGAGTCATGACTGATTACCTGTCCGGATGAGTTAGTGACAGTAGTTCCGGAAGAGTTGGAGGTAGTCGTAGTACAGGACTTACCGGAGCACTTAACAGTAGTAATAGTATCGTTCTGAACAACTGTAAGAGTGCCATTTGAGTTGGAGGTGGGAGTCTTTGTAGAACTTATTGTGTTAGAGGTAAGTGAAGCTTTTGGACTTTCAATACAGGTGTAAGCACCATTTACGGAGCCACACTGAGCAGTACCGGGAGTGGAATCAGAAGTGGTTGCTGTACAGGAGGATGACCCTGAACCGTTGGAAGAATACACACAATCCTGGCTCTTCTTTTCAGGCTGAGGAGCACCAGAGGCACAGGCATCACCACTACAATCGGAGACCTGAGCGCCATTAGGATTTGAGGCTAATTGATTGCCAGTGAACGTAGCTGTGCCGTTGCAAACTGCCTTTCCTATAGATGCGTAATAACATTTACCCTTGGATATAGTAGCCTCGCATCCACCAGAAGATATAGTGGAAGGAGGTAGATCAGAGTTGGAATCCCATTTGAAGGAAGGTATTGCTACATCCTTCTTAGATGCGCAGGGATTGGAAGGAGCATCGCAGGCACCAGTGACAGAATTATAAGTGGTATTTACAGGGCAAGAATCACCTTTGCGGTAGACGGATTCACCGTTATAGGGAACAAGTACACCATTACGATTGCCGTCATACATATAAACGCAAGTGGCTGTAGTGAGGTTGGAAGCGATAGTTACATGATCAGGCGCAAGCGTGAATGAGTAATAACTGATGGGATTGGGGCAGGCAGCAAGGGCAGAAGGATACTGAACAGTACCAGCACCGCGAGTCCAATAGAAATTAGCTGAAAAGGAAGTTTGACTAACTAGTAGCAATAAAAAAAGGAATATGTAGCGCACAAAAAACCCCCGTTTCCGGGGGCTGAAGTTACAGGTATTCAGCGCACCGGATTCCTGAAACCAGTGCGCTGGCCATGATGATAGCGGCCAGCGCTGACCAGATCACCCCAGGTCAGACCTTGCGGACCAGAGCGATAACAACACCGACAACGCAGAGCGCCGCGACACAGGCAACAACAGCAGCACCAACGCTTTCACCAGAGGATTGAGCCGTACCGATGGCGGTGGTTGCACCATCAGCAATGCCAGCGGCGAAGGAGCTACCAGACGCAACGACGGATGCAGGAACACCAACAGCCAACGCGATGGAACGGAAGGAAGGAACGCGCATGAACTTTTTCATTTAAATGCCTCTTCTAACTTTGCGGATTTGAGAAATTATGATTCCAACAGCGAAACCAGTTGCAAATAACGTTAGCGTTGCCCCGAAGAACAATGTGAACGTATCGGCATCGAAACCACCGTTTACGACAAGCTGCAACTGTGCCTGCTCGTCAGGTGTTAGAACATAAGTATCAACCCAAGTCTGAGAGGTGCATGAAGTTACACCGCTGCTCGATTGGGTAAATTGAGCACACACCAAAACAGGTTGGGTAGACACTTAGTTTGAACCCACAGCTTTAACCGTAGTTGAAGCGGCAGATGTCAATTTGATAGGAGGACCCTGCAAGGTATAACGCTCTTGAGGTTTGCCGTTAAACAATTCGCACTCTACGCGAACCGGGGCATAAACCTCGGAGCCAATAAGGCTACGGTAAGCGTTCTGAAGGCCCTTCTTATAATCGTTACCAGCAACCATGATCTTACGGGTCATTGTGTGACTAATGCCATCGCGGTCTGTACTCAGGTCGTCAATAGCAACAACGGCATAAGGGTTTTTGCCCTGTACGTCTTCGTTCTTGGTGACAACAGCTTGAACAAAACCTTGAAGAATAATCATAAAAGCTCCTTACAACTTAGGGAGTCGGGAATCTGTGCCCGGTTTGCGAAATGCCCAACTGGGCGGAGTTACTTGTTTATCTCGTCGAAACGTGCGGAAAGCACGCTTGGAGGCAGCTTGCTTAACTTGTGAAGCTGCCATAGCTTGTACAAATTTGCGCATAAGCTCATTACAGAGAGCACGAACAGTGTCAGGATCGCTAATAGTGTCAGCAAGATGGCACTCCACAGCCCAGCGTAAAATCTGGTATTGAGACTTGTCCATTAGTAGCCCATCCATTCAGCAACGGAAACAGTGCCGTGGGAACTGGACACGTGAAAGTATTGCTTGTCGGGTTTGGCGCCCTGCTCTTTTCGTTCATCAAGCTCACGAATGGTTTGTTCAACCTGTGCACGAAGTGGCGAGGGAATCAAGCGCATACGAGCCTGTAACTCAAGGTGGCGGCGCTGTGAAGAACTAAGGGTCTTACCCTGCGAACTGACACGTTTCATGCGGCCACCAAATGAAGATGACGCGGGATAACAGCAGGGCGGTAGAAAGATGGAACAGGAGATTCAAAACGACGCTCGACCTCACGGACATTGCGAATGAATACAACGCCATGGCGAGTAGCATCGAACGGAATCTTAATATCGATATCAAGCTGACGAAGCAAAGCACGGTGCTTCTTTACAGCCGACTTTTCAAAATCAAAGGTCTGTCCACACTGCCAGAGCGCAACGTAACCCGCTGTAGTCATTGCAGCCTTAGTAGAGGAAACAATGTTCTTTGCAAGGAGTTCATCCTTAACAGTAAGGACGTCAAAGTTATTGATCTCGCATTTTTCGCCGATCATAAGAAAACCCCTCTGGATTTCCACAAGTTTGCTTTCGTCAAACAGGCCCCAAAATTGTAGGCCTTCACGCTTCAAAAACTCTGAACGACATTTAATTTCAGAGCGAACCATACCGACTTCGCGGCACCAATCACGCAAGTTACTTACGTATTTAAATTCTTCGGATTCTTCACCGAAAGTACGCTTAACGCGTGGGAGAAGATGAGCTTCAAGCTCGGCGGCCTTTGCATAGTTACCGGGGTAGACGAGACGACCGGCCTTCTCACCGCCTTTTGGAGTCCAAACGCAGGTATTGCCGTCAGGATAAAGGTAGGCAATAGAATTTCTGTAACGCTGGCTAGAGATACCACGGAGATAAGCGCGTTCGTTGCCCTTACCGACATAAAAATTTGAAGTCAAATCAAGACGTTGAAAAACAAAGCCATCAGCAACTGCGGAGCCGTCCTGAAGACGCTGAATGGTTTTGCACTTGTTCAGAGGAGGGAGGCCATACTCAGCGAGAAGCGCGTTAATGACACGCATCGAATCCTCGAGGGAAGCGATACCTACGACGTTATCGAGTCGATTTAGGCGAGAAGCATTGCCATCAACGGTGATGCGACGACCAGAGACATGGATACGAAAGGTAGTCGAGTAGCTGCCCTCAGCAAAAAAAGCAGGAACGGAGGACGAAAGCAGCTCATCGGTATCGGCGTCGAAACGGCGAGTGATCACATCGCCAATGACAGGCAGATCATGATCAAAATCCTGATAACCCTTGATCCAGTCGAAGAACATGTCGCTTCCTACACATGCACACAAATAACATAGGACGCGAATCTACACATGTGGAACTGCACACGTCAATACTTGTCTGCGTGCACACATGTATTATCGGGAGGTATTTTGATGAACGGTGCAGGTATGGCTACGAACGTGAGATTGACAAATGCCGAGCAGGAAGCAATCAGGCAAAAGGCTATAGAAATCAATAAGTTACTTGTTAAAAAAGGGATGCAGCCGCTTAGAGATAGCGAGCTCGTACATAAAATCCTTGAGAAATCAATACCTTGCACACACCTGTCAGAGTCTGGAGAGGTAAGGCTAGAAGTGGAGTAAGGCAAAAAAGTATGCGATTGCATACCAAAGTGGGGGTGTTACAGCACTCCCCACCCCGCTCGGCCGGCAATCGCCAAAGCCGACAAGCTGAAAAGCTGAAAAGCCCCTCCGGGGGTCCTACCGGAGGTCTCTCGGCGAGGGCCAGGGATGCGGGAGGAAAAGCGCCTCCCACACCCCAGGCAGAGAGTGAGGGGATCGGGGCTGGTAAAGGGTTCGCTACGCTCCGGGTCTCCGTTTATCGCGACGGTAGAGCGTGTCACGACAAGCCGGGGACGCGGCCCTTGACCTGAGAAGGGTTCGGGGAGGTTGTGGTGGGAAAAGCGGTCAGAGAGGCTGTAGGGGCCTCGTATAATGGCCGTTATGGCTAAATCGCCGATCGGGCGCGAGGCGATTTTCCCGATCGACGATTCTGGCCGTTGGCCGCAAGTACCATAACGGCACAGAAATTATACGAAGCTCCCTATGGTGGCGTGGAGGATGAACGTCGACGACGACGCCAAATCTGAAGCCGAATCCAGATTTCTCCGATGATACAGCCAAGGATGAGGCCGGGAATTATAGCGTGCCAAGGGATAGTCATTGTGCGGTTAACAGCGTGCGCTGCCCTCGGCTGGTGTCTGGGATGACATTCACGACAACTCCGTGCGTGCCTGGCTGTGAAGCGTTGGCCGGTTGCGGCGCTTGTGATGCGACGAACGAAGGCTGTCCAACAGCCCCGGCTCGCGGCTCTGAACCGAGCCGCCGCTCGCCGTTGCTGTCGGCCATGGCACCAAGACAGGTAACGGTTCTTTTCTGGCCTTGAAACACCAGGTCGGCAGCACAGGAGCCGCGGGCATAAATCTCATATCCTGCAGCGATCATGTCACGGGTTGTATGCGTGAAAGCGTGTTGATCGCGGGACATCTGGAAGACAAACAAGACCCCTTTTTCTTCATTCCAGAGGCTGCCTTTGATGACGATATCGAACTGGCCGTAAGGGTCACTCAAAACAGGAGTTTGAGGAACTTGCTCAGCAGGTACGCGCACAGGATCCACGTGAGGATTTTGGACAGGATCTTGATGAGCAGGAGCCTGAGAAGTCGGCGAACTGGTTTTAGCGCCCGGTATAGAGAGCGGATTTTTAAAGGGATTGCCGTCATTACGCCAGAAAACATAGCCGATAACACTAACCACAACGAAGAAGAGAATAAGAACGCGAGGCGACGTGAGCGCGTTCTTGCCCGCCATGGTGTCGCGGTGGAGTCCGGTTGCTGTTGAGTCATAGAGTTCAAATACCCGTTTATCAATCTTGCGAAGCTGAACGATGTTAGAGCCGTCAGAAGGCGCCTTATTCTCCTGAGCGCTGTGCATGGCCTCCTTGTAGTCCTTGCCAACAAGCTTTTTCAGCCATTTGCCAAGGAGCATGAGATTGGAGTGCTGATAGGCAGCCTCAGAGGTATTACGGATATCAGAATGCAGGTACTTGATGTTGGGCATCGTAAGAATGATGTCCCAGTTAAAGTGACGGTGCATGGTCCAAGCGGACAACCAGTCTGTAGGCTTGTCAGCAGCCTTTGCGGCTTCCGGTCCACCGGGATAATTGAAACGCTCAACATACTTATCAGTCCATTTGCTAGGAAAGATAACTTGGGCCTCATCAAATATCAGAAAGGCGTTTCGCGGAGCCCATTGAAACCAAGTTCTAATCCGCTCCATGCCTTCGGTTGATTCATGGCTAATCCACTCAACATCAAAAGAATCAGGAAGATCATCAAAAAGAGCTTCGAACCGAGCACGGGTTACACCTCGAACGTTTGTGATAATAAGACGCCCTTCCCTTGCGGCTGGAACGGCATCGTCCCAAATCGCACCGGAGGTTTTATAAGAGCCGTTTGGGCCGTGGTGAATCTTAATAGCCATGATCAGGCTCCCGGAACGAACTTGAGCGCCCATTTAGTGGGAATCGCAGAAAAGATAAGTGTCAGGCCCTGTGGAATATTAAAAAAACCGAGCATGGCCTGCATATCACCGGGGATGGAACTCCAAGCGGACTTAACCATTTGAGTAACGCCGGTGTCTTGAAGAATTTCCTTTACAACCTCGTAGGCGACGTCGAGGCAGAAAATCTTAAACTGGAGGTAACTCCAAATAAGTGCCTTGGTAACGACAACGAGCAAGTCTTTGACGAACTGATAAATGCCTGAATCCATAAAGTTCCAGACAGCCTGAAAAAAAGTGTTGACAGAATCAAACCAAGCGGCAATCCATCCGAGATCCATAACCACCTCAACTAAATACAATAATGAGCGCAATCATTGCGCAGAGGGCCAAAATTGCGTCACTGATCCAAGAGAGCGAAGACGCATATTTATCAAGGCAAAAATCAATGTTTTTACCGAGAACAGTTACAGCGGGCGGGCAATAAAGCTTACTACCACCGCCTATAGAGACATCGCCCATAGGCTTAAAGGAATCCTTAATTTTATCGATTCCATCTTTATATTCTTTCTTTGCCTTTTCAATCTTTGAATCCCAGTCGTCACCCTGTCCAGCGAAGGAACCATTTGTTGGATCAGTAAGTGTGCCAGCGCTGGGTGAATCACCATCATCACCCTCCTCCTGATCGCCGGTGCCATTACCAGAACCACCAGTAGAAACCTGACCGGAAGAACCGCAGCTTTTGCCAGTGCAAGTAGAGTCATGACTGATTACCTGTCCGGATGAGTTAGTGACAGTAGTTCCGGAAGAGTTGGAGGTAGTCGTAGTACAGGACTTACCGGAGCACTTAACAGTAGTAATAGTATCGTTCTGAACAACTGTAAGAGTGCCATTTGAGTTGGAGGTGGGAGTCTTTGTAGAACTTATTGTGTTAGAGGTAAGTGAAGCTTTTGGACTTTCAATACAGGTGTAAGCACCATTTACGGAGCCACACTGAGCAGTACCGGGAGTGGAATCAGAAGTGGTTGCTGTACAGGAGGATGACCCTGAACCGTTGGAAGAATACACACAATCCTGGCTCTTCTTTTCAGGCTGAGGAGCACCAGAGGCACAGGCATCACCACTACAATCGGAGACCTGAGCGCCATTAGGATTTGAGGCTAATTGATTGCCAGTGAACGTAGCTGTGCCGTTGCAAACTGCCTTTCCTATAGATGCGTAATAACATTTACCCTTGGATATAGTAGCCTCGCATCCACCAGAAGATATAGTGGAAGGAGGTAGATCAGAGTTGGAATCCCATTTGAAGGAAGGTATTGCTACATCCTTCTTAGATGCGCAGGGATTGGAAGGAGCATCGCAGGCACCAGTGACAGAATTATAAGTGGTATTTACAGGGCAAGAATCACCTTTGCGGTAGACGGATTCACCGTTATAGGGAACAAGTACACCATTACGATTGCCGTCATACATATAAACGCAAGTGGCTGTAGTGAGGTTGGAAGCGATAGTTACATGATCAGGCGCAAGCGTGAATGAGTAATAACTGATGGGATTGGGGCAGGCAGCAAGGGCAGAAGGATACTGAACAGTACCAGCACCGCGAGTCCAATAGAAATTAGCTGAAAAGGAAGTTTGACTAACTAGTAGCAATAAAAAAAGGAATATGTAGCGCACAAAAAACCCCCGTTTCCGGGGGCTGAAGTTACAGGTATTCAGCGCACCGGATTCCTGAAACCAGTGCGCTGGCCATGATGATAGCGGCCAGCGCTGACCAGATCACCCCAGGTCAGACCTTGCGGACCAGAGCGATAACAACACCGACAACGCAGAGCGCCGCGACACAGGCAACAACAGCAGCACCAACGCTTTCACCAGAGGATTGAGCCGTACCGATGGCGGTGGTTGCACCATCAGCAATGCCAGCGGCGAAGGAGCTACCAGACGCAACGACGGATGCAGGAACACCAACAGCCAACGCGATGGAACGGAAGGAAGGAACGCGCATGAACTTTTTCATTTAAATGCCTCTTCTAACTTTGCGGATTTGAGAAATTATGATTCCAACAGCGAAACCAGTTGCAAATAACGTTAGCGTTGCCCCGAAGAACAATGTGAACGTATCGGCATCGAAACCACCGTTTACGACAAGCTGCAACTGTGCCTGCTCGTCAGGTGTTAGAACATAAGTATCAACCCAAGTCTGAGAGGTGCATGAAGTTACACCGCTGCTCGATTGGGTAAATTGAGCACACACCAAAACAGGTTGGGTAGACACTTAGTTTGAACCCACAGCTTTAACCGTAGTTGAAGCGGCAGATGTCAATTTGATAGGAGGACCCTGCAAGGTATAACGCTCTTGAGGTTTGCCGTTAAACAATTCGCACTCTACGCGAACCGGGGCATAAACCTCGGAGCCAATAAGGCTACGGTAAGCGTTCTGAAGGCCCTTCTTATAATCGTTACCAGCAACCATGATCTTACGGGTCATTGTGTGACTAATGCCATCGCGGTCTGTACTCAGGTCGTCAATAGCAACAACGGCATAAGGGTTTTTGCCCTGTACGTCTTCGTTCTTGGTGACAACAGCTTGAACAAAACCTTGAAGAATAATCATAAAAGCTCCTTACAACTTAGGGAGTCGGGAATCTGTGCCCGGTTTGCGAAATGCCCAACTGGGCGGAGTTACTTGTTTATCTCGTCGAAACGTGCGGAAAGCACGCTTGGAGGCAGCTTGCTTAACTTGTGAAGCTGCCATAGCTTGTACAAATTTGCGCATAAGCTCATTACAGAGAGCACGAACAGTGTCAG
Source organism: Pseudomonas abietaniphila (assembly GCF_039697315.1). Classification (NCBI taxonomy): domain Bacteria; kingdom Pseudomonadati; phylum Pseudomonadota; class Gammaproteobacteria; order Pseudomonadales; family Pseudomonadaceae; genus Pseudomonas; species Pseudomonas abietaniphila. The sequence continues at coordinate 6,423,732 of NZ_CP155619.1, read as the reverse complement.
GATCGCTAATAGTGTCAGCAAGATGGCACTCCACAGCCCAGCGTAAAATCTGGTATTGAGACTTGTCCATTAGTAGCCCATCCATTCAGCAACGGAAACAGTGCCGTGGGAACTGGACACGTGAAAGTATTGCTTGTCGGGTTTGGCGCCCTGCTCTTTTCGTTCATCAAGCTCACGAATGGTTTGTTCAACCTGTGCACGAAGTGGCGAGGGAATCAAGCGCATACGAGCCTGTAACTCAAGGTGGCGGCGCTGTGAAGAACTAAGGGTCTTACCCTGCGAACTGACACGTTTCATGCGGCCACCAAATGAAGATGACGCGGGATAACAGCAGGGCGGTAGAAAGATGGAACAGGAGATTCAAAACGACGCTCGACCTCACGGACATTGCGAATGAATACAACGCCATGGCGAGTAGCATCGAACGGAATCTTAATATCGATATCAAGCTGACGAAGCAAAGCACGGTGCTTCTTTACAGCCGACTTTTCAAAATCAAAGGTCTGTCCACACTGCCAGAGCGCAACGTAACCCGCTGTAGTCATTGCAGCCTTAGTAGAGGAAACAATGTTCTTTGCAAGGAGTTCATCCTTAACAGTAAGGACGTCAAAGTTATTGATCTCGCATTTTTCGCCGATCATAAGAAAACCCCTCTGGATTTCCACAAGTTTGCTTTCGTCAAACAGGCCCCAAAATTGTAGGCCTTCACGCTTCAAAAACTCTGAACGACATTTAATTTCAGAGCGAACCATACCGACTTCGCGGCACCAATCACGCAAGTTACTTACGTATTTAAATTCTTCGGATTCTTCACCGAAAGTACGCTTAACGCGTGGGAGAAGATGAGCTTCAAGCTCGGCGGCCTTTGCATAGTTACCGGGGTAGACGAGACGACCGGCCTTCTCACCGCCTTTTGGAGTCCAAACGCAGGTATTGCCGTCAGGATAAAGGTAGGCAATAGAATTTCTGTAACGCTGGCTAGAGATACCACGGAGATAAGCGCGTTCGTTGCCCTTACCGACATAAAAATTTGAAGTCAAATCAAGACGTTGAAAAACAAAGCCATCAGCAACTGCGGAGCCGTCCTGAAGACGCTGAATGGTTTTGCACTTGTTCAGAGGAGGGAGGCCATACTCAGCGAGAAGCGCGTTAATGACACGCATCGAATCCTCGAGGGAAGCGATACCTACGACGTTATCGAGTCGATTTAGGCGAGAAGCATTGCCATCAACGGTGATGCGACGACCAGAGACATGGATACGAAAGGTAGTCGAGTAGCTGCCCTCAGCAAAAAAAGCAGGAACGGAGGACGAAAGCAGCTCATCGGTATCGGCGTCGAAACGGCGAGTGATCACATCGCCAATGACAGGCAGATCATGATCAAAATCCTGATAACCCTTGATCCAGTCGAAGAACATGTCGCTTCCTACACATGCACACAAATAACATAGGACGCGAATCTACACATGTGGAACTGCACACGTCAATACTTGTCTGCGTGCACACATGTATTATCGGGAGGTATTTTGATGAACGGTGCAGGTATGGCTACGAACGTGAGATTGACAAATGCCGAGCAGGAAGCAATCAGGCAAAAGGCTATAGAAATCAATAAGTTACTTGTTAAAAAAGGGATGCAGCCGCTTAGAGATAGCGAGCTCGTACATAAAATCCTTGAGAAATCAATACCTTGCACACACCTGTCAGAGTCTGGAGAGGTAAGGCTAGAAGTGGAGTAAGGCAAAAAAGTATGCGATTGCATACCAAAGTGGGGGTGTTACAGCACTCCCCACCCCGCTCGGCCGGCAATCGCCAAAGCCGACAAGCTGAAAAGCTGAAAAGCCCCTCCGGGGGTCCTACCGGAGGTCTCTCGGCGAGGGCCAGGGATGCGGGAGGAAAAGCGCCTCCCACACCCCAGGCAGAGAGTGAGGGGATCGGGGCTGGTAAAGGGTTCGCTACGCTCCGGGTCTCCGTTTATCGCGACGGTAGAGCGTGTCACGACAAGCCGGGGACGCGGCCCTTGACCTGAGAAGGGTTCGGGGAGGTTGTGGTGGGAAAAGCGGTCAGAGAGGCTGTAGGGGCCTCGTATAATGGCCGTTATGGCTAAATCGCCGATCGGGCGCGAGGCGATTTTCCCGATCGACGATTCTGGCCGTTGGCCGCAAGTACCATAACGGCACAGAAATTATACGAAGCTCCCTATGGTGGCGTGGAGGATGAACGTCGACGACGACGCCAAATCTGAAGCCGAATCCAGATTTCTCCGATGATACAGCCAAGGATGAGGCCGGGAATTATAGCGTGCCAAGGGATAGTCATTGTGAGTCCTCGGAAGTAATTTGTTGGACGTTTGCGGAACTAACTTCTAGACTGCGGCATTTTCCCTCCGAGTTCACAAATTACTTCCTACCTCGGTTGCGTCCTTTCCCTTTCGATCACAAGGTTGGCGTTTCCTTTCCAGTTTAAGAATTACTTCCTGCCGCCATTGAGTTCGGCCTTTGACGTGCGTCAGCCTGGACGGTGTGCTGGTTCTCAGCTTTTCAGATGCTGACTTGCAGCAGGATTCATGTCCGGACATCGCCAACCAGAATTCATGAGGGAATTGGTAAATGGATCAGCGCACGGGAGCTTGCAGCTTCGCTGACTTCTATTGACACGACCTTCTGGTGAGATAGGATCCGCATAGAGAGCGCGAACCCAGTTGCCTTCCAGCGGTGAGAACTGGCGTAGGAACCCCGTCGATGGCTGGAACATCAACGTAGGGTGAGACCTCTCTACCTATCGACCAAGTCTTGGCTTTTGATTGATTGGCTGAGGCCCGCCGACACAAGCTGGAACGCCCGAAGAGCAGATAGGCGCCGACTAAGGCGGAAGGCGCGCCCTTCCGTCAACAAGTGCTTTTCAGCGGCCGCGCGATTGTCGATCCAGACGTTCCAGCTCTGCTCTGATCCCCTTGAAAGCGCCTATTATCGGTGCGAAGTACACCCTAGGAGCCTGCTTGGCAGCCTTTAGGGCCTCTTGAAAAAAGGTTGTGTTCATACATTTCGCACCATTCTGATTTGCGGATTGAATACGTATAGCAATTCGGAGGGCGTCGCGCCATCAACGCTGTCGACTTCAGCCGCTTGTCAAGGTATCTCGGGAAATGCCCCCCTCCCAACTTTAGCTCATCGCTTGCGACGAGGAAGTAGCAGAGAATGTGAAAGCATAGATAGTCGGTTCATCCAGAATAGCTTGCGCGCATCATCGCAATCAGCGATCGGCGGCAAGATGATGCCATCTGGAACGCGGACGAGGTTCATCCCTATTTGTAATATCCGATAAACACCAGACCCGGATATTGCGTGTTCATCTTCCCAAGCATCATGTCGGCACGCTTCATCGCCTGCTCAAGCGAATTTCAATTTCCGCGCCTGCCACGCTGTGAGCGTCAGCTAAATGTGGAACTCAGACGATCCGCGTGACGGATACTCGCTTAAGCGTGGCTTGCTGAAGTCTTGCGCAGGCAACGGAGCCCGGTGTTGCACAAGATACTTTTTTACGCATTCAGAATCCGCTCTATCCTCTGCCGCGCAGCCCCGGTAAGCCGCTTTACCCCGAGCAAACGCGCAACCTCCAATGCAGGGTCAGGCGCATCAATGGTGCTTGCCGCAATGCGCAGTTCCTCTGCCGCGACCTCCTCAATCGAGCGCGCATCATTGGCGGACACCGGAACACGGTAAGTCGACCACTCCGTCACGTCGCCTTCGGCGTGCCAGACGAATACCTCTTCAAAGCCCGCTTGTTGCACGTGATAGTGTTGATCGGCCAACTCCAATACTCGGTCGCGGATCAGTCGACCGGATCGTTGGAAGCCATGCGCACGCGCTACGCGCTGGACCAGGAGCGCGTCGAGAATTGGCGCTTCCTGGCGGAGGACTTCCTCGATGATTTGACGGAGCACTGGAGTGTACTCAGGTACATGAAACTGCTCAGCCTGGATCAAAGGGGCGAGAGACGAAAGATCGGCCACTCGATATTCACCTTGTCGCCCAGCAGTGGTTTGACCGCCGTAGGACCGAGCGATGCGAGTCTGCGCTATCTCCACTGACGGCTCGTCGCTGAGCGCGACCGGGGATTCGATCAAAGCTTCCATGACCTCATCGGTCTCGGACTCGACGGCAAAGTCGATAACAACCGATGGAGTCACGGGCTCATCCGCCTGAATTGGATCGACCGCCAGCCGAGATTGAGCCAGAGGGTGGTTGAGAGCAGCGTGCAGCTTCTGGAGAGCGCCCTCCTTGTCCACCCACCATTCTGTGGACCACAAACGCACCAGGTTCCATCCCAAGCCCTTGAGGATCGCTCCCCTGACTTTGTCACGATCTCGTGCGGTGGCAGCGCTGTGGTAAGTCGCGCCATCGCACTCAACGCCCGCCAGATAATCACCCGGGCGATCAGGGTGTACGATGCCTAGATCAATTCGGAAGCGCGACACCCCGATCTGCGGGACCACCTGCCAACCGAAACGCCTCAGGCCTTGGGCAACGGCTTCTTCAAACGGAGAGTCGTAACCGCCGACAGATCCGTGGACCGCTTCGGCCAGCGCTCTCGGGCCGCGCTGAGCAAACTCAATGAAGTGCTTCAAATCGCGGACGGCGCGAGCGTTGGTCCGGTTCAGGTCGATCATTGACGGATCGAAGGACGAGAACACCAGCATCTCTCGGCGCGAACGGGTAATAGCAACGTTCAGCCTGCGCCATCCGCCGTCTTTGTTGAGCGGGCCGAAGTTCATCGACATGACTTGAGCACCAGGCTCGGTCGGCCCATACCCAATCCCGAGCATGATCAGATCCCGCTCATCACCCTGGACCGTTTCCAGGTTTTTAACCACCACGGGTTCAGTCTGCGTGTCCTGGAAAAACGGCTCGATTTGCGGGTACTGCTTGCGTGCCGTATCCAGCAGATCGTTGATCAGCTTTTGCTGATCGGAGTTGAGCGTGATGATCCCGATCGAATGCCCCGCCGCGACAAATGCTGGATCAGTGAGACGCTTGACGGTCTCACTGACGATGGCCTCTGCCTCAGCCTGGTTGTACCGCCCTTTCCCTTTCGCGTAGACGCCTTCAACCCGGCGCCACTCGACTGCACTGGCACGGGTCTCTGCCGCCGGGAAGGTAATCAGGTTGCTGTCGTAGTAACGATGGTTGGAGAACGCAATCAGGCTTTCATGCCGACTGCGGTAGTGCCAGCTGAGGCTGTGGCTCGGCACCCCTGCCCCCAGACACTCATCCAGGATGCTCTCCATATCTTCTGCGGTGTCATCGTCACCAGCATTCGGGCCACGGCTGAAGAAGTTGGTAGGCGGCATCTGACGAGGGTCACCGGCGATAACCACCTGTTTACCCCGAGCAATCGAACCGATCGCATCCCATGGTGCGATCTGCGAAGCCTCGTCGAAGATGACCAGATCAAACGGAGGCTGGTCGGCGGGCAGGAACTGCGCAATCGACAACGGACTCATGAGCATGCACGGAGCCAAGCGATTCAGTGCGTCGCCCATTTCAATCGCCAACTGGCGGACAGGCTTGTGCCTGCGAGACTTTTGCAACTCGTGTTTAAGAATGGCCCAGCCACTGCTCTTCGGAATGTCGTTCTTGGAAGGGATCACGCCACACAATTTCGCCCGAATGTAGCGGACCGTCAGTTTAGCGAGTTCGTCGTCCAAGCGAATGAAAGCGCTAATGTCGCTCATGTGCTCGGCAGCGACGAAGTTTCTCAGAAGCGGCTCGCCGTCGATGCCCTGCGTCGCAAACCAGTGTGCGTAGGCTGTGACAAAAGTTTCCTCAGTTGCCGCAGGCAACAGGCTTCCTGCTTCCAACGCTTGAGCCAGCGTCGCCAGCCCGGCTTCCGTCGCCTGCTCCCGCACTCGGCACCAATCGCACCAGGCCTTGAGCTGTTCTTCCTGCTGCTGGATGGACAAGGAGGTAGCGCGTAACGCAGCAACCGCAACGTGCGCGTCTGGATTCGTTCCGGCCAGTCCTGCGAAGATACGAGCTGCATCGTCGTAGCGGGACAAAGCCTGCTGCAATGCCGACAGCGCGGTAGCGATTTGTCCGCCTGGCGCCAACATCTCATTCGCGTCGATCACCAGACGCGCGACTGCGCCGCGCAATGAAACCAGATGGTCGGGTGATTCCGCTAAAGCACTCAGCAGGCCTCGCAGACTCTCAGCCAGGGTGACGGCGCGCAATGTGCGAGCAGTGTCGCTGGACAGGCCTTGCCAACCCGGGATCGACTGCATGTCTCCCGACAATGCGTCCAGCTCCGACAGCTGTGTATGCAGGCGCTCGAAAATAGCGAGGTCGCTGAGCGTATCCGGAATCCCTGCTGCCCCGCCAAGGGAGGCAAGCTTCTTGGCCACCTTTTTCTTAGCGAAAGAGGCCAGGAACCAGAACTTGCCTTCTGCTTCTCGCCAGTCGCTGTGCATCGCCTCGAAAGGAATGCGGCGGCAGGCTTCGTCGGCGTAATTCAGCGAGAGGCTTTCCTCAAGCTCCTTGTAGCTCTCGATCAACTGGCATGTACGGCGAGCCGCGTCGATACGCGTGACCGCATCGGGTGCGAACGCGAACGAAAGGTTCACGCCATGGGATTGAGTGATCAGGGTCACCAGCTCATTGAGCTGTTGGACCTGCAAGACTTCGGCTATAGGCAATGCCAGATGCGTCAGGCCTAACAACCGTTCGCTGGCCGCATTCAAAGCGTCCAGGGCCTGCGGCAACTCACGCGATGTGCTTGCCATCTGTGACTGCCAAGCGTTCGACCATTGGGTCTGAGACAGAGCACCAAACTTGCCTGAAAGGTCACGTGCGGCAACGCCGTTAAGGCCGAGTCTCCGCGCGAGGTCCAGCAGATTGCCGTATTCGGCTGCATCGTGCTGAGTGGCCGGGGCCCAGACCAGTTTCGGCGTCTGTGAATTATGGTCGCGAACTACCCGGCCAATCGCCTGGTGCAGGGAAAGACCGTTATCCCAACGTCGGTGCAGGACGTCGACCAACTGGTTGAGTCGCGAACGAAGGGTTTGCAGCCGAGCAGCTTCATGTTCCCACTCCTCGGCACTCAAAGCGTCACTCACATCCCACGCACGATCCAGCTGCTTGAGCACTTCAACCTTCGACGCTTTGCTCGAATGCAGCTCCAGGCAGAACTCGCCCAGCCCCTTTTCTGCCAATCGACGATAAACCACGTCCAGGGCCGCTCGCTTTTCTGCCACAAACAGCACGCGACGACCCAAGGCCAGGTTGTGGGCAATCATGTTGGCGATGGTCTGTGATTTACCGGTACCGGGAGGGCCGTCCATGACGAAGCTGCGCGTGCCACCGGACGCCACTACCGCAGCAAGCTGGGAAGAGTCGGAAGGCAACGGGGCAAACAGCTGAGCAGGCGTCACTGTGGAATCGAGACGCTCAGGTCGAGGGAAGTCTTCTGAACCGGCAAACCCCTCACCCTCCTGATCAGGCTCAAGCAGATGCTTGACCAGAGGGCTTTGCAGCAACTGCGCCGCGTTGGCGTTGAGGTCTTTCCACATCAGGTATTTGGCGAACGAAAATGTGCCAAGGACCAGCTCTGTGCTTACCTCGAAACCAGGCACGTCGCGTACCGCTCGCCGCACCATATTCCAGATGCCTGTGACGTCGATGCCGCTTTCATCGCTCGGTAGCTCGCCATCTAGCCCGGGGATCGCCAGTTCAAAATCATGACGTAGCAGTTCAAGCAGCGTCAGGTTGAAACGTGGTTCCTCATCGAGCAGGCTCAGCGTCACGCCCGACAAAGCGCTTTTGCGCTCAAGCTTCACCGGTAGCAAGATCAGCGGCGCTGAATACGTCTTGGGATCGTCTGCGCTTTTCTTCCACTTGAGGAAACCGATGGCTAGGAACAGGGTGTTCGCTCCACCCTCCTCCAGGTCGCTCCGTGCCTTACGGAACAGCTCGATCAGCGTGGCCTCAAGCTTGGCCTTTTCCAGGCTCGCGAGGACTTCTCCACGGCCGAGCGCCTGACGAGCGACTTCATCGACCAGGCTTTCATTGTTCTGCTGCTCATACAGCGCAATATCGCGGCCGCTGCTTTTCAGGTCGGGCACAGGTACTACGCGGATGCGTCCGCCGCTGGAGAGAAGGTCCTCAAGGGCGGCTGGATCTGGGCAGAGCAAGCGCACGCCTTTGGCGCTGTCCGGCAGGTGCAGCAGGCGGTTCCGAGTCGTCAGGTCGAGGAGCTTGCGTTGCCAAAGCGTGAGTTTTCCAGCAGGCCCGCCATCAGCTTCAGTGATTTCGACATCGAATCCAGGGAGAGTCGGAGCATCTTCCAACCCTTCGGCAGCGGGCAACGCATCGGCGGTGGCATTAGGGGTCTCTACCGATGACACCAACGCTATCGGACGAATCTTCTGCATGCGGGCACGGTGCAAATCGATCGCCATGATGAACTGCTCATCATCGAGCTGCCGTTCGGCTGCTGCGACTGCCTGGCTGAAGCTTGGCGGATGGGCTTGTGTTGCCAGGGTAGTTTCGAAAACCACCATCTCTTTCAGATCAAGGCGTTTGCGCACTGCCGAGGCTTCGTCGGTCAGCAGCTGCGAGAACTCTTGAGGCTGTAACCAGACGCCAGCGAATGCATGCCCTTTTGTCATCAGAAGTAAGGCGTTTAGTCCGGCTTGCTCCAGCGCCGCGGCGAACAGCAAGGCAGTGTCGAGACACGTCGCGACACCGTTTTCCAGCACAACACTCGGGGGCCTGATCTTCTGACCCTGTTGTTCGAAGCTGGCCGGAGGCAATGCATAGCTCAATTGAAAGCTGCACACCCCTGACCAGATAGCGGAGGCTAACTCCCAGGTCCGGGTGCGCGATTTGCTCTCATAACCATCGATCCCGTCTTTCTTGCCTGCCCGACGCAACACTTGAGATGCGGCTTTGAGCACACGATCAACTGCTGGATCATTGGGCATGCAGAAAGCAGCCAGCAATTCCGGCATTGCGCTCAAACCGCCCCACTCCGTGCATGATAGCAGTTCGGTGGGGAAGCGCTGTTCAGTAATCAGGTTTTCGCCTTGGGACAGGCGCAGCACGACATCAGCGGTCAAACTTTCGCTCAGTCCCGACAGGTATCCTGCGTTGAGCTTGATATCGCGTTCAGTGATGCTGAGGCGATCGCCGGAGTTAAGCCGGTCGATATGCCAAGTTCGGCTCTCAACGAAGTCGGGATCGGTGCTTAGGGACAGGACCAGGTTTTCAAGATTTGTCTCTTCCTGATTCCAGATGCTCAGCTCGCGTACGAGCGGAACCGCGTTCTGGTGAGAGGCGAAGCCGATTTTACGGGCGATCAGCGCCTCAATCTTGATGTTCATTCACGGGCTCCTAAAGCTGCGAGCGCAGGCCTCACGGAGAGGCCGCAAATGGCGCCATAGTCCATGAGTAATCGATGGTTTGGAATTTTTATCAGTGAATAGGTAGCTTAGCGAATTATTAATCCTCCGACGACGCCGCTTTGCGAGACGATAAAATTCGCATCCCAGATAGGCGTGTGCGCTCCGATTTCGAAGTCCCAAACCCTCTACCCTTGGAGAATGTGCTTGCGCTGGATTGCACGGGTGGCGGAGACGGGCCTCTAGCGATCTACTGCCCTCAGGACGACACGATTTAATTAGATGGGCGATCAGTATCTCTTGATCAGACAGCGATGCTTACAGTGCACCTGGCCGAGCTTGAGCAAAAGGTAAGCGAGCTAAGGGTAACGGTTCACGCGAATAAGCTGATTGAATCGCAAAGCCTTAGCAAGGAGTGCAACGACATAGCTCGTCGCGTACACACGGCCTGGCTGGCGGTGGAGCGGGAAGTCAGCGAGCACCAGGAACTCGTTTATGCCTTTCACGGACTTAGCCTCGTCACTGGCGACCGACGAGCAGCAAGGCTGGAAGCTTTAAAAGCTAGATACAAAGGCGCTCAGATTGAGTTGCTGCTAGTGAGGTTGTTTGACTGAGGTCACTGCCGCCACCAGCGCCACCTCTCCAACAATTGCGATGCGCTGGTTTACTGCGAATCAGCTACAAGCTCGTATGGTTGCGATGGGCATTTGATCTTGGTGATCGTTTGCGGGCTAATCCGGTGGCCCTGCTCAGCATGTGGGAGCACCGAACAATTGGAGAGGATGCTGAAAGCGCTTTAATGGAAAAATGTTGGTCTTGGTGTTTTCCTAGCGGTGGCCGGCTGTAGTGAACCAAGCGGCGACGCGTCTTGGCACTCTGGGCTTCCATCAGTTACACCTGCGGCCTTAGGCCTGCGCGCGCCGCTTGCCTCACGTCGCGTCGGCGATTTCCTGCTCATTCCCCGCCATCCGATTCGCCACTGCGAAGTTGTATTTATGAGTGGTCGTGGCCACGGATGCTGCATCCTTAGTCAGTTAGTAGCTCCGCTGTTAATTTGGATTTTCTCATGAAGCCAGGTCAGATGTTCCATGTGCTACCGTTTCCAGCAAGAGCCTCGGCGTGCGCCCTTTCCGCCAAATTGTACTCTCAAAAAAGCCGCCATTAAGGCGGCTCTCAACGTTAGGTCAGCAGATCACTTGATCAGCCAAGACTCAACCTCCACGCTACCAAACTGATTTTTCCATGCCTTGAGCAGTTTGTTGTTGCCGCCCTTGGTCTCTACGACTTCACCTGTAAGCGGGCTCTTGTAGACTTTTACAGAGCGTGCCTTGCGAGTCGTTTTCTCCGCCACGACCGGTGCCCCTTTACGGACTTTGCCTGCCTGCGGATCCAGGATGTTGACTATGTCACGGAGACTGAAGCTGTACTCACCCAAAAGGTCGCGCAGTTTGGTTTCAAACTCGATTTCCTTCTTCAGGCCGGTGTCGTTTTTCAGTGTTTCCAGCTCGGCCAATTGGGCGGCAAGCTGTTGTTCAAGTTTGCGGAATTCTGCGAGACGGGACATGTGATGCTCCTTTTATCCTAATGACGTCAGTAATATTAGTAGATCTTGGACATGTAGCAGTTGCTAGAAGTGCGACCTGAGACTCCACCCAACAGCGAAAAAACTAATCGACTAAATTTTACGAAGCAGCGCATTCACATTTGAGTTGAGTGCCTGCAACGCAAAGGGCTTGGTCAATACGGCCGTGGAAGCCTCTAGGGGTTGGTTCCCTACTACGGCGGGTTCGGCGTACCCGGTCATGAACAACACTGGCAGGCCCGGCCTAGATTTACGCGCTGAGTCGGCCATACGACGCCCGCCTATTCCACCAGGAAGGCCTATGTCGGTGACAAGCAAGTCAATGGGGGTGTCTGATTGGAGGAGCTGAAGTCCCGCGAGCCCGTCAGCGGCTTCAATGACTCTATAACCAGAGCTTCCGAGAGCCTCACTTACAAACATCCGAACGGACGGTTCGTCATCAACGACGAGCACTGTTTCCCCTGACAAGATCAGATTTATGTCCGTCTTCGGCGCGGTCTGCTTAGCGGCCTCAGCCTGGGCGGCCTCAACTGGCAATTGCAAATAGACACGCGTTCCTACCCCTTCCTCGGAGTCAATCTTCATCTGTCCGCCCGATTGCTTCACAAAACCGTAGACCATGGACAACCCTAGTCCCGTTCCTGCGCCCACCGGCTTGGTTGTGAAAAAAGGCTCGAAGGCTTTGGAAAGAGTTTCTGGACTCATCCCTGCACCGTCGTCAGCAACACAGATAGTCAGATACGCTCCTGGAAGCAGCTCAGCATCAAGTTCGGGCCCTTGTTCGAGTACTTGATTGAAAGTGCTGATCGAAATCTTTCCACCCTCCCCTAACGCATCCCGCGCGTTTATGCACAAGTTGAGCAAAGAGTTTTCCACTTGAGCTGGATCGACAAGGCAAGTGCTCGACATAGCCGTCAGGTCAACTTGCAAATCAATGGTCGGCCCGACAGTTCGGCGAATGAGCTCCTCCATCTCGGCGATCAAGGTATGAACATCGGTATGTTCAGGGAGCAAGGTTTGACGACGGGAAAAGGCCAACAGCCGGTGAGTCAACGCTGCTGCCCTTTGCGCCGCCCCGTACGCAACTGAGACATAGCGCTCAACATCGGCAGTACGGCCTTGATTCAGGCGCATTTTGATCAGATCCAGACTGCCTGTAATACCAGCAAGGAGGTTATTGAAGTCATGGGCGATACCGCCGGTGAGTTGCCCAATCGCTTCCATTTTCTGTGATTGACGCAGCGCGGCGTGAGCGGTTTCACGTTCAGCCACGACTTCAGTCACACGAGCTTCCAAATCGCGATTGAGCTCCAGAAGTGCAGTTTCTGCCTTTTTTCGCGCAGTCACGTCGATTGACGAACCGATCAGCCCGATGATTTCGCCAGAGTCATCCAACAGCGGGGCTTTTGCCGAGAGCCATATCGTTGCCGATCCATCAGGCATATCGACAGACTCTTCAATCTGTACTGCCTTACCACTTCGCATGATGCGCTGATCCGTTTCCATTATCTGGCGCGCTTGGGTCTTGTCTGGCAAGAACTCCAGATCCGTCTTACCCAGGTAAAACTCCGGTGGTTTCCCAATTAGCGCAGTCGTGCCATGGTTGGCCACCAGCATCCTGCCCTCCAAATCCTTTGCATAAACAACACCTGGGACAGCAGCAGCAAATGTTCGCAGCAACGTGGACATTCTGTCCCGATCCGCTTCTGCCGCTCGGCGCGGTTCGATGTCAACCAGCACCCCAGGAAAACGAATGGCCTCTCCGTCTGCATTAAGCTCGGCGCGTCCACTAGCCTCGACCCACCGGTAATTCCCGTCGTCTTGGCGAACGCGGTATTCGCATCGATATGCACCCCCGCGCTCCATCGTTTCCTGTATTTCTCTAGCAACGCGATCAACGTCGTCGGGATGAATAGACGAAAATGCCTCTGCGATAGGAATTCCAATTTTGCACCGTTCAGCCGACAGGCCAAATGAGCGGGAAAACCGCTCATCAGCAGTCACGGAATCAGTTGGAATGTCCCACACCCAAGTGCCGATTATCGCGCCGGCCTCCAATGCGAGTTGCAGACGTTCAGAAGCGTCTGCTGAAAACTCGTGTGACTGAAGCTGTGCTGGAGATGGTGGTGCAGTGTTTTCTTGATCCATTCACAACCTCGTTAATATCTTGGCAGCCGGACGGAGCCCGCACTTTAGGGAATAGCGGTTACGTCCGGTGATCCTAGCCCTAGATGGTGCCAGCTATGAATCGCAAAGTGGTGAGGGCAACAGAGCTAGGCCCGCCAACTCTGAGATTGTCGCGCAGATCGCTAAGACCTTAGAAAACTGCTGACCATGACATACCTGCCAAGGGTCATCAGAAAATAATCGACTTGCTCAAGAAAGCGTGATTCGAGCCATCCTAGGCGCTTGTGAGCTGAGCGAGTTATCTATAACCAAATCGCCTTTAGCACCAACACCCAGCAGCGTCTGCGTTGGCAAGTCGGCGTCCAAAGGAAAACGTCTGCTCCTTTTCTGAACATCTTGCAGACTGTGCCTGATCAAGCAACCGGGTAGCGGAGTCGCCGGGCATACAGCCAACGCCGGACGCTCAGAGTTGTAGACATGCTGCCAAACATGCTGAGCCAGACATCACTCGTCATCTCAAACGATCAAATTGGAGGCAAAGAAAAACCCGCGATGGGGGAGCGGGCTTAAGTTTTCTTGCAGGAGCATCATCAAAAAGCTAGCTCACCTATTGTGAAAAGGGTGTGAAGAAAAACTACCGCCCCCCTTCTGAAACACCATTGATCGCCATAATAGAACTCGTCCCGAGGACTTCTCGGATCGCATCCTGGGAGACCATGGAGGGCGTATCTTGCGTTGAGGCGGGGAGCAGCCAAGATGTTGAAACGACATCAGAGTGGGCTTCAACCGGCAATTTCAAGATGATGTAGAGATAGCTGACCTCATCCGCAACAACTCGGAAAGCGTAAATAGCACCGATGCAGGAAATCAGAGCCCCCAATGTGAGCACCACTTTGACTGATCCTGACTGCATCGCCTTCCCTCCCATGCCGATGCCTGATCCTACTCTCAGCGTACCCAAACCAAAAGTTCTCTCAGCTATCCACAGCACCTGGGTACACCGCGCGATTACGCAGTATTTCTGATATTCGCATCGGAGCTGGAGGCGACCTTAGTCTTCAATTCGGCAATGAAATTCGCAATGGCGCGACTCGTGCTGAGTTCAGCAACCGATATGCCGCCTGCTACGAGATTCCTGCCAGAGGCTGGGTCGACCAGATCAATCGATAAAAATCCTCTCTCGTCAATCGAGCATCGGCATTGCATGGGCAGAAATCCACACTCAACGATGTGGCGCAGCTCTAGGGGTGATATTGCCATGACGAAAACTCCTTGTTGTTGTTCATGGTGGACTCTCGTGTTACCGGAAGATTCGAGATATTTAAGTGGGCAAATGCCTGGCGACCATACGCTGTCTGTTTAGCCAATTTGCTACGCACGCGAAAGAACTCATGGTGTCCAAATGTTTCCGGTCTTCGCATCTCCAGGAGCGCGCATGACTTCAGCCAACGCAGTACACATTACCCAGATCGCGTCCTTGCTACGATCACTGCGCGATGCGGTCAATGAGCTTGAGCAATTCGAGTTGGCCCATGTAAAGCACCTGACGGGCGACCAAACTGTCGACTCACGGCAATCGCTTTCCCAGTGTTTCGCCAATTTTCAAAACTCGATCACTGATATGGGAAACGGGCTCGCCTCTGTGGCCGTAGCCACTGGAGAAGTCAGCGAACTCTGATCAACGTACGTAAGCCTGCAGCAATGATTTGCGAGTCACATCTTTTGTACAGATGGACGCAAAAAATTCCATTCAGTGAACCCCTTGGGATCCACGAGTGGACATTCGGGTCACAGCACCCTTGACGGTCGTCCAGCATCGAAACACACGCTGCCCATGTTGCTGAGGCCCAATTCCCCAGAGTCGCCTCTTACCACCGGCGGGGACTTAAGACAGAACTGCCCAAATATGCAGAGGGTCGACCGTCAGGGATACTCAAGCCGAGCGCCATTCCACATCAGTGATGCCATGCTTCTCAGCCTGCGGCTTGCTGAGCTTCGTAACCGGGTCAGTTCTGTACTTTGGCAACTGCCCCACACCAGCGTCGACGGTCGCCCAATGCCAGGCTTCGGCGTTGTCCATTTTGGAGGCGCGGATGTAAAAGGTCTTGTAGTTCCCATTCAGCAGGTAGTCGACGCGGTAATGTTTTTCCTGAGCCATTTTTACTCCTTGGCATGCTCCTTCTGATAAGCCAAAGATTGTCCGCCACAGAAAAAATTCCCTTTTTGAACAGCAGAATGGCGACAATCCGCTGCTGACTGGCGTGTGGCTTTACCGCGATGCCGGAGGCGCGACACAGAGACGACCCCGGCACAACGTCGGGGTCGTTAGCTTCTACGTAAAGTTGCGTTGGATGAGCTGCGGCGACCAAATTATTCCCCTCTGCGTCGCTCATGTCCTCATCGGTGCAACTTCCTAGGACTTCTCACGTGGCTGTTCGCGCGTGCGTGCAGGCTTGCCGAAGACACATACCTTGCGAAGAGCAAAAAAAAGCCCGCATCAAATGCGGGCAAGTGAAGGAGTTACAAATGGAGACTCAAAAGATCTGAGTCATAAACCAGTGATCTCGTTTTCGAATTTTTACCAAAATGAGATGAACGGCTACTGCAGGCGTTGGCTTTTGCGATCCGCGTTTGGCAGCAAACCCGCTTTGAACTGCTCGATGAACAACGCCGTTTTGAACCCTCTTTCGAAGGCCGCCGCTTCAACCTCGAAGCGTCGCAAATACGCCTCATAGCTTATCTGGCGTTCTGCTCCATCGGCGTCGCCGCTCGTAATGGTGGTCTTTGTCGATGCACTCATGGCTGTCACCCTCACAGTGTTTATTCATGCCGGCTTGCGCGGATCAGTCGCGGACGTTCACACCGCCGCTCACTCCTTGACTCCCTGGGCCAATCCAGAACCCAGGTCTGCGCCGGTCACCGGATCATTCTCTGTGTCGGATTTGGTTCGCTCTTTCATCATGGTGAGCGTTACGGAGTCGTCTTCGCTCAGGGTCACCGACGCCGTTCCGTCACCTCCGTCTACAGCTGGATGCGGATTCTCGACGTACTCAAACTCGGCATCGCTGTTCCAAGGCCCCCGGACGTTCGGCTCGCCATTGGACATGCTGAAATAGGTGCGAGAGAACTCAGGCATGCCCGGAAGCTTTCCTTGAGGAAAGTTCGGCTGGATAGAATGAAGTGCTTTTTCGAATGACAACTGATGAGCGATCTCGCGGGTCATCAGAAAGCCGAGAGCGTCTTTGATGCCGGGATCGGTAGTGACGTTCATGAGTCGTTCGTAGACGATCTTTGCGCGGGCTTCAGCGGCGATGTTCGAGCGGAAATCAGCCGTAGGCTCACCGATGGTATCGATGTAGGCCGCCGTCCAGGGAACACCCGCAGAATTGACCAATGGCGCACCCCCACCGTAGAGCAGGCTGGTGATGTGTGAGTCATTGCCCGCACCATTGATATCTCTGTACAGCTCGCCCTCCTCTTGGACGCCCTCTGCCATCTTGCCTTTAGCGCCTTTGTTCAGCATCACGATGATCGAGCCAATAATTTCAAGGTGGCTCAATTCTTCCGTCGCGATGTCGAGCAGCAGATCTTTGCGGCCTGGATCTTCCTCAGCCAGCGCTTGGGTGAAGTAGCGGGTAGCGGCTGCAAGTTCACCTTGGGCCCCGCCGAATTGCTCAAGAAGCAGATTCGCCAAACCGGGGTTCGGTTCGGCTACTCGCACGGTGTATTGAAGTCGTTTGTTGTGAAGAAACATGATGATTCTCCCATCAGAACTTTTCATGAGACGAGCAGATCCTCGCTGCATAAATACACGCAACTGGCTGCACGCGAACTTCTCTTTAGATGCCTATGGCACGGTCATGACTTAGTGCAAAAAACGGGGTATTGCCAAGCTAATGCGCCCCATTGCAAATTCATAAAAATACTTAAACCCACGAGACCCTACTCACTTCTTGGTCATCGTCGCCGCTTGGTTCCCGCCCTGCTCAGCAATAGCCGACAGTTTCTCATCAGCCGACTTCTCCTCTGCCAGCGTCTCAGCCAGAAGGTTAGCCGCGTCGGTCATCCCGAGATGTTTGGCCATCGCGATCAGCGTGCCGTAGCTGGCAATTTCATAGTGCTCAACTTTCTGGCAGGCACCAATCAGCGCTGCGTCCAGCACCTCGCCTTTCTCGATTTCATCGAGTAACTCTTTGCTCTCTTCGACCAGCCCCTCCATGGCCACGCACTTCATGCGTTTGAGCTTCAGTCCGGCCTGTTCAACGAGTTGATCAATGCGTTCGATCTGACCTTGGGTCTCCTCCAGGTGGGATGTAAACGCCTCTGAAAGTTTAGGGTTAGTCGCCGCACGGGCCAGTCGCGGAAGCGCCTTGGTGATTTGCTTCTCCGCGCTGTAAACGTCGGACAGTTCGTGGATAAACAGATCGTCAACGGTGGTTCTTGCCATGATTACATCCTCATCCAATGAAGGGGTTAGTCAATGGTGTACTGGGCGACTGCGCGCCAGTAAACACTCGACCCTGCAAAAACGAGGGACGTTCGAGCGCGCACGAAGCACGCCGACGAAATGCACTTTTTGACGGTTACCGACACGCTTGCTGACCGTTGATGAAGATTCTCGGAACCGTGAAAAAATTAGCCAGTCGAGATTCAGGTGCCTGGGGCACCCATCTTTTATCAGCAAAGGAATGATCATATGACCAACTTAGTACGTACCTCTGTGCTGGCGATTCTTATCGGGATCGCAAGCCAAGGAGCCTATGCGGCTCAAGACAACGATGACTTCGTGGAAGACGCGTCTGCGAAGGGTGTAGCCGAAGTCGAAGCTGGCAAGCTTGCTCAAGAGAAAGGTACAGCTGCCGACGTGAAGAGCTTCGCTGAAATGATGATCAAGGATCACTCCGCCGCCAACGACAAACTCAAAACGCTGGCGACCTCCAAGAACCTGAAAGTGTCCGATGACGCCCAGCTGATGGATAAGGCCAAGGCCATGATTCTGGAACTGCGAAGCGCAAAATCTTTTGACCAGGCCTACGCGAACAATCAGGTCAAGGCTCATGAAGCCACGATCAAATTGTTCGAAGAAGAAGCTGCAAACGGTAAGGATGCGGATCTGAAAGCCTTTGCAACTGAGACGCTGCCAAGGCTGAAAGCGCATCTGTCCGAAGCTCAGGCACTGTCGAAAGCTCATGGCGGCGATGCCGCAAAATGATGCCGAAAAGCTGATATGACAATTCGCAAAACCACAAAGGGTCGGCCTTTTTGAGGTCGGCCTGTAGTGGCTGCCTAAAATATGGGTAGCCCTAACTAGGTGGCAATCAACGCGGGAGAAACATGGTGGACAATTATCACATCACCAAATCTGAGAGCGGATGGGCGCTGACAAAGCAGGGTGCCCAGCGAGCGTCAAAAACAGCTACTACAAAGGCAGAGATCATGATGCTCGCAGGCGAATTTCTCTCGGACAAAACGGCATCGCTCAAAGTCCACAAGGAAGACGGGACAATCCAGGAAGAGCGTACCTATCCGCGCAGTGCAGACCCAGCGAAGACCAAGGGTTGATTGCATGAAGCCTGCCCCGTGCGGATGAGTTTTCCGCAGTCACGGGAGAGCTTTTTTAATGGTCTGAAGCATCCGACGTGATTGGCGCCTTATCCGCGAACGATGCAAATGTGACGCTTCAGGACGGCGGGAAGCTCCTCAGCGTCGTAGTGAAGACTCATTCGAACGGGCAGCTTCACCCGTGCTACGTATTAGGCAAATCTGAGGAGCAACCCCACGCAAATGAGAGCGAGACGACAGCAAAATGAGTGTGTGAAGATGCACTGAGACTATGCTCAGCTGGTTTCGCCTGCGAGCATCCTTTGGTGAAAATGAGGCAAAAGCTTGAGTGCATGGAGCGCCGCCATTTGTTGCATCTCTTTCCTGTCCCCAAAGAAACGCTCTCTACGCGCGAACACATTTGTGCGACCGTCGCTCTGAAACCCCCAAGCAAAGCAAACAGTTCCCGCAGGGATACCATCGACATCCTCATTCCCACACAGTCCAGTGGTCGCTATGGCGACCGTTGCAGGACTATCCTGAAGGACGCCCAGCGCCATCTCCCTGGCCACCTCAAGACTGGTGAGGTTGAAATGCTCAATAGTCTTTGCACGAACCCCTAGCAGCCGTTGTTTGGCCTCGGGCGAATAAACCACGTATCCGCACTCGACCAGTGAGCCGCTACCAGGAACCTCGGCAAGCAAAGCGATTACCCGGCCCGCCGTACAAGATTCAGCCGTTGCCAGCAGGAGTGAGTGCTGCCTCAGGTAGTAAACAATGTCCTCGACCATCACGCGCACCTCTTTTAGGCTTGGCTTGATTTTGGACACGTGAGCAATACCTTCGTCTCAGATACTTACAAGCGAGCTGAAGGCTTCGTGAAATCAGTTCGCGAGCCCTACCGCTGATCCCCGCTGCCTATCAACTTCATGAACTAATAGCGCTCATACCCGCTCCGCTAATTACAGGCCCTTCAAACTGCGGAGATCGATATGAGAGCACTGACTTACCATGGCGCGCATGACGTGAAAGTGGACACCGTTCCAGACCCCACGATTCAAGACGCCGACGACATCATCCTGCGCGTTACTGCTACCGCTATTTGCGGCTCGGATCTGCATCTGTACAGAGGCAAGATACCGACCGTCGAGCATGGCGACATTTTCGGCCATGAGTTCATGGGCATCGTCGAGGAGACCGGATCTGCGGTGACGGCTGTCCAACCCGGTGATCGGGTTGTCATTCCCTTCGTAATCGCGTGCGGTGACTGTTTCTTCTGCCAGCAAGACCTTTTTGCCGCCTGTGAGACCACCAATACCGGACGCGGTGCGATCATCAATAAAAAGGCAATTCCCCCAGGCGCTGCGTTGTTCGGGTTCAGCCACCTGTACGGCGGCATTCCCGGCGGTCAGGCCGAGTATGTACGGGTGCCAAAAGCCAATACCGGGCCATTCAAAGTGCCAGGGACGTTGGCCGATGAGAAGGTGTTGTTCCTTTCCGACATCCTCCCCACTGCGTTCCAGGCCGTGACGAATACCGGTATTGGTCAAGGCTCAAGCATTGCCATTTATGGCGCCGGCCCGGTCGGGCTTCTCAGCGCTGCGGTCGCTCGAATGCTAGGCGCCGACCGTATTTTTATGGTCGACCATCACCCCTACCGCCTTGCGTATGCCCAGCGAACTTACGGGGTGATCCCGATCAATTTCGATGAAGACGACGACCCGGCGGATACCATCATTCGCCAGACGCCTGGCATGCGCGGTGTCGATGGCGTCGTCGACGCCGTCGGTTTTGAAGCCAAAGGCAGCACCACCGAAACGGTCCTGGCCACGCTCAAGCTCGAAGGCAGCAGCGGTAAAGCGCTGCGCCAATGCATCGCAGCAGTGCGACGGGGTGGCGTGGTCAGCGTTCCCGGTGTGTATTCGGGTTTCATCCACGGCTTCCTTTTCGGCGATGCGTTCGATAAAGGGCTGACGTTCAAGATGGGCCAGACGCACGTTCAGCGCTTCCTCCCGGAACTGCTTGAGCATATCGAGATGGGCCATCTGGAACCTGAAGCGATCATTACCCACCGCATGTCGCTGGAGCAGGCGGCTGAGGGCTACAAGATTTTCGACAAGAAAAAGGAAGACTGCCGTAAGGTCATTCTGACGCCGGGCGGCAGCGATATCGCGCTGCCGGAAATCGACTCATTTGCGACTGTGCCTGCTGTGTAATTGGCAAAGGAGGTGTGAGATGGAGGTGACATTTTTCTGGGCCGCGCTGGCCGTGATCGTACTGTTGGTCGACCTATGGGCCATCGCGAGTGTCTGGCACACGACAAAATCTTCAGGAACAAAAGTCGGATGGGCGATTCTGCTATTGGTGCTTCCAGTCGTTGGCCTGGTCATCTGGGGCATCGCGGGGCCACGGGGTGTTGCAGAACCTCCGACCTCTGAAGAGCATAGCAAGGGTTAGCAAATAGGGGCTTGCGCTGGCGATCACAGATCGGCGGCCGGCCTCATGCCCATAGACGACCGCCTAAAGCACTCAGGAGAGACACCGCAGCCTGTTACTGGAATGCCCTATCGCTGCTGTGGAAAACGGCCTGCTCACCGAGTGATAATCGAAATCTTGCCATTGCGCTCGATGATGGCGAATTTGACTTGGTCAACGTTCTCAACTCCCTGCCCTAGCCGCGCCGCTTGCATGATGTCGTCTTCTTGAACCCTGGACTCATGCATGCGATGGCGCAAGAAAATGCCGTTCTCCACCACAATGGTGGGCCCTCCATCGATCAACTTCCCTATGCGCTTCGAGCGTCTTTTCAAGAGGGAAAAACCGATGTCTATGGACAGAAGCGTAACGATGACCAGGATGGCATTGGTGATCGAGAAATCGTCGCCCAACAGTGCTTGTTGGGTTGCCTCACCGATGATCAATAGCAGCACAAAATCGAATGAAGTCATCTCGCCTAACGAGCGACGACCCGAAATTCGAAACAGCACCATTAGAGCTATATAGATGGCACCTGCCCGCAAGACCGCGTCCATGTTTTTCTACCTACGGGTAAATGAATTGGTTGAAGGAAACGTGGCCACCGCCTTCGACTGAGATGTCGCTTTCGTAAAGGCCCAAGCCGTCACTTCGCCATGCCAGATAGAGCACACTCTCACCGTTCCCATCGCCAATCAGGGTCAATCTCAGCCCCTGTCGAGTACCCGCTGAGCTGACGGGCTGAGGCTGAATGGAGTCGATGCTGAATCCCTGCATCATGGCGTTACCGAGGACAACAGTGTGAGGCTTACCGGGTTCTCCGCGACTATGGATAACCATCGCATTAACGCCCCCGCTGCGGTGGAACCGTTCGTAGTCCACCGTTAGATCCTTTTGCGCAGACGTTGCTGTCGTCGAGCTAAGTAACCCATGTGAGAAAAGGCCAAACAGCGTCAGCAGAACAACCGCGACCAGCGCGTACCAACCCACCCGCTGGAAGCGCCAGATTTGGCGCTGGAGTGCAATATCCTCATCGACTGGATGACGCCTGTTCTGCATTTCCTGGTCATGAGCATTCATGAAGGGGGGATATCCGCTCAGAGGATTGGCTTGCCGCCAGTTACAGCGTAGCGCGAACCAGAGATGTAGCTCCCTTCATCAGAAGCGAGAAGTACGTAGATAGGAGCCACTTCGACCGGCTGACCAGGCCTGCCCAATGGTGTCTCCTCACCGAAGGTCTTCACATCCTCTTCAGGCATCGTCGAAACGATCAATGGCGTCCAGATCGGGCCTGGAGCGACGCTGTTCACTCGAATTCCTCTAGGCCCCAGCATTTGGGCAAGCCCGGCGGTGAAGTTAGCAATAGCTCCCTTGGTCGTCGCATAAGGCAACAAGGTAGGCTTTGGGGAGTCGGAATTCACCGAGCTCGTATTGATGATGGAACTGCCTGCCCGCATCGATGGCAGCGCAGCCTTGCAGATGCGGAACATGGCGGTGATGTTGATATCGAAAGTCTTCACCCATTCTTCGTCAGGAATCTCTTCCAGCGTTTCGTGGGTCATCTGAAAGGCGGCGTTGTTGACTAGGACGTCGATACGGCCAAATTTCTCGACCGTTGCATCAACAATTGCTGAGCAATGCGCTTTGTCTGCAAGGTCGCCCGGCAACAGGATGCATTGCCTGCCTGCCTCCTCGACCCACCTTGCGGTTTCCTTGGCGTCCTGATGCTCATCGAGGTAAGAAATAGCGACATCCGCACCCTCGCGCGCGAAAGCGATGGCAACAGCCCTACCTATTCCGCTGTCACCCCCGGTGATCAGGGCAATCTTGTTAATCAGGCGACCTGAGCCCTTATAGCTTGACTCGCCGCAATCGGGGTACGGTTCCATCTTGCTCTGATCGCCTGGAACGGACTGCTGCTGGGGCTTAAACGGCGGGATTGGATAATCACTCATCTCTGTTCTCCTGGATGCTGGGCAAAGTGTCATTCTCAAAAATGGACTCTGCCCACTGCATGCGAGTTCGTTCTATTTAATCTCACTGCGCTCGGAGCGCAGCCTGATAAGTGCGGTGCTATTTGGACTGATCAACCATTTGCTTAATCGTGCCGGTGGGGATGCTGACCAGTGCATATTTGTCCTGAATCTTGACCCACTGCTCATCTTTGCCAGGTGCGCTCAGGTGGTGTTTCTGCCAATCCTTTACCGCCAAGCTCGGACGTTGAAATTCATCAGGCACATTGTCTCCTTCCTTGATCTGCCTGACGCCCGCACCAGGCCTGTCCATCGTCACGCTCGGTTCCTCAGCGGCGTAGCTGAAACTGCTCAAGCCGCACAAGGCAGCAAAGGTCAGATGACATAGAGTTTTGTTACGAATCATCATGAGTCTCCGTTTGGCCCGTCCGATAGGGCGGCTGTAATCGGGCGATAGCTCGCCCATTCCGCTCTATCGACCGAGTTAGCGGCAGATGTTTCCATCTTTTTTCCGGTCAAATCATCCTTGAAGCTGGAACTCAACATCTCCGCATAGTGGGAGTGGCTGACTCACTGCTGCCGAACACAAAGAAGACTGAACGTTTTCTTTCAGGCCCCCTCCCAGAAGATGAGTTCTCGGCATGGTTGCGAGTAACCTCAAGAGATCTGGTGCCCTGACTGCCCCTTAGCTCGTTGTGCTCACCAGAGGCCTTACTACACAGGCCAATGGAGGCTCTCATCAGTTAGTTCAAAACCACAAGAACGGAGCGCCCGCCCCCATCATGGATATTGTCCAGTGGCCAGCCATGGTGGTGATTGTCTTGGCGTCATGGCTTGTTGGATCTCAGCGTGCCGAGCGCAGGAAGATCGCCTTCCTAGGCTTTATCGTTGGCAACGTGCTTTGGGTTATCTGGGGACTTTACGTCGAGGCTTATGCGCTAGCCTTGCTGGACATGATGTTATGTGGAATGAACCTGAGGGGATTTCTCAGGAACAAAGCCGCAACAGAACGGAGTGCAGCTCATGCACCTTGAGATAGATCTGCTAGTTACTTTTTTGTCTAAAAGCGGGGCGGCGTATTGAATACCGTTGACTGGGTGCAATGGCCCGCGATGCTCGTTACGGTTTTAGCCGCATGGCTGATCGGCTCACAGCCGGCCCGTCGGCGAATGATAGGTTTTTGGTGTTTCATCCTGAGCAATGCTCTCTGGATCGTCTGGGGATGGCCAGCTCACGCTTACGCCCTGATCGCTCTTCAAATATGCCTGTTCGGATTGAACTTGCGAGGTTTCAGGAAGAACTTCAAAGGCCAGTAACTTCAGAGGTCTCGAAGCGCGGTGGAGCGCGTCGGTCAAATCCGGCGGACAGGAATACCGGGCTGTAGCAGCTCTGCGATTGCTATCACCAGAACATCAATCGACCAAGGTTTCTGAAGGTAGACGGTTTTCTCTGGCACCAGCGACGCATCCAGCTCATATCCACTTGTTAGGATGGAGGGTAGCCCAGGCCAACGCTGAGCCACCATGCTCAGAAACTCAGCGCCCCTGATCTGCCCTGGTACGCCGTGATCTGCAATCACCAATGCGGTGCCATCAGCATTCTTTAGCATGTGGATTAGTGCGTCATCAGCAGTCACGAAAGCCACATAATGCGCACCTATGTCCGTGAGGATCTCGGTCATTACCGTGCGGAGGATATCGTCGTCCTCGACGACGACGATCGAGCCCTCAATTGGCAAAATCCCTTCCCAATTCGTTAGCACTTGCTTACCTGCGCCCCAGTTAGTGGCAGGAATTGTTTCACTCCTAGCCGAAGGCCGTCAGTAGTCCATCTGAATCATTGAATTTACCTAACGCCCACAACTCACAGCTTCATACAGACTGACTGCGCCTGTCACTTCGATGGTTGCATCGACGTACGCAATCCTGGCAGCAAAGGCTTAATCTAATGGTCACGCTTAATGAAGAACCTTTTCTGCCCTCAGCTGCACTGGATGCGGCAGAGAAAGCTTTGAAAAATTTGCGGAGCTGTATCTCTCCCACTCAAGCACTCCACACGTCCATCGCGGTAGAGGATACGGTCAAAGGATTGAAGTTGAGCGGAGTTATCACCGATGAGCAGGCCAAACGGCTGTACCTCCTTTTTGAAGCTACCTTGGAAATCATGCTGAGGGATCTGGCGGGCAAAGAGGATGGGCCCCGGCAATTTCCATAACAAAACCACCCGCTTCATAACCCTTAGGACATCAGACTCACCCAATCGCACTCACAAGATCTACCTCGTGAACGGCAGTTCTTCTCGCTCGATGCTTGAAGCCCTCATGATCTCGCTGATGCATTGCCCAAGGATTAGTCGACTATCATCGACGCCCTTCAGCGACCGCCGAACAGAATGGGCAACAGCCTTGGCATCGTTGTTCTCCGCCACCTCGACCCAATCAGCGATTTTCACCAACGCATCCGTAATGGCATGTTGGTTTTTTAGGATCGTATGAAGGAGCGTCGTAGTGATCGGATTGTTTTGCATAGATGTCCTCTGGGATGCCTGTTCGTGAATGCCAGAATCGTCCATGGCCTGGTTAAGAGGTGCACAATGCCTCCAACCCCTTTTGAGGAAATAGTGGCACGATGGTTCCACACCCTTAGTCAGGTTTCCTAGCGGGACGACGAGTATCGGAATCGCGGCGCTCTTATCTCGGCGTCTTTTTTGCAAATGCCACGCGTCGGCAGGCCGTTCGACCTATGGTTGGGTGATCTACAGTCAATGCAAGTAGGATCCAACTAGGAATGAAGTATGGGTGCTAAAAAAGAGATTCTGAGTGCCTGGATGGCTGAATGGATTTTGCTAGTTTGCTAGATAGACAAATCGTCTGCGTCGGCTGCGGCAGACGCCAACCTTTGTCTGCGGTGGAGGAGGACTTCACACGCGCTAAGAGTTGTGCAGCCAATAAGCACCCTGTGCCCAGACCGGTTGGCACTTTAGGTTCGTTGACCGCAGCAGCTATTCCCCACTATCGCCCTAATCCAGGCAACGTCCCCCCATCCGACGCAGCCCCAGCCGCTGTCGAGCTTTGATGCCCACCAAACTCTGGTCGATTTTGAAGGTCAGAGAGTCACATCAACCACGTTAGCTATCAGCCTGCACTGAATAGCCCCCTCCAATTTGGGGAGCCTCCAAGACCGTAACGACGCTTGCTGGCCGTCAATCCTGGGAACCAGCGAATGCTCATGCCAAATCAAGATGATCCTGCTGAATCTGTGGAGCGACTTGCCGCCCTGCGCAGTTACGAAATACTCGATACTCCACGTGAATCAGAGTTTGACGAGCTCGTGGAACTGGCGGCCGAAATTTGCGAAGCCCCGATTTCAGTCGTGAATCTGATCGAAGACCATCGACAATGGTTCAAAGCTGAGGTAGGCCTAGGGATCAGGGAGACTCCGCTGGATGTTTCGATCTGCAGGCATGTGCTCCTGCAGCCAGGTATCACGATGATCTCCGATCTGCGGGATGATCCTCGGATGTGTACAAACCCTCTGGTGACAGCGGACGAAGGACTTCGCTTTTATGCGGGCTGCTTGCTGGAAACACCAGATGGACATGGAATCGGAACGCTTTGTGTGCTGGATAGATCCCCTCGGCTGCTTACCTCACGGCAGCAGTCAGCGTTAAAGACATTGGCAAACCAGGTAATGGCGCAGTTGGAGTTGAGACGGTCGCTCCGTCAGAAAACCCTTCTGCTTGAGCAAAAAGAAATGCTGCTTAAAGAAGTCAATCACAGGACGAAGAACAATCTTCAGCTCATCGTAGGCCTGATCCAGCTCCAGCTTCGGCAGGTGCATGACAAAGAGGCGCAAACCGCGCTAATGGACACTTCTCGCCGGATCATGAGCATCGCCGCTGTACATGAACGGCTCTATCAAACTGATGAGGTCGGTAGCGTAAACGTGGCAACGTATCTGTCCCAGGTGGTTGCGGGTATTCGAGCGACGGCATCTCATGAGATCACATTTGAACTCGACATAACCCCGGCACGCTTATCGCTCGACACTGCTATTCCACTAGCGTTACTGGTAAATGAACTGGCCACCAACGCTCTTAAGTATGCCTACGCCTCCCCGTCCTTCGGGTCAGTATCCATCACTATGAAACCAGAAAAAGAGTTGATGGTTTTGACCGTGGCTGACAAGGGCAAAGGATTTTCCAGCGGGTTTGATCCTCGCAAAAGTAAATCCCTAGGCATGAGGATCATTGCCTCTCTCTGCCGCCAATTGAATGCCGACTTCGTATTTGTGAACAACCAGCCTGGCGTTATCTGCACCACCAAATTCAACGCTGCTACACATCTCAGCCATTAGGTCACCGCGCAAGCGCATAATTCTCCCAACCTAGCCGGGGATCGTTCCCCCACCTGTGCTGGTATTTCCAGAAGGCAATTTGATGGAGTGGTGATATTGGTCGACCGCTGGCCCTAGCGGTCGGAAGTAATACCTACGGAATTGCGTCTCCGCGCTTCGCCCCTCGCCCCTCGCTTCGCGCGCAGTGCACTGGAAGGATGCCAATTCCACGCCCTCAGCAGGATCAGCCAGGTGCGGAGATAAAACCGCATCACCGCATGTGAAATTTCGACTTTCCCATAAGCGTCCTGCCGCAGGGATGATAGATAGCTACGACAGCATGGAATTATTCGGACAGGATCAGGGTCAGCCCGGCACTGCATCGACATGAACGATGCGCCCCTCAGCAACGTCTGTCACCAAGCATTGAAGACGACCCTCTTCACGCTGGAATATGGCAATCATACGATGCAGAGCTTGAGCGTCGGGGTCATTGCCGGCTTGACTCAATCGCTCTGCAATACGCACAAGCTCAACGGCCGACCACTTGAGGTCGGCAGCAAGACCCTGCAAATCTCTGCGTAGATTTTGGTTTGGATTGTTCATGTCGGCTTCCTCTTGCCCCTTCCCTATATGGCTTTGACCGTCCACAGCTGATCCAGCCGAGTCGTATAGCTCTGGCTCATCAAGTCGCGACGCATGGCCCATCCAGGGTTTCTGGGCACGCTGGCAACACGGAGCGTTCCTCTTCCCCATCTGCTATTGATGTCATCCAGGACTCCCATCAATGTATCGGCAATGGCTGGCTGTGAATGAGCGAATAGGTCATCGGTGAACTCACCAGGCTGACGCAGATCCATCAGCAAGACCTCGGCCTTGCTGTACTTGAAACCTGGCCTAAACAGGCGATTCACCGCCTCGGTGGCAGCCTTGGTCATGAGTCGCACATCGTTGGTGGGGTACGGCAACTCGACCAAAGCGCCATTGGCGTACTTGGCCTCTTCGGGATTGAACATCCCTGTACGGATGCTGACGCGGATCTTCTTGCACAGTGAGTTTTGCGCCCGAAGCTTTTCAGCCGCGCGCTGTGTATACGTGGCCACGGCTTCTTTGATCGACTCAATGTCGGTCAAGCGACTGCCGAACATCCGGCTGCAGCAGATCTCTTGTTTGGGCGGATCAGCTTCTCCGAGCTCAAGGCATGACGTGCCGGCAAGCTCGCGAGCCGTCTTCTCTATCACGACGCTGAATTTCTGCCGGAGTGTCCAGGCATCGGCTTTCGCCAAGTCCATCGCAGTCTTGATGCCCATGACCTCAAGGTGCGCGTTCATCCGTTTACCGACACCCCAGACCTCACCTACCTCGGTGTTGCGAAGCGTCCAGTCACACTTGAACTGATCGCAGAGATCGACGACACCACCTGTCTTGTCGAGCAGCCGCTTGGCTGTGTGATTCGCTAGCTTGGCCAAGGTCTTGGTACGCGCAATCCCGACACCTACTGGGATGCCGGTGTACTTGAAAATGGTCGCTCGTAGCTTACGGCCAAACGCTGTGAGATCGCCCGGCACACCTGTCAGATCAGCAAAGGCTTCATCAATTGAATACACCTCAAGGGCCGGCACCATGGACTCGATAATCATCATGACGCGCTCACTCATATCGCCGTAGAGCGCGTAGTTGCTGCTAAATGCGACCACGCCATTGCGACGTAGATGATCTTTGATCTGGAAAAACGGCTGGCCCATCTTAACAAATGGTTTTGCGTCGTAGGAACGCGCGATCACGCAGCCGTCGTTGTTCGAAAGGACGACGATGGGAGTCTTCGCAAGATCAGGTCGAAAGACGCGCTCGCAGCTCGCATAGAAGCTGTTGCAGTCGATCAGCGCAAAGACCGGCTCAGGTTTTGTCATGATCGCGAACGCTGTATTTGACGACGCCCCATATGACGAGTTCGTCCCCTTCCATCACGTGACGCGCGGGATATTTGGGGTTCTCGGACATGAGGATCACCTCGCTCTCACGCATGTGCAGACGCTTGCAGAGTGGTTCGGTGTTGAGCGCCGCAATTACGATGTCACCGTGCTCGGCATACAGGCTGCGATCAACAATCACCAGGTCGCCATGGTAGATGCCAGCGCCTTGCATGCTGTCGCCATCGATCTTCACGAGGTACACATGAGGCGCGCGGATGTCGAATAGCTCGTCCAGGGAGATATGCTTCTCGATGTGATCCGCCGCCGGCGATGGAAAGCCTGCAGGGACATGAAACGAGTAAAGGGGCAGTTTATCGCCGCCCGCTGCCACTGGGCCGATGATCGTGACGTTCATGACGCAAACCTTGAGATTGATTAACTGTACGTATATACAGTTAACGATTTACGCTGCTTGCGGTCAATCTCATAAGCAGGAAATTTCGACGGGTGACAGCATGTGTGGACGGTACTCGATCTACGAATCCATGGATCACTACCTCAAGGAGCTCGCTCCAAAGCAGCTGGTGGTCAATGGATACGATCTCTGGCCGATTGAACGCTACAACGTCGCGCCGACCACACGCGTGGAGATTATCCGTCCAACTGCGGGTGGGTTGAGTGTCGAAAAGGTGAAATGGGGATGGGCACCGTTCTGGGCCAAAGGCACGCGTCCTGATCCGATAAACGCCAGGGTCGAGACGGTCATGACCGGAAAGTTCTTCAAACAGCTCTGGCCGAACGGACGCATTCTGGCACCGGCTAACGGATGGTACGAGTGGATCAAAGATCCCATCGATCCTAAGAAGAAACAGCCTTACTTCATCACGTTGAAAGAGCAGATTCCGATGTTTTTTGCGGGGTTGGCTGAGGTGCACCCCGGGTTGGAGCCGGACGAGCGCGACGGATTCGTCATCATCACTGCTGCGAGCGATCAGGGAATGGTCGACATCCACGATCGCAAACCATTGGTGCTAGCACCTGAGTTCGCGCGCGAGTGGATAGATCCCGAAACCTCACCTGAGCGGGCCAGGGAAATTGCGGTTGAGGGATGCCGCCTCGTCACGGATTTCAACTGGTACAAAGTAGGAAAAGATGTCGGCAATGTTCGTAACCAAGGGCCCCAGTTAATCGAGCCTGTTGAAGTGAAGTACGAAGGCCCAGAGGAACAGTAACTTGGTGTGGAGCAAAATGTGACGTTGATTAATGAACCGCAATCGCGACTGTTTTTCGCGCTTACATGCTCAGCTCCCCTAAGGAAGGCGATCTCCCAATGGCGTGCGCTTCTCTCGCCACGCGCGGGGCGCCCGGTTCCCGCCGCTAATTTTCATCTCACCCTGCTTTTTTTAGGATCAGTTGATCAGGCCCAGATTGCAGAAATTTGCACGACCGCCTCGAAGATTAAAGTACCCGGGAAGCAACTGACGCTAGTCCTTGACCGCCTGGAGGTTTGGCGTAAATCAAAGGCGTTGGTGCTTACGCCAGAAGACGCTCCTCCAGAGCTAATGCGACTGTCGTATGCGCTAGAGCAAGCAATGCTGAGGTTCGGACAGGATCAAGAGCACAAAGAGTTTCGACCTCATCTGACCTTGGCGCGTGACTATCAGTATGCAGTTCCAGAGGCAGGCAGTCCGCCAGAGTTCTTTCTCCGAGCTGACCGGTTTGGCCTCTACCAATCTCATAAAGGGCAATACAACCCCGTAGCGGATTGGTCACTCGTTAAACTTGCTGATGGGGGATCAAGACCGCCTGGGTAAGCTAATGACAACGAAGGTTTTCCACTCATTAAATAGGCATGTGCTTGTGAACGAACGTGAACGTACAAATGCGCCAACAGCAGAGCTCATCAGAAGCATGCGTGAGGTCGCCTCGACCCTGAACAGCTCCTACACTTCCTTGTTAAGCGCCTCAGTGCGCTTGGCGGAAGCAGGTCAAGACCAAGAAGCTATGCGGCTCATTGAGCTGGCAAAAAGCATTCAGGGCGCCGAGGCAAAGGTTCGCCAGCATGCAAAAGATGCAGGGGTCGGAAAGATCGTGCAGATGAGCGAGCACTGACCCGAGGCTTTGGTTCCCTAAGGCGTATGGCTGCCAAAAAGGATTTGGACATGAAAGACGAATTTACAGCCGCATTTTCAGAGGTTATCGCGAACCAGGTCGAACTGGCGGGGACAATTGAATCTCTTGTGGAAGCCGCCATGAGCCGAGGCCATGTGTCGGCAGGTGCGGAGGTGATTGCTGACCTAGAGGAGCTCAATTCACGGGTGACGGCTTTCACGCATTGCCTATCCGAGCAATACGTCAAAGTCTCCTGATTTGGACGTCAGCTTGAACCAGGCGAAATCCTTCTTGTTTAAGTTTTCCAGGTGCCTCTTTTCTGTCTTCGGTCGAGTTCGCTGGCACGTTCTCCTTGAGCGCTTCCTACTCTTCCTCGGCTATGGTCACTCCCCCCTTCGTGATGCTGGTTGCTTAGACCGCGCCACACTCGCGCCCAGAGGAAACCAGTTCGTGAAGAAGATAGCCGTACGATACAAAGACGCAATCATCTGCTCGCCTTCACTCACTTCTGCTGTGGTAGCACGCAAGTCGATACATGCACGTTGGTTGCTAAGGCACTTATATCGGCAGGAAGCGGCTTCCAAAGCAGACCCATGCGCATGGCAATGACCACGCGCATCTCTCATCCGATTCTACAAACCGATAAGTGAGTTGAGGGTCAGTGATCCATCACCCACTTCCCATCCACCCGACGCAAGGTTATGGGCTTGGCGTTCTCCACTTTGTACTTGAACGCTGAGTCGTCGATTTTTCCGTTCAGCAAGTAGGCCAACATCGCCTTGATGGTCAGCTCGTGGGGAACGATCACTATGCGCTTGTTCATCTTTGCATAATCGTCGATGGCACTGGCGGCACGCCTGTAGACATCACTCAGCGATTCTCCATTGAGGTAGCCAAAATTGGCATCGTTGACAATCTGTGCATCCCGACCCTTTTTCATTTCCGGCCATATTGCACCGGCCTCATCCCACGTCAGGTTGGTGACCATTCCAGCGGAACGTTCGAATAGCCGGGGATCAGGGGTCGCTGACAGCATAGCTTTGTCGACGGCGATTCCGGCGCCTACCATCACTCCAGCTAGGGTCTGCTGAGTACGCAGCAAAGGTGAATAAACCCACTTCGCATCCTTCAAAGGAACAACGGCAGCAGAATCGTGAGACTTCAGCGACTCACCCGCTTTGAGATTTATTGCGATTTTGTTACATAATCAGAGATTCGCTTACCTCCGTAGCCACGCGATTCATAGCATCTTGTGGCGGCTAGTGATGCGCACTTGTATTCATACCTATAAGAAACGAGTGGAAAGTGACTCTAACGGCCACTCCACTCGCAGACTGGTGAGGTTACGATGCAGCGATGACCTGAACTTCAATTTTGTACCCAGGATTGGCCAAGATCGAGTGAAGACAGGCCCGCACTGGAGGCTGAGTGCCTTCAAGCCATTGTTCCCATACCTGATTCATGGCATCGAAGTCTGCCATGTCGGTTAACCAGATCTGCGCCGATAGCAGTTTCGTTCTGTCCGTACCTGCATCGCTTAATAGCCGATCTATCTTTGAAAAAATATCGACCGCCTGTACCTGAACGCCGCCTATGATTTGAGATGTTTGGCCCGACAGATAAACAATACCGTTATGTACCGCCACTTGGCTGAGTCGGGCGTTGCTGCCAGTTTTCCTGATGCCTTGCATGTAATTTCTCCATGTTGACTAGATAAAAGTCCAAACGTATCGCCCGTCAGATTTTGTGATATGGCCTACCGAGCTCTCGGCAAAATGGCTGGTGAATACCGTTGCATCAGCATCGGCTGCATGCTCCAGTAACCACCGTCTCGATACCCTTGCAGCGATGGGCTGGCCACAGAAAACAGAGTTCCACTTCGGTTGCGCAACCTGCAGTGGGGTATGCATGACGTCACCACAAAAAACCACGAGCTCATCGCCCGATTTGATGCTGATACTCATATGCCCAGGGCTGTGACCGGGCGTTGGGTGAAACCTGATGCCAGGCAGGTATTCTTTTCCGGTGTTATCGATAGTTTCCAGGCGCCCAGCATCAAGCACGGGCTTGATACTGTCCTCGAAGATCATGAGGCGGGGAGCCGCTGCAGGCGTGTCATAGAAATCGAGCTCTGCCTGCGAAGAAACATGCACGGCGTTGGTGAAAGTCGGCACCCACCTTTCACCGTCCCACACTGTGTTCCAGCCGATGTGATCCACATGCAAATGTGTGTGCAGGACAAAGTCGATCTCCTCTGGGCGCACACCAGTTCGCTCGAGGTTTACCAACCATGGGCTATTGAGTTGATGAAAGATTCTGCTGAATGGACGATCCTTGAAGTTTCCAGAGGCCGTATCAATCAACAACCGATACTGAGGTGTTTCGACCAACCAGCTGTGAATGCTCATTTCCGCCGGTGTGCCTGGCTTGATCTGCTCGTTGGTTGAGATCGCCTCCAGCATTTCGGACGTCGCTTGAGGATAAAGCTGAGCCACGGCCAAAACGTTGAATACCTGCTCGGTGATCTTTGAAATTCGTAGATCCCCAATGTGATAGATATCAGAGTGGTTCATAAAAACTCCTGCACTTAACCTGGCTCATTAGCTTGTCTGTACAGATGGCAACAGTTTTGTTTGTGATCGTTTAATGGCCAGCGCAGCACTCAAGTACAGTATTGCCGCAAGGACAGCAGAAACCGTTGCAACACTGGCCAAGGCAATGCCGAGAGCATTTTCGGTGTCACCCAGTTGCTGGCTGACGAAGCCGACAGCAAAAGGCCCGACTCCACCACCGAGCACATTGGTCATGAAAACCAACAGGGCAATGGAGCGGCCACGCATTCTGTTAGGAATTGCGATCTGAAGCGGGATAGGAGCCAGTGCCATTACGATGCTCGCAGTAAACGCACACAGCCCATAAAGGATGACCGCAACGTTGAATGATGCCAGCGGTGCAATCAACGCCAGGGGGGGCAGCGCCGCACAGGCGCAGGCGGCCACTTTGAGCACGATTGCGAGCGCCTGATCATCCTTGGCACGTCTGACCAGCACGCTCGCTGTAAGGACGCCGATAACTCCGCCAACCATGTACAGAGGGCCGGTTATCTTCCCGACGTAGCTGGCCTCAAGGGCAAAGTGTCGAATCAATACAGTGGGGAACCAGGCGGTAAATGAATAAAACAACATGATCAAGCTGGCGTAACCAAAGAAGTACGGCAAGCAGAAGCGATTGCGAACAAACAGCTCTCGCAGCACCTCACTGAACGGCGGCGCCACCTCAAGCTCGGTGTTCTTACCTTCATCTGCGTGATCGCGTCTTACAGGCTCGCGCACAGTCAAGAACACGACGGCGGCCAATACGAGACCGGGCAAGCCAACGATCAGAAAAACCATCTGCCAGGCATGCATCGAAGTGCTGGCGAGCCAGTCATTGCCCGGCTGACTCAGCCACCCCAGCAACGCCCCTCCTCCGGTTAGTGCCACCCCACTGCCAATATAAGGCCCCAACATGAAAATGCCGGTGGCCCGACTCAGTCGTCGCGGTGCACACATGTCGGCAAAAAGTGACAACACAGCAGGACTTAGCGCCGCTTCGGCAATGGCTGTCCCGGCTCTCCAGACCAACAACTCGCCAAAGCTTGTAGCGGTCGCACACAACGCTGTGGAACACGCCCATATAGCCACGCACGCGGCAATGATATGCACGCGATTTGATCGATCGACCATGCGCGCGACAATTATCCCCGCCGTTGCATAACACAGCGTGAACGAGAAACCCTGCAGCATTCCGATTTGGCTGTCAGTAATCCCCAGTGTTGCCTTCAACGGCTGCACAAGAATGCTCACGATCTGGCGATCCAGATACGAAAAAGCAAAGCAGATGAGAAACAGGGCAGCACTGTAAACAGAACCCTGGTTGTCATTGGACGCAGAATCTACAGAACGGATTACGCTCATGAGACACACTCCAGATGCGATCAGTGGTCAGTGCCAAGTAGTCTGAGAAGCCAGCACAGCGATGCAGTCGCCCGCTGCCACATGGGAAAAAGTCCGCTGAACCATGACTTCGCCAGCCCGCCCAAAATACAGCTCCTCTGCCGGCTTCCAGGGCGCTTCAATGTCGAAAAGCCGGCCCGCCAGTTGACCCTTTTCAACCCGATCACCCAATGAGAAGCAGGGTTCAAAAACGCCGCTTGCAGTGGCGAACAAGTAATGTCCCGAATCCTCTACCTTGACCAAACGCGTCGGCTTAGCGGGAGTCGCAGGTGCTTCATTGATCAAACCCAGGCTATGCAAAACCCGATGCAGTCCATCTTCGACAATTTTCAGGTTGTCTGGGCTGCAAGACGCGCCACCACCAAACTCACCACACAAAAACAGTTTTCCTTGACGTTCGGCGGCAGCACCGTATGTACGGTCTTCACCCAGAAGATTCATGACCATAGTGGTGGGAGCGCCAAATGCCTCCACCAGACGCAGGTAGTCATCATGTTGAGCCGTGTTAGCCGGAAGTGACGCCAGCAGCGCAGGCGCGTGCTGGAAAGATACGCCGCCAGCGTGCATGTCCAGAATGACGTCGGAGATCGGGAACAGCTCCGTGTTGACATAGTGTGCGATCATTTCCGTGATGCTGCCGCTGCGGTTCCCGGGGAACAACCGGTTCAGATTGCCTTTGTCGATGGGCGATGTCCGGGTTCCATTCTGGAAGGCCGGAAAGTTGAGACCCGGCACGACAATCAAGCGACCGTTAATTTCCAGCGTGCTCATCCGCTGAATGAGCTTCATCAATGCGATTGGCCCTTCCAACTCGTCGCCATGATTTCCCCCGGTAAGTAGGACGGTCGGCCCTCCCCCACGCTTGAGCACGACCACCGGTATCGGGATGCGACCATACGCCGAGCGGTCGTGGGAATGAGGCAGCATCAGCGCCCCTTTTTGAAAACCCTCGCGAGAAAAATCCACGGTGGATGCGATAAGTGATCCTTGGCTGGTCATACAAGCACTCCTGAAACTGAAATATGGGCGTGGTATGTGGCTACCCGCACTATCCGTCAGGAAACTGCATGAGAAAATTGCCGTTTTATGGGGTCAGCGATGCCTTTAAGGCATCACCTACTTGCGAGAGTTATACGTCGCTTCAGTAAGCGCCTGAATCAATCTCTGAAGTAGCGGGCATTCGTTGTTTGCTCTATAGGCGAACACCAGTGGCATTGGCACTGACAAATCTCGCATTTTCAGAAACCTGACCGACGCTGGAGGTCGCCCCAGGTTTGCCGAATTCACCAGCGCAGCCCCCATGCCTGAGCCCACCAGCGCCAGGATGGCTGACTCGGTCTGTTCCTCCTGGATCACTTGAAGGCTAACACCCAGGTCGCTACAAGCTGCCATGAGACGGTCGTAGTAGATGGGGTACACCCAACGTGGGAACGTGATAAACGGGCGTTGCGCGATGTCTGTCATTGCGATGTCATCACCATCAAGATCCCAATCCGCTGGTATGGCTAGAACCAGATTGTGTTCTACCAATTCCAGCGCTTCGCAGGCTTTAGAAAGAGAGTAATACCGGTACACAAAGCCGCCATCGAGCGTACCGTCTTCAATCCTCTGGATTTGTTCGGGCGTATTTAAAGGAGTCAGTTC
Source organism: Pseudomonas abietaniphila (assembly GCF_039697315.1). Taxonomy (NCBI): domain Bacteria; kingdom Pseudomonadati; phylum Pseudomonadota; class Gammaproteobacteria; order Pseudomonadales; family Pseudomonadaceae; genus Pseudomonas; species Pseudomonas abietaniphila. Next base: position 6,386,639 of record NZ_CP155619.1, on the reverse strand, counting down.
GAGACTCGCATTAGGGGTGGCGATCTGGAACGCCCTAAGCGCCTTGGGAACGATGCCGTCCCAACTGCTGTTCTCTACAAATCCGAGACGTAAGCGTCCCTCCCATCCCGTAGAAATTCGCTTGGCCTTGCGGGTTGCAGCTTCCAGATCACTCATAATCTGCCGGACATCCGATAAAAACGATTCACCCGCTGGGGTTAGCGTCAATCCGCGCGGATGCCGGTTGAACAGATCAAAACCAAGTTGTGCCTCAAGGTCGTGGAGCTGGCGAGAAACTGCGGGCTGGGTGACATGGATACGTTCCGATGCCAGTCGAATACTTTTGTGCTCGGCCACAGCTATGAAGTAACGCAGGTGCCGCAATTCCATTGATGCTCCTCAGAGGCAGAAAAAGGGGCTCACAGTCAGCTTACCATCGAAAGTAACGTAGATTTCAGGATATAGGGTACTTACCCAATAGACCGATGAACCGGGGCTAGTATCGACTGGGGCTATAGAGAGGAGTCACTCTTGGACTAAGGTTAGGCCGCCATGCGCAAGCGAAGCGCGCAGGCCTGTAAGGCCGTAGACGTGAGGATGGAAGCCCGATAGGGATGAGACTGACGGGCACCGTCGCGGCCCGGTTCACGACAGCCGTCCGCGAAGCGGCACGCCTTAATTTAGACACCAGTCGACACCTGGATGCGTGCTGAAGCCCTCAGGCCCTACTCCAACACCCTCTATTGCTGATAATCAAATCACTGTTGATCCATCCAGTGCATGGTATTACCCTACGCGGAGAACATTTGTACTCCGCGTGGTATTTCCAATGACTTACACAGCCCACATCTCCGAAGACTCTCCATACGACCTCGGTGTACCCACAGAACTTGAGAGCTACCAGAACCAGTGCTTGATGCTGCTAGACGAGCTTCATGAAGCTTGGGCAGATATCAGAAGACTCAAGGGCGACACACGCACCCTCGTGGCGATGAACGATGCACTGAGAGCAGAGCTTGACGCGGTGAAGGCGGATCAGAAAAAGGCTCACTGATCGACTATCGCGGCCTGGCGTTTATGCTAGAAATGCTTGGGGCGGGTGAGCCATGGAACTGTGTGCCTTCTCGTCAGGTTTGCAGTTTGAAAAATCCACGAGAACGCAATGCCCACACGATGCAAATATGCCCTCGCCTGCATACCCTCATTCCTCCTTTTCGTATGGTGGCAGGCGAGTCGATACGCCTACGCTGCTCTCGGTTGCAGCATCGGGAAATCCGGGTCATTACCTTGTATATGGCACGGGACAGATGTGGCAGGTTACATCGGCGCCGGGATGTGGATTGGCATGATGCTGTTCGGGATTTCGTTGCCGATCACATTGGCTGTCTTCTTCGAGATTTACATTCGAAAGCCAGCCAAGGTTTCCGACAACCAAGCGCTGTAGGTGGGGTCGTCGTCGGGCCACGCCAAGAACTCCTCGCGCCAAACAGTCTTTGGCGCCACCCGGTTAGGCTCCTCCCTCGATCCCAACTGCTGGGGTGAGGTCACGCTGATGATCGCGAAGTGCCTCACTGAGATTCCACCCCCGGACGCATATGAGCTGGATTCAGTCCGCAGTCTGTTCTACCGCAGCAACAGCAACTGGAGCCTGACGACCCTCTTTTGACTTCGCACGATGTCGTCGATCTTGGCCGCGTTGCCTCGAAGCCTGCTGCTTCGCATGCATCGCCTGAGTGGCCGTAACGAAGCCGGCTGGCTGACCGCTCAAATCCAAGCGCGGCGCATCCTCCACCATGCTTGCCCAGTACCGCGAGCCCCGGCACCAAGTCGAGATACCCAGCTTCAGCTGCTCGCTGGTCAATCCGAGTAGCTCCAGGTGTTGCTCAGCATCCTTGAGAATGCCCTCTTTGAGCGGAACCTTGGGGGCAGGATTTACAGGGAAGGCCGATGGAAAATGCTTCTGCAATGGCCAGATTGCTGCGACGGCTGGATCTTGGTTGCGAGGCTTGGCCTGCGGCGTAGACTTGCGCTTGATGTGTCTCACGCTGTCAGCCTTTTGCGGTTCTTTTTCAGCCCGCAGGCGGTCACGTAACTCAGCTAGTTGTTCAAAACCCATCGTTCTACTCACTGCTCGAAGGTTGATTGCGGTGTGCAAGGATATTGCATTCGGCGCTTGGGATCAGCCGAGACGGGATACTTCGGCTACATCGATTTGACGGAGACGACCTCTACGTATTTGTACTTCTTCCTGGCAGCCTTCACAGCCTCATGCTCAGCAAGCAGCGAGCTCAACGTGTCAGCCTCATGAATCAGCTCGTACGTTTCCCCCTCGAAAACGTTCCCGACCCGCAGCGTGACCTTGAGCCGTGGCGTGAAAGCTTTCGCCATTTTCTTCTTGGCTACGGGAGCTGCCACCGGCCTCGCGAATACGACTTCTGGCACAGGCTCTTCAACTGGAACAGCAGGCATTTGATTTTCGGGTTCAGCCGTACCAAACAATGCACGACGCATTTCTTCTTCAGTCAAATCACCAATCATAAAACATCTCAGTGGAGCAGGAATAAGCTCAATGGAATTCTAGTTGGATGGCTACGCCACGGTACCCTATGGCGCATGACCACACTCTAAATGCCTATGTCGATTTCGAGGCAGGCTCCTCTCCATGCCCGCGAAAGTAACGCCTTTGGCAGTGGCGTAATGAGCTCGTCAGCTAGGTCACTGGCGTGGCGAGCGTACAAGGTCACTGTGTCCGCAACTGGCGCTCGACCCGGTACGAAGGCCCCGACCTGTTCCTGAGCAATTTTCAGTAGGTTCAGAACATCCTGGCTGACCTGTTTGGTGGTCAGGTGCTCCACCACTGGCCTGGCCGGAGTGACATGGCTCCACATCTCTACAACCACTTGGAGCAGTTCGTCCGAGCCAAAATGTTCGAGGGCCATCTCCCACAGCAGACCTTCATGCGCCATATTTAGACGGGCCCTAGTCATTCCGGAGTTTCAACAGCATGAGGCTCTTTCTTGATTGCGAGTTTACCCAGCTCTCATCAGCAGCAAAGCTGATATCGCTGGCACTGGTTTCTGAGAACGGTCGCGAATTCTACGTTGAATTGCTCGATGGTTGGCGAGAAGACGACTGTAGTGATTTCGTGAATGAGATCGTACTGCCGCAGCTTTGGCGTGGTGAGTACGCCATGTCGATGATCGAGGCCAGGAAGGCACTCCTCCAATTCTTGGCAACCTTCGATGAAGAGCTCGAGGTGGCCACAGACGCCCCTATCTACGACTGGGAGCTGTTTTGCGAGCTCGCTTACGACAATGGACGCTGGCCCAGGAACGTCCGAAATTATCCGACCGATGCCACGACACTTTCGCCTACAAGTGACGCGGCGGCGCTGCCCCACCACGCCCTGCTAGACGCCAGGATAATTGCTGGAATGTTCAGGCCATGATGTGCCGCATAAGCAGGCCTATAACAAGAATGCATATTGCTGATCCATCAGCGTCGGCCCCCTATCTTTACTGCTGCAAGGACTGGTGCAAGCCCGGACAGAAATTGGAAGTCCGCTTCCGGTCGATTCTAGAATCTTGTTCAAACGGATACTGACGATGTAAACCGCTCTATCTCTTTCTTGTGCCGACCTTACGCTCATCAACAAGCTCCCTCAGGCGGATTTCCTCTCGTATCTGGCCAACAAGATTGGCTAGGGAACGGCTCGACGTTACCTCGACCCGAGATATCCCTGCGATTGTAAGCAGAGGCTCACTCGAACCATGATCAAAGATCTGGATGTTGATTGAGCCGTAAGGAATCAAGGTGCACACACATCTCTGCGGCAAAAATGCGGTTTCCAGTGAGTGTTTGAGTTCTAAGTCCGAGAGCACGGGCGTTCTCCCAATGTAGTCAGAGCGGTGAAATTGTAGGCCGAAGTTTTTCTGCAGTCCCACGTATCATCAAACACGAGATAGACATATCACTCGTTGGTCGGCTAGCGATATGGGTTCGATAATAGGGCCCCTCTACAGAACCATCCGCCATGATGAGGCCTTTGACAGTGAAAAGCTGACGCTCGTAACCTCAGCTCCCATCAATTCTGGAGTTGAGACAAGCTTGATGCCAGTTCGTCTTTACGGAATGGCTTGGTAAGTCGCGGAAGGCTAGGATCGAGCCCCTCTCTTTCGGCATAACCCGAAACAAGCAGGATCGGCACTCCAGGCCTAATGTCTCGAATCAAACCGGCCAAGACGGTGCCGCTGATACCGGGCATGAGGTGATCAGTTACGACCAGATCCAGTGGCTGCCCAGCTGAAACCAATTCCAATGCCTCCTCGCCTGACGCGGCCTCAACTACGCGATAGCCAAGCTCGGCCAGCATGTACGAAGTGCTTGTACGCACCAATTCTTCATCATCCACCAATAGCGCGATACCGCGTGTCAATCGAGGCTCGAGAGATTCGATGATGCGCAGAGGTGCCGTGGGTACAGTCATGCTGCGTGGAAGCCACAACTCCACATTCGTTCCAAGGCCTGGGGAGCTGCTGATAGTCAGCGCACCGTTTAACTGTGATGCCAGTCCGTGCACCATTGAAAGCCCCAGGCCAGTCCCTTTGCCAACGCCTTTGGTTGAAAAGAATGGCTCAACCGCCCGGGCAAGTGTTGCTGCATCCATGCCGACGCCGTTATCCGCCACAGACAGACACAAGTACTCGCCCGTAGCCAACCTAGAACGATGCCCCGACTCTACCCATTCGGTGCTGGCAGAGATGCGCATTGTCCCTCCCTCCACCATTGCATCGCGTGCGTTGACAGAGAGATTCAGAAGCGCCATTTCTAGCTGGTTCAGATCTGCAATCGCTGCCGGAAGATTATCCGGTGAATCCACGACCACCTTGATTTGTGGGCCAGTGGTGCTGGCCACAAGATCGCCCATATCGCGAACTAATTGTGCCACGTCGACCGGTACCGGTTGCAATGGTTGGCGACGGGCGAATGCAAGCAACCTTTGCACTAGCGTCTTCGCGCGCTCAGCTGACTGCATTGCACCGACGATGAGCCGTTTCTCACGGTCTCCCCCGACTCCTCGTCGTTGGAGCAAGTCGAGCGTCCCGACAATAGGAGTAAGCAAGTTGTTGAAGTCATGGGCGACACCGCCAGTAAGCTGACCCATTGCCTCCATCTTCTGACTCTGCCGCAGCGCTCTTTGGACTTCTTCACGCTCGGCGATGGCTTGAGAGACCCGCCCTTCAAGGGTGGCATTGAGCTCGCGCAGTTCTTCCTCGGCAGCCTTGCGGTCGCTGATCTCGATAGCAGTGCCAGTCACCCGTAGACAGCGACCGGCAGCATCGAACACACCCCGACCTTTTGCCGCTACCCAGCGAACAATGCCGTCTTCCCGACCAATCGTACGGTAGTCAACTTCGTAAAGCGCTCGACGCTCAGGATCGACAGCTGCGGTAAAGGCCTCAATCGTCGCTTCACGATCCTCGGGGTGCAAGCCATCATAGAAGTCCTGAAGCGTGACGGGGACGTCAGCCGATATGCCGAACATCGCTTTGGTCTGCGAAGGCCAGACCAGTGTGTCCTGCACGAAATCCACGTCCCAGAACCCCACGTCGGCGTGGTCAACCGCGAGTCGCAGCCTAGCCTCACTGCGGCGAATCTCGGCATCCGTACGAGCACGATGCACGAGGAGCGCCACTGTCTGTGTGACGAAGTCGATGATTTCAGTGTCGCCAGGCGTTGGCTCACGCAGATCAGGGTGGTGCATGACGAAAGCACCGAGTAGTGCGCCCTGCGCAGAGCGAATCGGGATTGACCAGCAGACTTGCAGACCTTGTTCCATGGCCAATGCGCGGAGCTTGACCCAGAGCGGCCCACTCGACATCTCGGGAAGATTAGTGCGTGGGTCAAACAGCGCGTCAGCGGCGCAGGAGTTCGAACCTGCTTTGAGGGCAATATCTTTGACACTTTCGTTATAAGCGCCAGGAAGGCTAGGCCCTAACCAGTGTTCCAAATGCTGGCCGGCTTCATCCAGCAGCATGATGCTTCCCAAGAAGCGGGCTGAGGAAATCGCATCCATCTCTCGAACAATGGCATCAAGCGTGATGCTGAGGGCAGTTTCTTCGACAGCCAGTTCCAGAATGCGAGTTTGCGCAGCCCCGATGGCCATCGCGCGATTACGCGCCTGGGTAAGCCGTGCATTCTCGATGGCAATCGTTGCAAGGCGCGCCAGACTCTCCAGTCGCATGATGGTGTCGCCACCATGATCGCCAACCTCTGACCAGTATGCTCCGAGCGCCGCGACTGGAACAGGCTTGCCTATGGGCACCATGACTAAGCTTCGGACGAACGTTGGCGCATAAGCATCTTGCGGGATGCGAGAATCAACCCGGACGTCACGAATCGCAACAGTCTCACGATGATGCATGACCCAACCCGAAATACAGTGGTCAGCCTGGAAGGTCTGACCTTGCCAAAGCGGGGAATCAGCATCTTCCGCAATGTAGGAACAACGTCCCTCGTCTTCAATAGCAACCGCGATGCCATCTGCACCAACTGCTGCACGCGCAGTGTCACGCAGCACGGCTACGACTTCGTCTACTGATCGTGCCGTGCTCAGCCGCTCAGTTGCGTTGAGCAAGTGTGAGAGGCGGCCCTCATTGTTTTGATCCACTGGAACGGTCGACAAGCAGATCTCCCAACGTATGCCACAGACGCATTTCTGTGGGCGAATTCAAGATGCAGTTGATGTAAGAGGTGCTGCAGAGCGAACCATATTTTGAGGCGCGTTCACCGGGAGTGTCTCAGAAATGCGACGGCTTGCCATGACTGTCTATCGGAACATCTCCACCAACCCATTGCCGGGTGCCTGTCCGTACAACTCCAAGAACACTTACCGCTCCCGGTTGTATGCTGCGGGTAGGCTTAGCTCCATACCTTTGCGTACAGGATACCCACTCAGTGAAGGAGAAAACGGTTTGATAAATGGTACGACTACGGATCCGCCAATACAGGGATGTTGTCATGGGCAAGCGGAGCGCGCAGGTGGGAGGATGGAAGCCCGTTAGGGCCGAGACGAAGCGGTAACGCGTTGGCTCAGTTCACGATAGTCGTCCGCAAATGGGGCCACCAAACGGTAGCCAACATCGAAAGATTGATGCCTCCTCTCTAATTCGCATACCGGTGAGCAGACAAGCATGTTGGCTCCGTGATCATCACGGCAGCAAGTGACGAAGACATGGTCGATATCCATGACCGTAAGCCGATGGTGCTTGCACCTGAGAACGCGAGGAAATGGATAGACTCTGAGACGTCCTCGGAGCGTGCGGCTGAGATCGCGGTTGAGCACTGCCGACCCACTGAAGAATTTCATTGGTACAAAGTCGGCAAGGATGTGGGCAACGTGCGAAATCAAGGGCCTCATCTGATTGAACCCCTGTCTGTACCTTCGGATCTCGACGATCAAGGCACTTGAGTTCAGCGTTATCCTAACGCTCAGACCATGAATCTAACGACCCTTGATTGACGGTATTTTGTTGTCAGAGGACGGCTGTGGCGTTATTCGAATCCGGCGCTTGATGAAGACAAACGTCAAAGGTTGGTGAATGAGCTGATGGAGCCGGGCGAGATAAAGACTGCCCGCGCGGCTGTACAGGCAGCCAACGAGGCGTTACGAGAACGAGAGCCGGTTTGGTGGGATTACGGAGCGCCGGATCTGAATAGGGATATGGTTGATAACACGCCTTATGCGGGTTGGTATCAACGCCTACAGAATACGGCCAAGTGATGACAGCTATCGGCCAAAAGCAGCCGATCATGGCATTACTCCTTGTTTTTGCGTCGTCGCGCATACCACGCGTCAATTGCTCGACCAGCGTAGGCGCCTCAGTCACAGCTTCCCGCTTGATCACCAATCGCTGCCCGGACTTATACCGAGTGTCACTGGTTTTCCTGATGTAATCGTCATCCACGACGCCCTGCGTGTGCGCTAGCAGATGACGCTGCTGAAAGACTGTCGTTAGTTGGGCCATCTCACCAGCGGTGAGGTGATTATCGTAATCGTGCCCTATTGCAGCAGCCCAAAGAGCTGAACCCTCGACGGGGTTCTGAAATGCGTTGCGCCGAATCTTGGTTGCCGGCGCAGTACGTCAGTGAAGAGCCTCTGCGATCCGTTGAATGCAGTCACGGCGTTTTGCATAGCGCTCTCGACGATAAGACGGCACGTGTATGAGCCTCGCCCTCGCCTACCCATGATCTCGCTCGGGGCTCCCGAAGTTCAGCGGGGAATGAACCCCGCTTGGCATTGCCCATGAGATCCTGTGCTTCTTGAATCATTCTTGCCCAAAGGCGCGGCCCCTTGGATGTAACCAAGACAGACCTTAATGCTGTGAGGTCTATCAGATCCTAAAGGATGTCGCTCGTGGGTAGCGGACGATGAATCAAGCGAGTGAAAAGCCTCGCAATGGCCTCAGTCCACGCGTGGAACACGTTGATCGGATGTGAGTGCCCGGGATTTTCGTGATCACGGTGAGCTAACGCTCCCTGACCTGGCGGCTCATTTAGAAGCGAGCAATTCAGCTTGCACCAACCCCCCTTAAATTTTTTATAGCCGTTAATGCTGGTTTTGATTCAGTCGCAGCCAGTTCCTTCCACTCCCGGAATCGGGCTGGTCGCGTCATGTCAGCGTCATACCATCCAGTGGATTGGCCCAAAGCCCATGGACCGAGAGCTGCGCGTTAAAATAGTTCGCGCTACTCATCCGAGTTCCCCATGGAACGAATCGTGAGGTCTAAAGGATTTTTGCCCGTACGCTTACTGTTATTCTTCTTGAATCTCGCACCCGAAATAAGGATGAGAGAAGAACGCATCATTTCACCTGCTCACTCTTACGTGTATACATGATTTATTAGTGAAGGACGTCTTCATCCTGGGCTGCGGGCAACACTTAGCAGCACACTCTAATGATTTTTCAGCCAAGCTGAGGTATGTGCAATGGACTTACGGTGGATACGGTCGTTTGTGACACTGTCCGAAATCTTGCATTTTGGCCGCGCGGCGGAAAAGCTTCGCATCGCGCAGCCTGCTCTGACGCAGCATATCCAACGTCTGGAAAGGGAGCTAGGAGTCCAACTTTTTGACCGGGGACCTCGAAACGTCAGCCTCACGCCGGTTGGGAAAGAATTTCTAACTGAGGCCCGCCGTGTCCTCGCTCAGGTCGAGCGGGCAGTGCTCGTGGCCGTTCGCGCGCAGCGCGGAGAAGTCGGTCGGCTCGAAATCAGCTATATGGGATCAATGGCGTACTCAGGTATTTTGCCAGAACTGCTGGCAGCTTACGAAGACATAGCTCCCAATGTGTCCGTGGGCTTACTTGAGGCGGACCAAGAGTTTCAAATCAGTTACTTGGAAGAAGGCCGCACCGACATTGCACTAGTTCGGCTTCCACTAGGAAAGCTACCTGAAGGCATCAGCACAATCGTAGTGAAAAAAGAGCGGGTAGTGGCCTGTCTTAGAAAAGGGCATAGGCTTTCAGGTAAGAGCATAAATTTGCCTGAGCTGAAAGACGAACCGTTCCTTACTACCCATCTTAAGGAAGGCCAGGGATTTTACGATACCGCTCTGCATATTTGCCGAACTGCGGGTTTCGAGCCCCAGGTTGCTAGCCGTTCCCACCAGTTCGCGACAATTGTCGGTCTGGTGGGAGCTGGACGCGGTATTGCGCTTGTACCTGAGTCGGTAATAAAACTGGCAGTGCCCGGTGTTGTATATGAGGAGTTGGTAGGGGAACTGCCAACATCCGACGTCGCCATCGCGTTTCGAAGCGAAGGCAACTCCCCTGCGACCAATCGATTTATTGAGCTATGTTTCAAACTTTATCACCAGGCGGCTAGCCACTGGTAGAAGCGCTGAGAGAATAACTTGAAATGCCCAAATGTTCCCGGGCAGTCTTCAGCATATAGTTATCATTCCAGATAACAGACGCCTGCGACGTAAGCCTTTCTCCAACGCGTCACAGAGACGCGTTCAAACAGCCCCGCTTTGTAAAACGGATCTTCCTCAATCAGTTTTTGCGCCTCCGCTTCGTTCTCAGTGTCTATGATATACAGGCCGCCACCGAGGTCTGAGGCATCATGATTAAGCTTCGCGCCGCAGGCGAGCAGCACCTTGGCATTCTTAGCAAGGTATTGCAGATGATCTGGCCGATTTAGCATTCTCAATGATAAGGAATTAGGTTTGTCCCACGTCTCGATGATATACGGCATACATCTCTCCAGATTAGTTATTGGGCTTAAAACTACCGCTGTCACGGCGGTAGAACGCTAGCTTGTCTTCATCAATGGTCATTCCAAACCCTGGCCCATGCGGGACTTGGAGCTGGAAGTCGGCGTATTGCAATTTCTCGATGGTAATCGAGTCTGCGAACAGAAGCGGACCAAATAGCTGGCAACCCCAATCGAGCTTGCGCACAGTTGAAAATAACTGTGCATACGCTGCTGTACCTATGCCCCCTTCCAGCATCGTCCCTCCAAAAAGTGAAACACCAGCTGCTTCTGCAATGGACGCAACTTTGCGAGCGGGAAGCATGCCGCCGTGCTTCGTGATCTTGATCGAGAAGGCGTCTGCTGCGCTGTAGCGGGCGTAGTTGAACGCGCTCTCAACGCTGTCGATTGCCTCATCCGCCATGATCGGGACCGTGAAGCGCTCCGTCAAACGCTGCATGCCTTCGACATTAGAACGTGGCAGCGGCTGTTCTACGACTGCAATTCCGGCAGCTTCAAGTCGCTCAATCGCCCAAGTGGCGGCCGCTTCGTCCCAACTCTGGTTGGCATCGACGTGAACTCGTGCTCGGTTACCCAATGTTTGCTTGATTGCGATCGCTCGCTCAACATCATCCTTCAACGCCCCTTTTCCTAACTTGACCAAAAATAGGTCATGTAAGCGCTGTTCAAGCTTCTCTTCAGCAAGTGCTATATCGCGCGCAGCTTCGCCATAACCGAGCACAAGCAGCACCCGCAGCGAGTCCCTAACAGCGCCTCCGAACAATGCGTACGACGGAACTCCTAAACGTCGAGCCGCCAAGTCCACACACGCCATCTCTATGGCGGCTTTAGCGTAGAAGTTGTCCTTTAGAGACTCATTCATCTTCTGATGTATGAGTTCGAGATTAGTTGGATTGACGCCAATCACTGCTTTCGCCAGATAGCCGTCTATCACAATTTTAATGGCTTCGACCGTTTCTGAACCGTAGTGAGGGATTACAGAGGCTTCGCCTAACCCAACATTACCGTCAGCATCATACACACGTACAATGACGAGACCTTGACTATTGATAGTTGCCATCGACAACTTATGTGGCCGGACTGTTGGCAAATCGACAATGATAGATTCAACGGAAACGATATGCATAAAATACACCGTTTAAAGGCACTGAAAAATTTAGACTATTGCTTATTTCACTGCTCGTCTGTTCAGGCAGATGACCAAGGCGAACGCGGACAGCCCCAGCATCGCGCCGATTACCGCGAATCCTGCGAATAACGTCCCGGTGACAGCAGTGGACCATCCAACGATATTGGGACTCATGAATCCGCCAATCGCACCCGCGCTGCTGATGAACCCGATCCCCGCAGCTTTCGTATTGGTAGACAAAAATGCCGAAGGGATAGTCCAAAACACTGAAAGGGCCGACCATGCACCGCTGGCGACGATAGTCATGAGGACGACAGTCCCCGCGACAGACATCGGACCCAGGCCTAGAGCACCAAGGCTTGCCCCTGCTATAAGCAATGGCAACGCGAAATGCCATTTACGCTCCTGCCGGCGATCAGAGCTTCTTCCCACAAAGAAAATAGAAATTATGGCCGCGGCGGGCGGAATGGCTGCGAGCAAACCGATCGTTGTGATGCCGATACCGAGTTGTTTGAGCAGGGTTGGCGTCCAAAGCGACACCGCCTGGGTTCCCGCGAGAATGGACAAGTAGGCTAGAGCAAGCAGATAAACGGTTGGCTCTTTGAAAGCGCTACGTATTGATTTATGAGCCGCTAGATTGCTTGGTGCTTCAGCCGCCAGCCGCTCTTGGAGTAGTTCCCGCTCTAATTTCGTCAGCCACTTTGCATCACTAGGTTTATCATCGACGTAGAAATAGCAAAATATTCCCAGCAAAATTGCAGGAATACCTTCATAAATAAACAGAAGCTGCCAGCCACGCAGGCCGTGCACACCGTCGAGTGACATCAACCAACCGGACAGGGGGCCGCCGACTATTCCTGCAATGGATGCGCCCATTGCAAAGAACGCGATGGCTCTGCCTCGAATATCATTAGGCAGCCAATAGCTAAAATAGAGAATAATTCCTGGGAAAAACCCTGCTTCCGCGGCTCCCAGCAAAAATCTCATGACATAGAACTGCGTAGGGTTGGTGACAAACGCCATACCAACGGACAAGGCTCCCCACAAAATCATGATACGTGTAAACGTCAACCGGGCGCCGATGCGAGAGAGCAAAATGTTGCTGGGCACTTCACAAAGGAAGTAGCCGGCAAAAAACAGCCCAGCCCCCATTCCATATATAGCGTCGTTAAATGACAGGTCATCCAGAAACTGGAGTTTTGCGAAGGCCACATTGGTTCGATCGATTTGCGCGATGATGTAACCAATCACAGCGAGCGGCACTACTCGCCAGGCGATCTTGCGGTTTAACGCTCGCGACGAGTTTACCAATTCACTCTGTGAGCGAGTTTTAGCGGCATTCTCGTTCAGCCGCATTGTGCGATCGTGGACTGTGAGGGCGTCTTTTTTATTATGCATCGCCGGTTCCTCTTGTTGTAGTGACTCAAATATCCGCCATTCCAACGATTGCGTCTAATAATTAATTCGCCGGGTTACGATAAGGATTTCTGATCGCACAGAAAGGCAGGATTGTGTGTATTCAGGCCGGTAATGTGAGTCTGATGGCCTTGATCCCCGATCGAAAAGCGGGATGCAACTCGCCTCAAGCGTCCTATGAAATCTATATGGCGGACATCTCCTGTGCTGCGACCAACATATGAGGACTTGCCGATAAGGCAAGATGAAAAGGTCAGCGGGTGGCGCCGACAATGTAAACCCAAATCTCATTTAGACTGACGGCCGTAAAAGAGGGTACCAACCCGGCATGGGCGCCCTTGACACTGAGCCAGATGGCGAAATCAGCAACTTGGTAGGACACCTAATGCGAAAGGACGAGCCGGTGGACCGACCATTAGCCATGCTTATTAACGTGGCGAGGCTGCTGAACAACTGCCCCCGAAGCCTCTAAGCCCTCAAAACGCCCGAGTAGCAACGGCCTACTCCCGTCGTCAGAAGGGTAGATTCAAATTTTAAGCCGCTCCCTGTGATGGATATTTGGCGCAGGCTGCCTGTGCTCATAAATTGCTTACGGATGAGTAAGCATTCGAAAACATTAGGACGTTAGACGTTCACCAATCTCCGTAGATAGATTTCATGTGAAGAAAGCATCCCTGATTGACTCGCCCAACACTTCGGCCAGCAGGTAATGATATACGCAAAGGCCCGGCTTTTTTATGATCCTTGGATAAGTCTTCGGATTCGATCAGCTTCTGATGTCGTTAAAGGGCTATAAACGATCATACCCAAATCCTGGCGGCCATCTACGGCAAATCCGGAGTATTCCAATTCGATCAAACCAAGTGTTTCGTGTCGTAGGCGTTTAACTCCGTCGCCACGAGCACGCACATCGTTGTCTCGCCACATTGAGGCAAATTCGGTGCTTTTTGAGCAAAGCTCTTCGGCTAGCTTGGCGACCTCAGATTGTGCACCTGCACGGATGGCATCTGCCCTGAAAGCGCCGACCACGAACTGGGCCGTTGCCTCCCAGTCAACTTGTCCCGCTCGGATCTTGGGATTACAAAAAATCAGACGCAGGATATTTCGCTGATCAATCGGTAAAGTCGCATAGTCGGTAAGCACCACCGCTGCGGCTCGATTCCATGCGAGCACATCCCAAGTTGCTGTCCTGATGATCGCAGGGTTCGTTTCAAAAGAGTCTATTAGACGTTGCAACTTGGGCGTCACACCTTCAGGCGGCTTGTAAACCGCCTCTGGCGGATGACCGAAAGCGAGCATAAAAAGGTGCTCACGCTCAGAATCAGTTAGTAACAGACCTTCCGCAATTCTGGTCAGCACCTCCGCTGAAGGGCTACCGCCACGCCCTTGTTCCAACCATGTGTACCAAGTGGGGCTGATGTTCGCCCGCGCAGCTACCTCTTCCCGGCGTAGCCCCGGAGTGCGGCGACGACCCGCCGGAAATCCGAACACTGACGGGTCGAGTCGTGCCCTGCAATCTTTCAAGTAGCGTCCAAGCGTGTCGGTTGGCTGCCCAGTCATGCTCATCCTGTTAGAACCTATACCCTGATAATGTACCGTCTTTTACAGGATGTAGCATAAGCGCACGCTATCGACTCAGCACTTAGAGATTTCGATGATGCGTATTTTTCTGACAGGTTCAACAGGATTCATTGGCTCGCAGGTCGCTTTAGAGCTAATTCATGCGGGGCATCATGTTTTGGGGATGACGCGTTCCGATTCAGGGGGTCGAGCGCTCGCGGAAATGGGAGCGCAAGCACATCAGGGTGATATTGAAGACCTGCAAAGTTTGCAGCGCGGTGCCGGTGAATGTGACGCTGTGATTCATACAGCGTTTGATCATAACTTCGCGAATTTTGCCGAAAATTGCCAGAAGGATCGACGCGCAATCATTGCTCTCGGCACCGTACTGGAAGGAAGCAACCGCCCGCTTGTGATCACTTCAAGCACTGCAATGGGCTCGGCAGTACCAGGCCAAAAAGCTATTGAAAGCTTCTTCCATTCTGAGCACCCAAATCCGAGGGTGGCTTCAGAATTGGCGGGGTTGGAGCTATCGCAACGAGGTGTCAATGTCTCTGTCATGCGGCTGTCTCAGATCCATGACACCAGAAAACAAGGCCTCGTGACGAATCTGGTTGAGTTGGCTCGAAAGACTGGAGTATCTGCGTACATCGAAGGTACGTTTAATAATTGGTCGGCAGCGCATATCAACGACACCGCACGGCTGTTTCGGCTAGCGTTAGAAAAGGGTGAGCCAGGGTCGCGCTATCACGCTACCGCTGAGGAGGCTATTTCGTTCAAAAGCATTGCGCAGACAATCGCGCATACCGTAGGGGTTCCCGTCGACGCTGTAAGCGCTGAAGAGGCAATGGCACATTTTGGCTGGCTTACTCCTTTTGTGAGTAAAGATATGTCCGCCTCAAGCGCCAAGACGAGGGAGTGGTTGAACTGGAGTACCGACAGTCCAACGCTTTTGGCTGACTTGGAAAATATGGTTCACGTTTGAAAGCCATTTGAAAATTCTTGTTTACTCAGGTGGATAGATGAGTTCGTCGGACGGCTACGTCAACCAAGCGGTATTGCCCACGCGAACGGCTTTCCTCAACGGCGTGCCACCCGACTCAGCACTCGGCATCCGTCAATGGTCAGCAGATTAATTCTGAGACTGGTCTCGGCATCATGGGACCTTGAGCATGCCCGATCTATCAGCAAATGATGACAGCATCAGAATGGGCTCGCAGTGGGTCGTACAATCAACTCACTCACATCAACGTCATCTGGCTGTTCAATGGCATACGCGATTGCACGGGCAATGGCTGAGGCGGGAATGGCAATGTTCCGAAACTCACGCATTTCAGCGCGGCCTCCTTCGTCTGAGATGCTGTCCGCCAGTTCTGATTCTGTTACGCCAGGGGCGATTACGGTGACGCGTATACCGCCTCCGACTTCCTGTCTAAGCCCCTCAGAAATAGCGCGGACAGCGTACTTAGTCGCGCAATACACGGCGGCCGTTGGGCTCACCGCATACGCGCCTATAGACGCGATATTGACGATCTGACCAGATCCTTGTTGCCTCATCAGTGGTAGGGTAGCCGCAATGCCGTGAAGCACTCCACGGATATTTACATCGATCATCTGGTTCCATTCATTTACCTTAAGCGCCTCAAGCTTGGATAGTGGCATGATGCCGGCATTATTCACCATGACGTCTACACGACCGTGCAGCTCAACAGCGAAGCCAATAAACGACTGCATGTCACTCAGACTGGTGACATCGAGCGGGCACACGTGAGCGACACCGCCCTCTGCACTAATCTCCCGCGCCAATGCCTCAAGTTTGTCAGTACGACGTGCTCCCAGCACGACACTCGCACCTCTGCTTGCTAAAAGGCGTGCGGTCGCTTCGCCGATACCGCTGCTTGCCCCCGTAATCGCCACAACTTTTTGCTCGATATTATTCATTTTTTCATTCCCGCTGTCTTTGAGTGAATTCGTCTACATTCCGTTAAGGGGACGTCATGCTAATTGGCGCATTACCCATGGGCCTGATTTCCTGATTAATGCTCTTGTAGGCCGGAACGGGTAACGAGTAATAAAAGCTATCTCGACGGCACCTGGATGCTTTGGATATAAGTCATGCTTGATATGAATCAGATATCGGTCATCAGGCCGCCTTTAACCATCGCTAATTTCTTCGGTAACAATAAGTAAAGCAGCCTGTACGGCGGGGTATCCACAGTAAGGAAGAAGATTTAGCATGGTCTCAATAAGCTCGGTCTTGCTTGCGCCCACCTTGAGGGCCGCCTTGACGTGCACGCGAAGTGGCGTCTCGGTTGTACGGGTTCCCTTAGCGGCTAGAGCAGCGCAAGCCGTAAGTTCCCGAGTTTTTGGGTCGATTCCGTCGCGGCAAAAAATGTCGCCGTATGAATGCTCTACGATCATGCGACCAATATCAGGAGCGATGTCATCAAAGCTCCGTACTACAGCCTCGCCCGACCCGCCGGAAGTGGCAGCAAGTGATGCGAAGCCCTTTTCCATCCGCGAACTGCCCTCGTCATTGGAGGATGGGGGATGAGTTGATTTGTCATGCGGTACATGTGGTTCATTCATGGTCGCGCTTAGGACGGAGAAAGCGTTCAACGCTGTGGGGAAACCCGCATAGGCACTCAACTGGATAAAAACTTCGGAAATCTCATTTACAGTCGTACCGCATGCTAATGCGGCCTTCAAATGAG
This sequence comes from Pseudomonas abietaniphila, assembly GCF_039697315.1. Classification (NCBI taxonomy): domain Bacteria; kingdom Pseudomonadati; phylum Pseudomonadota; class Gammaproteobacteria; order Pseudomonadales; family Pseudomonadaceae; genus Pseudomonas; species Pseudomonas abietaniphila. Next base: position 6,369,567 of record NZ_CP155619.1, on the reverse strand, counting down.
TTCCAAGTTGAACTTGACGATTACCCACCGTTGCCAGCATGCAAATAGCAATGAAATGTTTGTCTCTGGGGCTAAGACCCAAACGAGCAAAAACGTCACCAAACTCAAACTCCATCGTCCACTTAGCTATCTCTGGGGACAATTTCGTCAGCGCACCGACATATTCCTCTGCCGGCAAGTGCATTAGCCTTTCAAAGGCCAAAAGCCCATTGACATACCGATCTGGGTTCGAGGTTGAAGATTCAGTAGGTGTATCTCGATAAGAAATCGACCTTGCTTTAAAGATTTCTCTCAAAATGTCTATTGCATTTATTGCCGTTGGAAAACCGATCAATGCGGTCGACAAATACATAAGCTCGACCAAGTCCTGCGGCGTTCCTCCAGCGTTCAATAAGCCGTGCATGTGAAAGCGCAGCTGGTTCTGCGCGGAGCCATGCGCAGCCAGGCAGCTGACGGTGCAGATCTGACGGGTCCTCAGGTCTAGCAGGCCTCTGGACAAAATTTGTCCGTAGGGGAAAGCGACAGTTAGCTCCGCCATGTCTTTGGACACTTCGGCCAGCTTAGCGACAGGTCCATCGAAGTCGCTACCACCTATGCGCTTCAAGAGCTCCAGGCCTCGATCAAAATCCGATTGACCCAATTTGACTGACATATCAACCTCCAAAGCCGCAACCGACGAAATCACTGCAAATCCAGCGACCTAAGACGCCCCATTGCTAGGGCATCGAGGGGGAAGCTCGGTGTATAGTGAGCCCTACGCTACGTCCATCCCTCCTTCATCGATAGCTGATTCGTCCGGGATAATTGCTCAATTCTGCCGACCGTGACAGGACGCTCGGCAGCTTCCATGTTACTAGGATCACGCTAGCCACTACCGACACGACGGGATGTGCCTCATTGATGTCGCGTGGCGAATCCAGCACCTGTCAAATCCAATCTATATTCGGATCTGCACTACTCACCAATTCCTGGTGTGCCGTCATCCCACATATCGGCGTTGCGTGAATCGTCTTGCTTAAACCAAATCGGTGTGCGGGACAACTGGCAGGTACTGCTTGGGCTTAGGCACGCAGGCGTCATGCAATCCAGACTAGATCCTCAATTAGATTGAGATTGAAATGTAGCCGGCATCTGAGGGTAATCTTTTACGATTGGATGGAGTTATGCATTCCATACCACGTTTTGCCTTCATCTTATCGAGATCACTTAGCCCATCATTTAAACGTGAGTACTCGATGATGAATGGATTGATGCTCAACGCGCTAGATGGCGACTGAGCATTGCGGAAAACGCCCGTACGGCCGATAACGGGTTCCTATTGGGGAGAACGATGCTGATTGGAACCTGTGGCATTTCAAACTCGCACAAAACGCGGACAAGGCTGCCATCTTTGAGGTGGGGCTCTACAAGGTAGTCGTTAACCATTACAAGACCAACTGATTTGATACCGGCTACGACGAGCGCTTCACCATCGTCTACTGTCACTCGCGAAGGAAAGCTCATCGTCCTCGCAATGCCGTCGTCTTGGAAGTGGTAAACAAACCGAACGGCTGTATCAGGTGCGACATAACCAACCATGTAGTGTTGATATAACTCATCGGGGTGCCTCGGCACGCCAGCTTTGGCGAGATATTCGGGTGATCCACATACAACGTACCGAGTCTGGCCTACACGTGTAGCGATAAGCCTGGAATCAGGCAAATGACCAATCCGGATCGCTAAGTCGACGCCTTCGGCAACGAGATCGACTGGCCGGTCGCTTAGACGAACCTCAACCTCCACCTGAGAATATTGCTTCACAAACTCTGCAATTACCGGCAAAACTCGTAAGCGGCCAAATGCTCTCGATGCGCTTATAACCAGGCGGCCTAATGGGAATTCTGAGCTTTCTGCTGCTTCTTTTCCCGCCAGATCCAGATCAGCCAATATACCCTTGCACCGAGCATGGAAAATTTCTCCTGCGCTCGTGAGGCGGACAACACGCGTCGTGCGAGCTACCAGCATTACGCCTAATTGCGCTTCAAGCCGAGACACGGCCTTGCTTACTGCAGCTGACGTGACTCCCAATGCGTCAGCGGCGGCGCGGAAGCCCCCTTTGTCGCCGACCGAGACAAAAGCGTTGATTGCCGCTAGATCCATATGGGACCTCCAGTTAACGGATCTTGAACGAGTTGCAATAAGCCTGGGCTTCTATTGCGTCCTACAGGTTACCAGTATGAGTCTGCTGAGGGCCTTTTTGCGCCCCTCGCGCATTAGTAGTCTGTGCTGAAGAGTCAGCCCTGTCATGGCTGAATTGGTCCTGGGTCTCAATAGGTTGAGAAAATCATGTCAAGTCTATTCGAACCTTTTACGCTAAAGGGTATTACTTTGCGCAATCGTATCGTTGCGGCGCCCATGTGCATGTACGCGGTAAAAGATGGAGTGATTGGCGAGTGGCATAAAGCTCACTTAGCGCAGCTCGCAGCTGGCGGCGCTGCGCTTATCACAGTCGAAGCGACAGCAGTGTCGCCGGAAGGTCGAATAACTTGGGGGGACACCGGTCTATGGAACGACCAACAAGCGGAAGCGTTTAGACCTGCAGTTGCGGCAATCAAAGCAGCGGGCGCGGTGGCCGGGATTCAAATCGGGCATGCTGGTCGTAAAGCAAGTGCCAACCGCCCATGGGAGGGCGACGATCAAATTGCAGACGAGCAGCCCAATGGATGGGCGACTATCGGACCTTCGCCTATCGCTTTCGGCGGCCAAAAAAGTTGGAAAGTGCCGTCAGCAATGAGCATTACAGACATTGCGCGGGTGCAGGATGATTTCGTTAAAGCCGCTCAACGCGCTTTGAATGCGGGATTCGAATGGCTAGAACTCCATTTCGCCCATGGGTTTCTAGCGCATAGCTTCCTTTCTCCTCACTCCAATCACCGCAAAGACATCTACGGCGGAACATTTGCAAACAGAGCGAGATTCATCCTTGAAACATTCTCAGCAGTTCGCGAGGTTTGGCCAGACGAATTCCCGCTCTCGGCGAGGCTCGGTGTCGTTGAATACGATGGTCGAGATGAAGAAACATTGGCTGAGTCAATTGAACTCATCAAATTATTGAAGCAGGCAGGTATTGACTTCGTGAGCGTGAGCGTCGGGTTTTCCGTGCCAGAAGCTACTATCCCTTGGAGCGCACCCGCGTTCATGGCGCCTGTGGCAAAACGCATCCGCCAGGAGTGCGACTTACCAGTCGCGTTAGCGTGGGGGGTTGGCGAACCGACGGTAGCCGATGAGGCCATTCAACACGGTCACGCCGATCTCATTGCAGTCGGTCGCGCGCTGCTGGCCAATCCGCGCTGGCCTTACGCGGCTGCTAAATCACTTGGTTTGGATCGAGCGTCCTGGCTTACCCTACCTGCGTCATATGCCTTCTGGTTAGAGAATTTTGAGGTTAGGACCCCCGATGATGCCGCGTGACGTCCTGAACAGCACAAGATAGCGAGATGTAACCAATGAACCCTGGTCTTCAGTGGCCTGAAGCGCCACATGCGACTACCGTCAAAGGTGGCCCCTAGGCTCCTATGGTTTTGCGCGGAGGGTTGTCTGAATGGTTTAGGAGGTATTAGGAAGCTCAAGGCGTCGCCTGACCATCCAGTCAAATACCGCCTTCATAGACGCAACTTCGCGAATTTCAAGATGCTGGCTAGAGCCTGCCATTCCAGCATGTAGTATCGGCCTGTAGCGTTTGCTATGGGAGTGAAAATCGTCAATGTTCGTAAAGTCGAGCAAACAGGTTGTCTGGAAAACATCAATAACAAAGGTGCCTGAGATGAGCCTTCGAGACACGAATATCGCAGCACGCAGGGCGGAGCTTGTCACATCAATTGAACGGATCGCTAAAGGATATGGCGTATTTCCAACTCATATCCCCCAACTTAATTTTGTTCGCAGCGATACCCCAACCGATACGATCCATACGATCCACAAGCCCGGCCTGTGTTTCATTGCACAGGGGCGCAAAGAGGTGCGTCTGTGGAATCAAAGCTATGTGTACGACCCCCTGAATTACCTTGTAGTTACACTTACTTTGCCTCTGGCGGGGAGGGTCATTGAAGCAACCCCAGAGCACCCATATCTGTGTATTAGGCTGGATATCGACCCTGCGGAGATCGCACAAATGGTCATTGAAGCAGATCTCATAGGAGGTCCTGCCGGAGATGTCGGTAGAGGTCTGCATCTGGACCAGATTGATGCGTCGGTGCTGGATGCAATCCTTCGCCTAGTCAAACTCTTGGATAATCCATGTGACATACCCGCCCTTGCCCAGCTCGCGGTCAAGGAAATTTACTACCGCTTGCTCCAGGGCCGGCAAGGCCATCTACTGCGCGAAATTGCCATTGGCGGGAGTCATACACATCGCATTACCCATGCAATAGATTGGCTGAATCGCAATTTTGCCGCACCGATGAATATTCGTGAACTGGCGCGCCTAGCGAAACTAAGCAGCTCCACCCTTCACCACCGTTTCAAAGCCATTACTGCCATGAGTCCTTTACAGTATCAAAAGCAACTGCGCCTGCATGAAGCTCGGCGCCTGATGATCTCAGAACAAATGGACGTCACTGAGGCACGTTTCAAAGTAGGGTATGAAAGCCATTCGCAATTTAGCCGAGATTATAGCCGTTTGTTTGGCACCCTCCCCAGCAGAGATATCGCGATGGCCCGATGTACCGCCTAGAGGAAATGGATTCTCAAACAATAATTGGTCCCGCTCCACCGTTCGCACTGGTGAGCATCCATCACATCTCAGGAGCCTACCGCGCACACGGCACGCCGTAGCCTTATGTCCCTCCCCCATTAGCGTTGTTCTGCTAAACCGCCTGTACCGCTTCGCTTCGCTTGGTATTTAGGAGATCGAAGTTTTGCTGTGCCTCTTCAACATCTAGCTGATGCTGTACCGCCCAGTCGAACAGTGCCGAAAAAGGCTTCTGCAACGATAATCCGAGTTGCGTGATCGAATATTCCACAGCAATGGGGGACGCGGTAATAACTCGTCTTGAGACAAGTCCGTTTCTCTCCAGGCGCCGGAGTGCTTCAGTCAACGCTTTATGAGTGATGCCTTCAAGGCGTCGCTTAATGGCGTTGAAGCGCGCGGGCTCGGTACATACCACCGTGAGGATTAACACTGACCATTTGTTCGCGATCTGGTCAAGGACTGGGCGAGTCGCCAACGCTTCGGCAAATACCTGATCCGCAATTTTCGGCTTAAGGGTATCCATGAGTATATCTAGGCTCTTTCAAGTGCGTAATTGACACACAGTATACAAAATATATCTTGATCGCCAACCTAACTGGAGGATCACCCATGGCAAAGCTAAGTGGAAAAATAGCCCTCGTAACTGGTGGTACGAGTGGTATCGGGCTGGCGACAGCTAAGCGCTTCATTGAGGAAGGCGCCTTTGTCTTCATCACAGGTCGCAGCCGGGAATCAGTGGATAAAGCGCTGTCCGAGCTTGGCGAGCAGGCACAGGGGATCAGGGCTGACGTTACTAAGCGCGAGGACCTGCGCTTGATCGTTGAAGCCATCGAAAAACGCTCAGAGCGGTTGGATATCCTCGTAATGAGCGCTGGAATCGCCGACTACTCCCCGCTTGTCGAAACGTCCGAAGCGCATTTCGACAAAACATTCGATACCAACGCGCGAGCGCCTCTGTTCGTCATGAAGGAGGTATTGCCGCTGATGCCCTCCGGCGCCAGCGTGGTGCTGATCGGTTCGATTGCGGGTTTTATCGGCACTGCGGGGTATGGAGCCTACGGCGCCAGCAAAGCGGCGCTGCGGGCGTACGCCAGGACTTGGACCAACGAACTGTCCGAGCGCGGCATCAGGGTGAACGTGGTCAGCCCAGGGCCTATAGATACCCCGATGTTCGATGCTGTATCCGAGGAAGTCAGAAAATCGGTGTCCGACCTAATCCCACTCCGACGCCTCGGCAAGCCGGAAGAAGTCGCCGCAGCGGCTCTGTTCCTCGCCAGCGATGAAAGCAGCTTTATCGCGGGATCTGAACTTTGCATCGATGGAGGCATGGCACAGGTTTAAATCGCCAGTTCGCAAGGATGCATTTCACCAAAACGTCGCAGCAGCCCGGCGCGCGTCCCGGGCTGCCACACTGGTCATCCTGCACTGGACTATCCTAGTGAACTACTAGGCAGCATCTTCTTTTCAGTGGGTCAAGTCTCTGCTAAAAACGCCATCAATATTGAGCGCTTTTGCGAGTGCGGAAATTCTCATACCAGGCATTCAGACGGGGATAGTGTTCAGCGTAGGGAAGTTTGAATCGCTCACGTGCTGTCTGAAATATCGGGAACACAGTGCAGTCTGCGATCGTGGGAGCATCCCCCGCCAGGAACTCATTTTCGCCGATAGTCAGTTCCAAAACATCCAGTAACTCCTGAACATGTCGGTAAAGCATCTCCGCGAATGCTTTAGAAGGCTTCGGCTCTTTCCGAGGGAATGCGTCGGTCGTGTTCCACAGCCAAAGCATGCTGCGCGCAATTAAGTCATTTCCAATACGCTCCAATGCACGAACCTTAGCGCGTTGTTCCGGGGATGTGCCTATCATGGCCGGCTGAGGAAAAAGCTCCTCGATATACTCGACAATGGCCGCCGCTTCCGTGATCACTGTACCGTCATCGGTGACCAATGTAGGCGCACGTCCAGCAGGATTGATCATTAAATATTCGGGTGTGCGATGCTCCAGGTTTGCGTAGTCAAGTTCATAGCGGGGAACGTCAATACCCTTTTCTGATAGATAAATGGAAACTCTGCGCGGGTTCGTTCCCATGCGGAACTGATAGAGCACCATGTCGCCCAGCCTTCGCAAGGGGCCGTTTGAAGCATCTCTCTTTAAACGTTGAATCATCGATGAAACCCTCCTTCAAATTCAGTATCGCTGCCAAAAAAACGGACGAATTCGGCCGCGACGCGGCTGGAAGCTTCTTCAGGCAAATAGTGACCAGCGCCAAGTATTACACCGCCCTCCACGTCCTTGGCCAAAGTTCGTAGCGCGCTCACAATGGTGTCACCAGCGCCCCGCTCCGCTCCGAGCGCGAGTACCGGCATCTCTAGCAATGTCTCCGACCGCTTACGGTTGGCGGCTACACCTTCAGGAGAAAGCGCGCATTGGTAGTAAGAGCTGGCAGCGCGCAAGGCGCCAGGTGCTGCAAGTTGTCGCGCATAGATCGCTACGTCCTCAGGAGCGATTGTCCAAGATTGCATGGATTTTGCCTTAAACAGCCAGGTCAGAAATTCCTGCTCCCGACCGCTGATGAGAATTTCGGGAAGTTGATCAAGCTGATTGAACGCAAAGTGCCAGCTTCGGATACTCGCCTCAGCAGGCGGTAGGTCGGTTCGGGGCGTCGATATGCCAGGTACCAGTGCGTCGAGCACGGCCAATCTCCGAACATCGGAGGGCCAGTCGGCGGCTAATGCGTATGCGATCCAGGTTCCGACATCATGCCCGGCCAAGTCAATTGGGCCCTGCTCTAGCAAGCCGATCGTGCTGGCAAACTCGCGAATCTCAGCGGCTACCTCACCGAGGCTATAGCCTTGCGGAGGAGCATCGCTATCACCCATGCCTCTAGGATCGATTGCAATCACTCGACGTCCGGCATCCACGAGCGCTGCCATAACGTATCTCCAGGCGTACCAACTCTGTGGCCAGCCAGGTATCAGCAGAATCGGTTTGCCGACACCGCCTTCAACATAGTGCAAATTGACATCCCCGACCTTAACGCTGCCGTTTTGAAAGACTCCCCAAAAATTAGTGCGGACGAAAAATTCCGTCCCCACGAACCTTGGCTGATCTGGGTGATTATTCATAAAACCTCCAAATAGAGAATGATCGTTTCCAAATAGGGTAAATTTTTTTCAGCCGAGCAGCCTCATCAACTCATGCACCATCGAGTTCATGGCTTTCGATGACGTGCCGGTTTTGCCCAGAACTCTCATACCCTGCTGAACGGCAAGCATCAGTCTTGCCACAGACACGCTATCGAGGTCAGAGTTGACTGATCCTTCGATCTGAGCTGCTTCGATTAGGCGTTTCAGCTGCATTTCGCGTGATTTTTGCTGAGCTGCCACACGTTCGGCAATCTCAGCGTCTGAAACCGCAAGCTCAACAGCAGTCTCTACCACCAGGCATCCAGAACGGCCGGACTTGCCGATGCTCAATTGAACATACTGCTCCATCAACGCTTGGATCTTGTCGCGGGCAGATAGACAGCCGGCAAGGCAGTCCCCGATAGACCGGGTCCGAACCTCGATGTAACGCTCTAGTGCCGCCAAAAAAAGCCCGCGCTTGTCGCCCCAGGCCTTATAGATACTCCCTGCGGTAAGCCCAAGTGCTATTTGGAGGTCAGAAATTGACGATCCATGGTAGCCATGTTCAGTGAAGCGCAAGACGGCCTTATCAAGCACAGCATCGCTGTCGAACTCGCGCGGGCGGCCAGGGCGGGATGAAGGGGCAATTTTTTTGGTCATACTTAAATCATAGAGAATGATCGCTTCCTAATCCAACCTTTATTGCAGCCGCTGATCGGTCCATCATTCAAATAGGGAACCCTTGGGGTCATTTGCAAACGGTACGCGCCACCGACCTGATGGTTTAGGCGCAAAGAAAGGGCCCTAGCCGAGCATCTAGCAGGCTCTGATCAAGGGCCTTGATCTATGCTAGGGAATCAACCTGCGGATACCGTCATGCCACCGTCCGCCATTACTATAGAGCCCACCACGAAGCTCGCGCGGTCCGACGCCAGGAACGATACAATCTCGGCTATCTCCTCTGGCTGTGCGGCGCGCCCGATGGGCGCGGCCTCTCCATGCTTAGCAAGGAATCCAGGTCCATCCTCAACAACCGAGTTGAGGATGTTAGTGACGACATCGCCGACGCCTACTGCGTTAACACGAATCCCATGTTCAATGACCTCAATGGCTAATGTTCGAGTCAATTGAGCCAATGCCCCTTTTGATGCGGCATAGGCAGCGATCGTGGGAAAAGTGAAATATGAGGCATAGGACGCGATGTTGACGATGGCTCCGCTCTTCCTGGGGGTCATCACCTTTACCGCCTCGCGGCTATGAAGGAAGGCTGCGGTTGCGTTCACCGCTTGGATGCTCTCCCAATCCTCGCGGGTCATGTCGACAAGAAGCTTATTCATGATGATCCCAGCGTTGTTCACCAAAATGTCGAGCTTACCAAACGTATCTACAGCCAGCCCCACCGCACGTTCAGCTGCGCCATCTTTGGAAATATCGGAGACCAGCGGAACCAAACCTGGTCTCGCAAGATCTTCAACAGACCGATTCATGTCTTCGGCAATGACTTTCGCGCCGCGAGCGTGCATGAGCAAAGCCACTGCTTTACCGATACCACTTGCTGCACCTGTGACCAATGCGACCTTGCCTTCAACTTCGCGAGGAATAGCTGCGTTGAAATCAACCATATCGTACTCCAGGAATATTTTGGGGCAGTCTGCCTGCCAATATGCGCGGTTGCGCGTCGCTAAAACACGGCATGACTGTCGCGCAAAACCAGGCGGTTATCTTTTGCACATTTGCTCCCAATGTCGCGATCTTGCTCTGGTGAACCATTCGGGCGGGGGCAGCGATGACAGGCGGGGATAAAGAACACAGCAAAGGCTCAATGAGGCTTCGCTGCGAACCCGTCGTAAGATCTATCGAAGTGCCGAACGCCTTGAAAACACCATCACGTACAGCTCCTGCATCCATGCCCTGTTATCTGCCGGGCGCCGTTCACGGATTACGTTCTCGCGTAGAGATCAAGGATGCCGTCGTGCAGCTCTTTAGCCATCACACCAGTGCGAAGCCAATCCTCGTTCCTGCTGTTGTTGAACCGCTCGTGGTGTTCGTGCTGGCCGGTTCGGCGATAGTTGAAGAGCGCGAGATCGGCGGCAGTTGGCAGGCGGTCTCAGTCAAGGCTGGAGATTTCTTTCTGACCAATACCGACGAACCGTACGAGATGCGCTGGACAACCCATGAGTGTGAGACATTCGAAGTCATGCATGTCTACCTTGGCCTCTCCTACATAAACACCGCCGCCAAAGAGTACCTTGGCCCGATATCCCTGCCGGTGGTGTTTAAAGACGTCTCTGGAGGGCAGGACGAAACCGTTAGATCGATGCTGCATCATCTGAAGCATGAGGTGTTGGAAGAGACAGAGCCAAGCTTTTTATTGATCGGCGGGATCGTGCAGGCCCTGGCAGTGCACCTGATACGCGCTTACTTGTGCAGCTCCGGTCGGTCGCGCAACCCTTCCGCGTTGCAGGCCTACAAGCTTCGTCGCGTAGTCGGTGCCATGCACCAACAGCTCTCACAGGATTTCAATTTGCATTTTTTTGCCAAGGTGGCAAATTTAAGTGAATTCCATTTCAGCAGGCTTTTCAAAGCTTCAACAGGCTTTTCACCACATCGGTATTTTATCCGGCTGAGAATCAAGCGCGCGCAGCATCTGTTGCTTCAAACCAATATGAGCGTCATAGATATAAGTGCTGAGGTTGGGTACTCCAGTCCGAGCCATTTCTCTCAGGTTTTCCGCCGCGAGGTCGGTGTCACGCCAACCGATTACCGCAGGTGATGCCAATCACTACGCAGATAAGCTCTCGCCGGCGCGTCCCTGATAATCGTCTGCATCCTTTGATCATGATTTTCGGCTGACAAATTTAGTCCTCAGAAATCAAATGCTACCCTGTCTAGGTTGCGTCGTTTCGGCGCTCGAACCATTGAAAGGCCTCGTGCTATGAGCCCAATATTTTTCTATTTTGACCTCGTTTCTCCCTATGCCTATCTCGCCTCTAACCTCATTGAGACGCTTGCCGCTAAACACGGTCGAGAGGTCGAATGGAGGCCCTTTCGCATAGGCGTCGCTGTGGTTAAGGTGATGGGGCTGAAACCCGCTATGGAGACGCCTTTAAAAAGCGACTACATCCGGACTGACGTGTCACGGATGGCTAAGGTGCTTGGATTAGGCATAACGTCGAATCTTCAAATGTTTGATCCCGTACCCGCCCAGCGTGTGTTACATGGCGCCAAGCTAGAAGATCGCGCTCGTCTCGCTAAGGCATTACTGCATGCGCGATGGGTTGAGGACCTCGATTTAACTAATAACTCAACATTGGTTGACATCGCAGGGAGCGCAGGGGTTGACGGATTAACGGTGCAGAACGCTCTTGAATCCCTTGATACCAAAATCGCCGTTCGCCATGCTACCGAGGAGGCCATCGCCTTGGGAGTGTTCGGATCACCAACGTTCAGGATCGAAAATGAACTGTTTTGGGGGGTAGATAGATTGTGGCTAGTCGACCACTACCTTCAAGAAGGCTGCCGTTATATAGCCGCAGCCGGGGATTCCGCTTCGAAATCCTGAACGTCTACGTGTGGTACGGCGCGTTTTCACAAACCTGATCAAGCATCCATCACGTTGTCTAACGCCTATTCCAAACCGCGCACCGTGCACTGGATTATCCAAGTAAAATCGACATGATCACATGGCGTGAATGCAAGGAAAACGCCTGTTTGCCATTATTTTTGGACGTTGAAATACAACGTCCTCCGCGCCGTTCTGTCCTTAGCGAACATTTTCACATTCCCATCAGCACGGCTCCGAAAATAAGAATTACTGCTGCTACCAGTTTTTTTATAGTCAAATATTGCACAGCCATATCAAACCAACCCAGCCGATCCAAAGCTAGAGCAGTAACTACTTGGCCTACCATGATCAGTGCGATCATACAGCCAGCCCCGAGACGAGGTGCAACCGCTGCCGTAGCTGAAAGAACCACCGCCCCGCATAGTCCACCAACCCACGCCCACCAAGGTAGCCCGACCATAAGCGCAGGCCTTGGCCAAGGCTTGCCAGATGCTAGCGCGATACCGGCCAAAACCACTGACACTACCAAGGCGGAGATTGCGGCGGCCCATAGAGGACCATCGACGGCCCGGGCCAGTCGCGCGTTAACAACCGCCTGCAATGGCAGCATCGCTCCAGCTGCCAGTGCTAGAAAAAAGTATACTGAAGGCATTCTCGTTATCCCATCCGCTCGATGACGTATAAGTGTTGGCCGCACGCGACATAACACATTGCTTAATTTCTTTAGGAAAGGTTCTCGACGTCGCCCATACTATGGAAGTGATCATTTCCTAAATAATGATACCCAGTTTGCTGAGCAGGCGGCGCATTCAGGCGTCAATCCATGACCATGGTCGAGTTGCTCCAATTAGCCTAAGGCTGCCCGTCTTGCCGTGGATTAAGCTGCATTAACGATAGAGAATCGCCTCGATGTAGCTCATCGATACCAAGCACCCATCTGGCTGATAGGTGACCCGCCGCGCTTAGCAACAACGCAGTGATAGCCATGCCAACTGGAAGCCGGCCCCCGAAGGGTGCGCCGCTGTTCAAGACCACGTCAGCCGAAACGGGCGCGATGGCTTTGCCCAACGTACGGCGCACAATATAGGGAATGATCGTTTCCGAATCAAGTTTGCAACAGCATTTTCCGACCACCTGTTTGCTGAAGCTCCATCGGCTCGGACTGGTTCCTCGTTCCATCCGCTCTTGCGACCTTCTCAATGAGGAGCGCCTAGGCCATTCTGGTGTGATCCACTAGCGAGCAGATTTACGTCAGGCCGTTGTACCAATAGAATGATTTCGCAGAACAGAAAGCGCCACGTCCTACCTCATTCGCACCAGAGCCGCTTCTGGGCAGTTTGCGCTTCAGCTGGCTGGACCCACCTGTTGCATGCCTCGACAGGCAGCAAATGGTATACCCAGCCGCTCTGCTTTGAGTCTCGTCACCTCGGGCACCTTGTCATAGCGTTATTTCGGAATCCCTGCGTAGCCTGCATCCACCGCTGACATGTGCCACGCTAGAGCGTTAGTCATACCTACAGAATGCAGATAAAAGCTTCTCGCTTCACCCGCGGGCGATACCGAATCAGAAAATGCGCAGGAGCATTCATAGACAGTTCTCCCTATATTTTTGTGATTTTTTTTGGGATCTATGAGGCTGAAAAAAATTAAAAAAAATCTACCTGCGCGGATATACCCCCATTCACTGCTGGCTCCAGCCCCAAGGTCAGCGGGATCGAACATCTTGATTCAACGTATGTGGACAAGCGAACGATGGGCAGCGACGCTCACCACACGGCCTTATCGAGCGCAAACCATACTGTTGATATATCCCGCTAAGCGTCAGGTCCGAGTACACGCGACGCCATCACTTTCGCCCAAAGTAGCGCCTCATCGTGTGATTGATCTCTGGTCCCATGGCACTCTTCAAAGATCAACTCACCCTTAGGTGAGTAGAGACCAACAAACACAAGGCCCAGCTCCTGCACGCCCCTGGTGGGGATGTACGTGCTGGCGTGGAACTGCACACCGTTTTTCAGAACTCCCGAGTGCTCTTGGGTTACGAGGCCGCCGCAATCCATTGCTCGTATTTGCTGCCACGTTGACGCATGTCGCTCACCGTCACTGTTGGGCTGCTGAATGTGGGTAGACCTCCGTTAATGCCGGTGTGCTCGATTAAACCGGACCAGAGGCTTAATCATCGAAGCCGGAAACCATTCAAACGCTTCGGCCACTGGAGCACGATTGTGTCATAGGTGGCGATGGAGATAGTTACAACGCTCTCGTTAGCAATGTAGAGCTCGTAGTTGAAGAACGGCAGATCGCCATCAGAAAATCTACTGTATGAAAGAACGCGTAGTGGGCAAGCTCCGCGACCAAGATGTGAGCGCGTCTGCTCACATCTCCAATTGGGGTTACTCCGGTCCCAGAGCAGAAGTTCCTGATTCCCGCGTGAGGCGCTTTGATCTTAGTGAGAGAATTCGGTCTCACTCGCGCATGCCGAAGGAAGTGACAAGGTTCGGAAGCTGTTCCGATTTTCTCGGTAACGCGCCCGACTGTGTAGAGAACGCCACATTGTGTAGCGTTCAACACAGTGTGTAGAAATCAACACGGTCATCGCCATGGCTAGCATAACCGAACAAACGATCCAATTCGGACCATTTCGTCTGTCTCGATTTGCTGTAACAGCGGACTGTACGTCGAACGCTAATAGGTGCCGAGCGCCGCAAGCAAATCGGGTAAATGCTCGGCCCAAGCGGCTCAGAAGAGCACTCTCACCTCGCCGCCCTTAGCGATTATGATCTGGGCTTAAAAGATGGCCGTCAGCATCCCGCTGGGGTTTCCAATCGCGGACGGTTTGCTCAACGGCGGCGTTCAGCCTTTGGAATTGCTCGGGAGTAATGATCCCAAGCTCAAATACCTGTTCGATGTAATTTAGGGCCTGTTTCGCATTATGGTGGGCATAAGCGCGGCTGGCACCATGCAGGGCCGACTCAACTAAATCGTCGACGCGCTCGGCGACGCGTTCCGGGGTCATGCTCATCTCGTAGTTCCTTTGAACCGGGTCGCTACAGCGAGAGCAGTGCTATCGGCAGACCATTAGCCGAGTCTGCGCCTTCCATGCCCAATGACCTAACCCTCATTTCGACGCGTGAGAAGTTCACATAGACCCGCTTGAACCGTATCGTCGCCTCGGTTGCCTGTCGCAGACGCTGTTACCGCCAAAAGTGATCCTGGCTCGCGTTCAAAACGTCACGCCGCACCGTCACGCGCCACGATTTCGCTTCATCACATTTTGTGGAGCGCACCGGCCCGAAAGGCCCGCTTTGGGTCGAAAGCAGTCCTTTGGCAAATTCATTTACGCGCAACAGGATGACCTGCCTGATCCTCCAGCCACCGTCCATAGAGCCGGGGGAATTGCTCTTGCACCCAATCAACGAACACCTCAACCTGCGGCGCCAGATGCGCACGGCTGGGGTATAACACGGATACAGGCCTGGGATGCGGGCGATAGGGGCGTAGTACCTCAACCAACGTTCCGTCCGACAGATGACGATCCAATGTAATCCCAGGTGCCTGAAGGATGCCGAAGCCGGCGACCCCGCACGCGACATAGGCGTTGGACTCGTTGACGGTAATGCCTTGGCGACTCACATGCGATTGCTCGCGCCCTGCATCCATAAATCGCCACGCCTGCGGGCGTTGGTTGTGCCCGGATAAGAAAGTGACCCCTCGATGCCTGTTCAAATCCTCCAGGCTTGTGGGCTCGCCATGTTCCTCCAGGTATCGCGGTGCCGCGCAGGTGACCATGGTCGCCATACCGATGCGCCGGGCGACAAGGCTTGAACTCGGTAGCTCACCGATACGCAACGCGCAGTCCACACCCTCTGCAACCAGATCTACAGTCCGATCAGTGACCCCCAAAGCAAGCTCGACTGCCGGGAAGCTGGTCGTAAAGGTGCGCAAGCTTTCGATGAGGCCAGGTTCGGAAAACGCCGTAGGGATATCGACTCGCAGTCGCCCCCTCACGGTCGAACGCGGGGAGGAGAACATCGCTGTTGCATTCGCGACCTCGGCCAGAATCGATTGCACGCGCTCGTAGAACTGCTCGCCTTCCGAGGTCAGCCTCACGGATCGGGTGGTGCGCTGAAACAAACGCACGCCGAGCGAAGCCTCCAACTCCTGTATCGCTCGCGTGACTTAAGGTCGACCGATCTGAATCACGTCTGCGGCGCTGGTGAAGCTGCCTAGTTCTGCCAATCGGGCAAATACCTGCATGGACTGGAGCAATTCCATGGTGTCGTCTCGCTTGTCTTTTGTTGCGCCTTTAGCTCAAGGGCTCACTCTGATTGTTATCTTCAAAAATAACAATCCTGTGCCTGATCGGGCATTTATCCGGCAAGCATGCTTGATGACAATGCCGACGACAGACCACTTCAAGAGAGAAAGGCACATGAAAGCATGGCTTCTAAACGACTTCGGTCTCGATAATCTGGTTTTTCGGCGAAGCGGTTACGCCTGTACCCAAAGCCGGCGAACTGCTGGTGAAAGTGGGTGCGGTTTCGTTGAATTTTCGCGACAAGGCCATCATCGATGGTTTCTACGAACCCCACCTGGTGCCGAAGCCACTGATTCCGGTCAGCGACGCTTCAGGGACTGTCGTGGCCGTTGGCGAAGGCGTCAGCCGGTTCAGCGTGGGCGACCGGGTCAATTCGCACCTCTACTCGCGCTGGATTGACGGAGAGCCAGGGCCAAACGAACCCGACTACTGCTTCGGCATGCCCTTACCTGGTGGTTTGGCCGAGTACATGATCATTCACGAAGACAGCGCTGTGGGTGCTCCAGCCAACATGTCCGACGAACAAGCCTCGACGCTTCCCATCGCAGCCCTGACCGCATGGTTCTCGCTCGTGGACTATGGGCAGATCCAGGCGGGTCAAACCGTACTGGTGCAGGGCACCGGCGGTGTTTCGATTTTCGCCGTACAACTCGCAACCGCGCTTGGCGCCAAGGTGATCGTCACCTCCAGCAGCGACACCAATCTTGAAGCGGTCAAGGCGCTTGGCGCAGTGGCTGGCATCAACTATCGAACCTATCCGCGCTGGGAAGAGGAAGTCCTGAAACTCACCGATGGCAAAGGCGTGGATCTTCTGCTGGACGTGGCGGGTGGCGAAGGCTTGAACCAGTCGATTTTGGCAACAAAGGCTGCTGGCAAGATCGCTCAGATCGGTTTTCTGACGGGGCAGGCGACAACGTTGAGCCTGATGCCGCTGATCTTCCGTCAGACCACGATCCGGGGCATCGCAGTAGCACCACGCTCGTCATTCGAGCGAATGAATGCATTCCTGAATGTACACGCGATCCGCCCAGTGATTGATCAGACTTATGCGTTTGAAGACGCCCACAAGGCTTTTGAACATCTGGCAAAAGGAGCGTTTGGCAAAGTGGTGATCAAAATTTCCTGATTCGCTGCGTCGAGCAACAGCGGCAATCCGCCGCTCGGTTGTTGGTTGAGCAGCAATCGGGCAAAGGCGGGCGGCTGCGTGCATGAGCTGTAACCGAGCTCTTCTGGTGACGAGTAGCTGTCTGCTGCAAGCGCATTACCTCAACAACCACAGGCAGCTACCAGCCACGATAAACGATTACCACGAAATGCTGATGTAAAGGCGTCAGCTATGGCTAATGCCTTCGTCGACCGCATTGATTTGCCTGACCGGATCCCAATCCTTCGGCGACGCTTGAGCCCTGCTCCGCTGAGGCATACCGTTGAATATCCATGACCTCCGTAAATCAGCATGGGCCGATATGGCGTCGTCGTAGCCAAACAACGTGCTACAGAAGGCGAAGATGCCAAACGAAGTGCAAGCAACCTCGTCATACGGAAGCTCTTCAAGCCCGGGGTATCCACACACTTGGCAAAGATACGAAACGTCGCTTGGAGTCACCATCCTCTCAAGATTTCTAAGCTATAAGCTTGGGTACACTCAACAACAACAACAACAACAACAACAACAACCAGAAGACGTGGGGATGTTACCGAACGCAAGCGGAGCGCGCAGGTGGCAGGATGGAAGCCCGGGAGGGCCGAGACGTAGCGGTCACGCGTAGGCTCGGTTTACGACAGCCGTCCGCGACAGCGGCCCACCAACCAGCAGCCAACGTCGGAATATTGACCCCCTCCTCAGCTCAGGTTTGCGTCTACATCGATTTGACGGAGACGACCTCTACGTATTTGTACTTCTTCCTGGCAGCCTTCACAGCCTCTTGCTCAGCAAGCAGCGAGCTCAACGTGTCAGCCTCATGAATCAGCTCGTACGTTTCCCCCTCGAAAACGTTCCCGACCCGCAGCGTGACCTTGAGCCGTGGCGTGAATGCTTTCGCCACTTTCTTCTTGGCTACGGGAGCTGCTACCGGCCTCGTGAATACCACCTCGGGCACAGGCTCTTGAACTGGAACAGCAGGCACCTGACTTTCAGGTTCAGCCGTACCAAACAATGCACGACGCATCTCTTCTTCAGTCAAATCACCATTCATAAAACATCTCAGTGGAGCAGGAATAAGCTCAATGGAATTCTAGTTGGATGGCTACGCCACGGTACCCTATGGCGCATGACCACACTCTAAATGCCTATGTCGATTTCGAGGCAGGCTCCTCTCCATGCCCGCGAAAGTAACGCCTTTGGCAGTCGCGTAATGAGCTCGTCAGCTAGGTCACTGGCGTGGCGAGCGTATAAGGTCACTGTGCCCGCAACTGGCGCTCGACCCGGTACGAAGGCCCCGACCCGTTCCTGAGCAATTTTCAGTAGATTCAGAACATCCTGGCTGACCTGTTTGGTGGTCAGGTGCTCTACCACTGGCCTGGCCGGAGTGACATGGCTCCACATCTCTACAACCACTTGGAGCAGTTCGTCCGAGCCAAAATGTTCGAGGGCCATCTCCCACAGCAGACCTTCATGCGCCATATTTAGACGGGCCCTAGTCATTCCGGAGTTTCAACAGCATGAGGCTCTTTCTTGATTGCGAGTTTACCCAGCTCTCATCAGCAGCGAAGCTGATATCGCTGGCACTGGTTTCTGAGAACGGTCGCGAATTCTACGTTGAATTGCTCGATGGTTGGCGAGAAGACGACTGTAGTGATTTCGTGAATGAGATCGTACTGCCGCAGCTTTGGCGTGGTGATCACGCCATGTCGATAATCGAGGCCAGGAAGGCACTCCTCCAATTCTTGGCAACCTTCGATGAAGAGCTCGAGGTGGCCACAGACGCACCTATCTACGACTGGGAGCTGTTTTGCGAGCTCGCTTACGACAATGGACGCTGGCCCAGGAACGTCCGAAATTATCCGACCGATGCCACGACACTTTCGCCGACAAGTGACGCGGCGGCGCTGCCCCACCACGCCCTGCTAGACGCCAGGATAATCGCGGGAATGTTCACGCCATGATGTGTCGCAGAATCAGGCATATAACAAGAATGCATATTGCTGATCCATCGTAAGCGTCCAGTAAACACGCCTTCATCACACCTTCGCCTTTATGGTCAGATCGGTTAGTTAACCGGCAAAATGCACGGACTTGCCCACCCATTCGCATCCGATCTCAATTTTGTATGCGTCTGGGTACCGCGCCGCTCTCGCTCCAACGTGTACCCGGAACGAACACTTAACCGCCACTTATCAACGGACGCGAGTGCTCGGCATGTTACCGACGTATGGCTTGGTGAGAATCAAATACTCAACGCCATGGGCTCTGCCTGATGGCACTATGAAGATTGACTTCGACGGTGAGTGAAAGCGATGCAAACTGAGCGGCTGGACAACGAGCATTTACGCGCGCTGATAACGAGCCAGATAGGCCTTCGCGATGCCCTTAAGACATTGGCAACTCGCGCACCTGTGATGAATTCGCGTCGCCTAGAGTCTGTATATTGGGATTTACTCTCACTGCTAACCCTCAACGCAGACCTTTGGGCGCTGATGATTGGCGAAGTGATCGTCAAGGAAATGAACCGCCAAGACGATCAGCGTGATTGATATTCAACCACGGGATGTTGAGCGCTTCAATTCATGTAATGGCAAGCGTCTACCCGACGCTCTCCGTGATGAAACGGTCGCACCATTTGCGCGGGAGCAATTCGGTAATTTCACACGCTTGGTGCGTTGGCAGCCGCGTCAGCACATCTTTGAGATCAGCCTACGGAATCATGCTCATTCATGCGCTCGGGCTGGATCAAACCCATGAGGCTGCTCGTTTGCCGATGCGTAGAGCCCCTGCAAAACCAGTTGGAGCGACCGAGTTCCCATCGACCGCAGATCGCAGTTTGAACATTCCGATGGCTGTGGATACTCAGGGCAAAAGCTGGCGCCCTGAGACGACCTGGACGCAATCTCCTGCCGTTTGTGATTGCAGACCGTAGGCGACTACGACGATGAATCTGCTTCCATGCGCAGATTGCGGCCTTAGTCAGCGAAATCGTGGCCCCTCTCCCGCTCTCCGCTAATAAAGTTGCCTCTTCGCTCAAAAATGATCCGCGCGTGCGCCTATACAATGCTGTAGCGTAATGCAACGCGTGTTTCCTCTTAGGCTCGCCCCTCAAGATTGATGCTGAATTCAGACATTCTTAGACCGCGTCAGCTGTCCGACCTCCAGCCCCTCACGCTGGGCACTCCGCAATATAAACGCACCTTCATTCGTAAGGACTACGCACGTGATTGCAGAATGGACGGGCATGCTTCCCATAAATGGCGAAATCGTCGTGGTGGAGGACAATGATATTTTGAGGCAACTGATGGCAGATATCCTCATGGGGATTCGGGCCAAGGTCGTGCTTTTCGAACGGGCCGACGATGCTTTGATGCATGTCCTTGACAGCCATGGTCACTGCTCATTGCTCCTCGCCGATCACAGCGTTCCCGGTCACATTCTCGGGCTACAGCTTGCTCAAATGTTCAGGAGTAAATGGCCCGACATTCCGGTGATTTTAACCAGTGGGTACGAGCAGGAATTTTTTGAATTGCCCGAGGGTGTGGTCTTTCTACAGAAGCCTTGGCCAGTAGGAAAACTGGTGGAGACTGTCGCGAGCTTGCTTCAGCCTGGGATTATCCCCACTCGCCTCCGATCAGCATGAAATGGCTCTGTACTTGTTCCTCCGTGGTACTCCTGCGTGACCATTTTCAGCCTAGTGGACGCCGCGTCTTCGCCTTATCGATGGACAAGCATCATCAACCTCGACTATCAGCTAAGCATGAGCGCAGCCCAAAGAGTCGGCATCTGTCGCTTGCTCTTGGACACTGCTTCTAGTCTCGTTTCACCAACCACCAGCAGGTAGCGATTCTCCTAGCTGCTGATGTACAGCGAGCGGCTGCAAACGGCCAGAAGCGGACGCCCCGCCTCTGCACACAACTACTCTCCGGCATCCGCTATAGGGATTGACCCGCGTCTAGTGGTCATCCTGATCGGCCGCGATAGCCGCTTTCCAGCTTTAATCAACGGTAGGCCGCCGAAATAGAGCATTCAAACGACGTGACACTGTAGCCTCTGCCTAGTTGAGGGTCGCAATAAACGAAAAGCCACGGAATTGATTTCCGGAGCTTTTTTGTTTACTGGCAGACATGTGAATCAAACCCGATCGACAGGCTCAGACCTGCGCCATCCCGCCATCGACAAACACTTCGCTGCCGTTCACGAAACTGCTGTCGTCGGAGGCCAGAAAGGCGACGACTTTTGCCACTTCCTCATCGCGGCCAGTTCGATTCATCGGGGTGACCGATGCGGCGAATTGGAAGAAGCCATGCACTTGCTCTTTCGGCATATCCGACTCGCTCCAGGCCGGGGTGTCGATCACACCAGGGCTCACGGCGTTGACGCGAATGTTCTTGCCTTTCAGGTCGGACGCCCAAGTGCGGGCGAACGAACGGACAGCGGCCTTGCTGGCGCTGTAGAGGCTCCAGTCGCCGAAGCCTTTACTGGCGACAATCGAGGCGCTGAGGATGATCGAGCTGCCCTCGCCCATCAGCGGCAAGGCGCCCTGCACCGACCAGATAACGCCTTTGACGTTGGTATTGAGCAATCCATCGACGTGCGCCTCGGTCAGGCTGCCCAGCGGGGCGGGCTCCGCGTAACCGGCGTTGGCGAACACGACATCAACGCGCTCGGACTCGGCTCTGATCAGGCTGTACAGCCGCTCTACGTCCGCGGGCTGGCTGACATCTCCCTGTACACCCACTGCACGTGGGCCTTGCCCGGCGTCCGGGAAGCGGGCGTTCAGCGACGCGACGGCGCGATCCAGCTCGGCTTTGCGGCGTCCGGTCAGGTAGACGCGAGCCGCGCCCTGCGCGAGAAACGTTTGAGCAACAGAGAGGCCGATGCCAGAGCTGGCGCCGGTGACAACAGCGATCTTGCTGGTAAGACGTGACATGGGTGTTCTCCAAGGAGTGAGCTTCATTCGGGAGCCCATGATAGGCATTGCGCCTCATGGCTTAAATGTCATAATTGCCACCTTTATCGCCATCGAGCATTCGCTATGCACAAGGTCGGCTTCATCATCTATCCGGACTTCCAGCTCGTCTGCCTGTCCGCCAGTTCGGTATTCGAAGTCGCGGACCGGGTGCTTGGCGCACAGCATTACGAGGTCTCGATCCGTTCGGAAACAGGCGGCCCGGTCAAGGGAACGGCGGCCGTCTCGGTGCTGAGCACCCCCTTGGGAGACGACCCGTTCGACAGCGTCATCGTGTGTGGCGGGGCCGCGAGTCCTGAGGCATCCGAGGCGCTGGTCGACTACCTGCGTGGCGCCATGCACACCTCGCGACGAATCGCTTCCATTTGCACAGGCGCCTTCATTCTTGCTCAGGCAGGGCTGCTGGCGAACCGGCGAGCGACCACGCACTGGATGGTGGCTTGCGAGCTGGGGCGCCGCTATCCGGACATTCACGTCGAGGCTGACCGGATCTTCGTTCAGGACGGCCAGATGTGGACGTCCGCCGGGATGAGCGCAGGCATCGATCTGGCACTGGCCATGGTCGAAGACGACCACGGTCTCGACGTGGCTCAATCGGTGGCGCGTCAGTTCGTGCTCTACCACCGCCGCGCTGGCGGGCAATCACAACACTCGGCTCTGCTGGATCTGGCCCCCAAGTCGGATCGCATCCAGAACGCACTCACTTACGCCCGATCCCACCTGAAAAACCCGTTGTCGCTGGATGAGCTGGCCGATGCGGCGAACTTGAGTTCGCGTCAGTTCAGTCGCGCCTTTCGCGAAGAGACGGGTCAGACACCCGCAAAGGCCGTGGAGCGTTTACGGGTGGAGGCGGCCCGGCAGATGCTGGAACAGGGTCGGCATACCGTCGAGACCATTGCCTACGAAACGGGTTTTGCCGACCGTGAACGCATGCGCCGGGCGTTCTTGCGTACCCTCGGGCAGCCCCCGCAGACCGTGCGCAGAAATGCCGGTTGACCCCGGCGTTTCATGTCGAACCCAAACCTTCAATTAGCTTACCTACCCACGCGATGAGACCAATCTCGACAAGCAAGCGGGCTGACAGCGGCCGTCTTGTACGGTCGAAACATATGGCGCTTAACCGGATGTCGATCGCTTTACTGCCCGAAGGGAAAGTCGGCTGCGAACACCTGAACCACACTGGTCATGTTTTGCTCGCCAAAGCCCTGATCGATGCCGGTGCCGAAGACTTTACGGGCGGCGTCGATAGTCGGCGCAGCGGCCGGACTCCCCGCCACGTTCACCAGATAACGTAAGTCTTTCTCGATTAGCGCCACCGGAAACTGCGGCTCGAATGTGCCCGCGACCATCAAGTCCACACTGCGCTGAGCGGCGACGCTGGAAACCGCCGTGGCCCCCACGGCATCAAACGCAACCTTAAGGCTCACGCCACTCTTGGCCAGAATGCCGAACAGCTCGGCCAACGCAGTGACCTGAACGCCGAGCATGGCGTTGGTCGTCAACTTGACCAGCGTACCAGCCCCCAACGGACCGACATGCTGAATCGACGATCCCATGTTGCTGAGCACGCCTCGGGCAAACGCCACATCTGCCTCATCCCCGCCGACCAGGAACACCAACTGCGCGGCCTCCGCCTGCGGACGCGAACCGGAGACCGGCGCATCGATGAGGCGGATGCCCGCTTCGTTCGCGGCTTCGCCCAAAGCTTTGATCCAGCGCGGCGAGAGCGTCGAGCACTCGATGGCAAGGCTGTCAGACAACATACCACCGAACGCTCCATGCTCCGGATCGAGCCAGACGCCGTTCGACGCGATGTCGTCGCGAACCATGCTCAGAACGATCGAAGCGCCCTGCGCAGCTTCCCGTGGCGTCGCCGCCAAAGTGGCCCCTGTGGCGACGAGTGCGTCGGCGGCGTCAGGGCTGCGGTTCCAGACCGTAACGGCGTGTCCTGCCTTGAGCAGATTCGCGGCCATGCGCGATCCCATGGCTCCCAATCCCAACACTGCGATAGCGGTCATGTCCGTTCTCAGGTTTGATGCGATGAAAAAGATGACGCCAGCACCCTTGATCAGGGAGTGCCGGCGTAAGGTAATCATCCAGCGGGGCGTAGATCCACACGCCTCGGGAGTACTCAAGAGAATCAAGCCTTGGCGACAAGCACCAGTTTCTGGTTGACGAACTCTTTGATGCCCAACTCGGACAGCTCGCGGCCATAACCGGAGCGTTTAACACCACCAAAAGGCAGCTCAGGTGCAGTGCTTGAGAAGGTGTTGATCCAGACGGCGCCGGTCTCGATGCGCGAAGCTAGCGACTTGGCGCGTTCGATGTTCTTAGAGAAGACCACGCCCGACAGGCCGTAGTTGGAGTCGTTGGCCAATTCGACGATCTCGTCGTCGGTCTTGACGACGTAGACCTGAGCGACTGGACCGAAGAACTCTTCAAAATACGCCGGGTTGTCGCGGGTGACATTTGTCAGGATCGCAGGCTCGAAAAAGTGACCTGGCAGATCCACCACACCGGCACCGTAGTGCAGGGTTGCGCCGCTGCTGACAGCGGCCTTGACCTGTTTGATCAGACCATCACGGGCGCCAGCCGACGACAGTGGGCCGAGGGTGGTGGTTTCGTCCAGCGGGTCACCGATCTTCACGGCCTTGAAGGCAGCGGTGAGTTTGCTCAGGAACGCGTCAGCCACTTCTTCGCGGACGACGAAGCGCTTGGCACCGATGCACTCCTGACCGGCAACGTGAAGACGCGAGAACGTACCGACCTCGACCGCTTTGTCCAGGTCGCTGTCTTCCAGCACCACGAACACGTCGTTGCCTCCCATTTCGAGGGTGGACTTCTTCAGGTATTTGCCCGCTTGGGCGGCAATCACACTCCCTGCGCCTTCCGAACCGGTCATGGCCGCACCCTGAACCCGTGGATCAGCGATCAGCGTGCCGATCTGGTCAGCCGTGACAAACAGGTTGGTCCAGGCGCCTTTCGGTGCGCCCGCTTCAGTCACCAGTGCTTCGAACACACTGGCGCAATGCGGAACAATACTCGCGTGTTTGGCAACGATCGGGTTGCCTGCGGCCATGTTAGGGGCCAGTACACGCATCAATTGATAGAACGGGAAGTTCCAGGGTTCGACGGCAACCAGGACGCCGATAGGCTGATGTTCGATCCACGCATCGCCTTGGTCGGTCTGGACGCTCACCGGGGCCAGGAAGCGCTCTGCGTTGTCGGCATAGAAACGTGCGATCTGTGCCACAACTTGCAGCTCGCCACGGCTTTCGCCAATCAGCTTGCCCATTTCCAGGGTGATGATTCGCGCCAGTTCTTCATTGCGCGCATCGATCAGGTCGGCCAGCTTGCGCAGCACCGCCAGGCGAGGCTGGATGGAGCCTTTGGACCATTCCGATTTGTACAGACGGTGCGCGGACGCCAGGGCGTCTTCGACCTGCGCATCGGTGTGGTTCGGCCAGGTTTTGACCAGTTGATTCGTGGTCGGGTTGATCGTTTGATAAGCCATTGCAAACTCCAATCTTTGAGTAAACGAATCCTCGACGCCGATAAGGTCGGCGCCTTGAGAAGACTGACTGTCGATCTGCTCCGGAAGGAGCTAAGGATGGCTCGATGCCGAAGGGCAGGCCAACTGAGTGACCTCCCTTCGGTTTCGCGAACGAAGAGGCGGTTGGATCAAACGCCGTAACGAGCGCCAGGTTTTGCGTGGCTGAATTTTTTCGAGATCGCGCGGCGACCTTCTTCCCACTGAGTCCAATCCTGAGCATCAGCATCTTGCAGGCCAGGAATGGTGACCAGTTCGCCTTTATCCAGACCGGCCAGAGCGGCGTCTACCAGATCGGTGGCACGCATGGTGTTCGCACCTTCCTTCTGAGGCGCGTAACCGGCAACGTCCCAGAAGTCAGTAGCGGTAGCGCCCGGCAATACGCTCTGGATGCGAACGCCTTTGTCCGCCAGGTCACGTTGCAGGGTGTGACCGAAGCTCAGTACGTAGGATTTCGAAGCGCTGTAGACGCCGTTGAGCATTTCGACGGCGATGCCGACCACCGAGGAAATGTTAACGATGGTGCCTGTGCCACGAGCAACGAAAGCCGGTGCTACTGCATAGGTCAGACGGGTGAGCGCGGTGATGTTCAAGGCGATCATCGCGTCCATTTCTTCAACGTTGTCTTTGAGAATCGAAGCGACGGAACCGACACCGGCGTTGTTGACCAGCAGAGTGATGCTGGCGTCTTCACGCAGGACTTTCTCAACCTGTTTCAGCGATTCTTTGTTGGCCAGATCGGCGACCAGGGTCGTGACAGTGCGACCAGGTACTGCGATTTTAGCGGCCACTTCTTTCAGAAGTTTTTCGTTGCGTGCAACCAGGATCAGATCATAGCCGCGCTTGATCAGACGATCAGCGTAAACCGCGCCGATACCTGCCGAAGCGCCAGTGATCAGTGCGGTGCCTTTAGATGCAGTGCTCATAGTGTTTCTCCAGAAATTTGTTGGGCCGAAAGAGTCGGTAGAGAAAGAGTACGGCTTACCCTGAAAAGCTGAAATGTCAGATATCCAACGTTTTAGGACAAGGCCTTACTGACCGAAAAAAAGAGGTGTCTGGACGGCTAAAAGGCGCGGGTGCGGTGGGGGCCGCCCGCATAAAAAAGGGCGCGAATAAACGCGCCCTCTTCTGTTGTATGACCGGCAACGCGGGCGCAGTGAGCCTCAGCCGCCGCGCTGCAACTGGTCAAACACTTCCGCCACAAAGCGGTCTGCACTGGTCCCGGTGCCATCCGGCTGGTGGTAAAGACCACCAGGGATTTTGCTGTCGTAAGGGGCCGTCACTTTGGCAGCGATTACGTCTGCGCGACTGTTTCCGGCTGCGATCAGACGCCTGATGCGCTCTTCCACCGCCACGATCAGTTCGCGGTAGGCAACAATGTCGGAGCGGTGATAGACAGTGCCATGGCACGGCACCAGAAGCGTGTCCGGCCCCGCCAGCTCGGCGGTCTGATCCAGCGCTTCAAGCATGCCTTCCACGGTCCCGCCATTCTCGACGTCGATGTAGGGGTACCCGTAGTTGCGGAAGAAGTCGCCCGTCATAATGACGTTGGCATTCTCGAACCGAACGATTGTGTCGCCCCCCGTGTGAGCGGGTCGCACAGGGATCAGGTCGATGACTTCTCCGTTCATGCGTATCTTGACTGGAGCGCCTGCGCCGTACGTCACGGTAGGCAATCTCGCGAGACTTTCCTGCGACGCCCCATCCGTTGCGGATGCGAACTGTTCGGACAACTCGTTGCGTTCTTCTTCCCGCGCGAAAAGCAACGCGCCCGCCTTGACAATGTTGCCGCTGCCGCCGGTGTGATCCCGGTGCAAGTGCGTGTTGACCAGGTACCGAACTGGCTCTGGGCTGATCGCCTTGATCGTGGCGAGCAGCTTATTGGAGAGTTGGGCGTAGGACGCATCGACCATTAGCACGCCCTGAGGACCGACCAGCACGCTTACTCGGCCACCTGCAGCATCGGGATGAGACGGGTCCATTCCCGGCGAACCGGTCAGCGCGTATACATTCGGTGCGAGCTGCGTTGTGGTGAAGCTGATTTTGTCGAAATCGATGTGCTGAACAGGCAGCGCCGCCTGGACTGCTTCGCAGATGGTCAACGTCGCGATCGAGGTCAACAGGATGTGTCTTAACAGAGTCATCTGAATGCTCCGGGGTTGTCGTTTCAGTCCACAGCCTTGGTCATGTCTTCGATCACTTTCTTCGCATCGCCGAACACCATCAGGGTTTTGTCCAGATAGAACAGATCGTTATCCAGACCGGCATACCCGGCCGCCATCGAACGCTTGTTGACGATGATGGTGCGCGCTTTGTACGCCTCCAGAATCGGCATGCCGGAGATCGGCGAACTCGGGTCATTCTTGGCTGCCGGGTTCACCACGTCGTTGGCCCCCAGCACGAGCACGACGTCGGTCTGTCCGAACTCCATGTTGATTTCTTCCATCTCGTGCACCTGCTCGTAGGGCACTTCGGCCTCGGCCAGCAGCACGTTCATGTGGCCGGGCATGCGTCCTGCCACCGGGTGAATGGCATAGCGGACGTCCACTCCCTTGGCCGTCAGCAAAGCGGTCAACTCTTTAAGCGAGTGCTGAGCACGCGCCACTGCGAGGCCGTAACCTGGCACGATCACCACACTCTGGGCATTGCTCAACATGAACGCGGCGTCTTCTGCCGAGCCCGATTTCACGGGACGCTCGGCCTGCTCGACATCGGCAGCACCGCCACCGGCCGTGTTACCGAAGCCGCCCAGCAGCACGTTCAGGAACGAGCGATTCATGGCCTTGCACATAATGTAGGACAAGATCGCTCCTGAAGACCCCACCAGCGAACCGGCGATGATCAGCATCGGGTTGTTCAACGAGAAGCCTATGCCCGCTGCCGCCCAACCCGAATAAGAGTTGAGCATCGACACAACGACGGGCATGTCAGCGCCGCCAATAGGGATGATGATGAGCAGGCCCAACGCCAGGGCCGCGAACGTCATCAGCACGAACGGCAGCCAGGCCTGGGTCACGACAAACGTGAGGCCCAAAGCCAGTGCGATCAACGCCACGATCAGGTTGAAGGTGTGCTGAAACGGGAAGCGAACCGGAGCGCCTTTGAACAGCCGGAAGTTGTAGCGACCGGAGAGCTTGCCGAACGCGATGATCGAGCCGGTGAAGGTGACGGCCCCGACAAACGCGCCGAGGAACAACTCGACCCGGTTGCCCCGAGGAATGCTGACGCCCGCTTCGCTCGATCCGAATACGCTCGGTTCGGACACCACGGCATAAGCGATACACACCGCCGCCAGACCGATCAGCGAATGCATGCCCGCCACCAGCTCAGGCATTTTGGTCATTTCCACCCGAGCGGACAGCACCGCACCGATACCGCCGCCCACAACCAGAGACAACACCAACAGGCCCAAGCCCACCTGGATTTCACCGCTCCCCTTTGTCATGGCCTGAAAGCGAATCATGGCCAGCGTGGTAAGCACAGCTATGGTCATCCCGGCCATGCCGAATGCGTTGCCGATGCGCGCTGTTTTAGGATTGGACAGGCCTTTCAACGCTTGAATGAAACACACCGAGGCAATGAGATAGAGCAAAGTAACAATATTCGGACTCATGACCGTGGCGCCTTTTCACGAGGGATCGGAAGTGCGAGGGCTTTTTTCTTGAACATTTCCAACATCCGGCGTGTAACCAGAAAGCCGCCGAAGACGTTGATGGAAGCGAGCAGAACCCCGAGCGCCCCAAACAACTGTCCAAACCTGGTCGAAGTAAGACCAACGGCCAACATCGCTCCAACAATGACAATGGCAGAGATGGCATTTGTAACCGCCATTAGCGGGGTATGAAGTGCCGGGGTGACATTCCAGACGACGTGGTAGCCCACGTAAATGGCGAGTACAAAAATGATCAGATTAATGATGCCGTGATTGACGATTTCCATAATGCGTTACTCGTTAAGTGATTAAAGGGTCCGCAACACCTGACCATCACGGGCAAACAGCGTCGCCGCGACGATAGGGTCAGCCGGATCAATAGAAACAGTGGCATCCGGGCCTGTAATCAATGCCAGGAAGTTAAGGAGGTTGCGGGCATACAATTCGGAAGCGTCCGTTGCCAACATGGATGCAAAGTTGGTGTGCCCTACCAGGCGGACGCCATGGCGAACGACCACTTTGTCGGCTTCCGTCAGTGGGCAGTTGCCACCGGCGCGGCCCTGGTACTGCGCCCCTCGCCCCGCGGCCAGATCGACAATGATCGAACCCGGCTTCATCTTTTCAACGGTGTGCTCATGAATCAGCGTCGGTGCGGTGCGACCTGGAATCAGCGCCGTAGAGATGATGATGTCGGCCTGAATGGCGCGCTGATGCACCAGTGCCGATTGACGCTCCAGCCAGGAGCCCGGCATGGGCCGTGCGTAACCGCCGACACCCACAGCCGCTTCTCTCTCCTCGTCCGTTTCGTAAGGCACGTCTAGAAATTTGGCGCCCAGCGACTCGATCTGTTCTTTCGCCGCAGGCCGGACGTCCGACGCTTCGACCACGGCCCCCAAGCGTTTGGCGGTGGCAATCGCCTGCAAACCTGCCACTCCAGCGCCCAATATGAGGATTCTGGCAGCCTTGACGGTCCCGGCGGCCGTCATCAACATCGGCACGAAACGCTGATACATGCTCATGGCTACCAGCGTCGCCTTGTAACCGGCGATATTGGCCTGCGAGGAAAGCACATCCATACTCTGGGCCCGCGTCGTACGAGGCGCGGCTTCCAGCGAGAAAGCAGTCAACCCGGCGTCAGCCAGCGCGCGCATGTTGGAGGCGTTGAAGGGGTCGAGCATGCCGATGACGACAGTGCCGGGTTTCATCAGGCGCAGTTCATCGTCTTCTGGCGAGTGCACTTTCAATACTGTTTGCGCGCCGAACGCGGCATCGGCCTCAACGAGGGTCGCCCCCGCTGCGGCATAGGCACTGTCTGGAAAGTGCGCCGCAGCGCCCGCGCCACTTTCGACCCGCAGCGAATGCCCCAGATTGACGAGTTTCTTCACCGTATCGGGGGTGGCGGCTACCCGCATTTCATTCGGCCGTATTTCAGCCGGCACTCCAATGTTCATATACTCACACTCTGATTAACAGGGACGACGGATCGTCTCCCCGCAGTTAAAGGGAAAGTTCTTTTGATTAACTGTGAACTGCACTGCACCGGTTGCCGATGCAACTAACGTAACGACGTCTTATCAGGGGTAAATTGAACGGCGAAGAAACCGGTATAACCCATCGGCACCCATTGAAATGACCCAATCCGAATCCTCCACTCCCGGCGTGGTCATGAATTCATTTCGATCCAGCCCGGCCAATGCCGCTTTCACAAAAGCATCGGCGTTGGAACAGTTACAGGTACTGATCCCGGAATAAGCAGTCGACTCAATGTCAGTGCCCGCGCTGCCAGAGGCAGGCATCACGGTTTGAATCCTGACGCCCTGGCCCACCAGTCCTTTCCTGAGTGACTGTGAATACGCCAGCACGAACGCCTTGATGCCCTCATAGACACTGCCCAGTAAAAACGGCGAATCACTCACGTTGTCCGTGACTTGAATGATCGTGCCGCCCTGGCGTGCCACCAACTTTGGAACCAGCGCGCAAGTGAGACGGGCGACTGCCGTGATGTTCAGGCCAATAAGGCGCTCCAGCGCGATCGAGTCGATCACTGGGGCCAGCGTCGAGTAATCAATGCTGACGTTGTTGACCAGCAGGGTGATGCTGGAGTCCGTCCGCAACACTGTCTCAACTGTAGCCAGCCCATCCAACGTCCCCAGGTCCGCTTCGACCACCTCAAAGCTGCGGCCCGTCCGGGTCGTCAGCTGTGAAGCCATTTCGTACAGTGGTGCGCGGTGACGGGCGACTAAAATGATGTCGTAGCCCCGCTCCGCGAGCCGACAGGCATAACGCGCACCGATGCCCGCTGAAGCGTCAGCGATCAGCGCGGTGCCCATATGTACGGAATCATGCATCTCTTAATCTCTCGTAGACCGGCGCAGTGCTCAAGCTGGATCGATGATAAGGAGCCTAAATTGCGTCTTCAATGACAGATATCCAACCTTTTGAGTCGTAGTCCGGAACATTGGATATGCACGTTGATCGCATCACGCCACCTATAGCAGGGCATGAAAAACTGTGAGAGCATGACCTGAAATTATCCCATACAACCTTTTCCGACACGCCATGTGTCTGACGGGAGCGCAAACGATGATTCGTGTCGGACTGGTGATTTACCCTGGCTTTCAGGTGCTGGGACTTGCTGTATCGGCGGTCTTTGAAACAGCGAACGACATGAACGGCCCGTCGTACGACCTGGCGGTGGTGTCTGAACACGGCGGCATTGTTCGGTCTTCCCTCGGGTTCGGGATGGAAACGACGTCGTTCAAGGACGCCCGTTACGACACGCTGATCGTCATTGGCAACAATCAAATTGACAACGTCTCCGCAGGACTGCTGGACTTCCTGCGCTCGTCGGTCACCACCACCAAACGCATTACGGCGGTCTGCACCGGCGCGTTCGTCGTCGCTCAGGCGGGCCTGCTGGACGGACGTCGCGCCACCACCCATTGGGCCCACGCCCGCGAATTCCGCTCAAGTTTTCCGGACGTTCACCTGGAAGAAGACCGGATTTTCGTCATCGATGGTGCCGTATGGACGTCGGCAGGCATGACCGCTGGCATAGACCTCGCGCTGGCCATTCTGGAAAAGGATCTAGGCACCACACTGGCTCGCAACGTGGCCAAGAAAATGGTCGTTCACCACCGTCGATCCGGGGGCCAGTCACAGTTTTCGACCCTGCTGGAACTCGATCCCAAAACCGACCGCATCCAGACCACGCTGCTCTATGCGAAGGAAAACCTTGCCTCTGAATTGTCGGTCGAGGAACTGGCCGGAGTCGCTCACCTGAGCCCTCGGCAATTCAGCCGGATTTTCCGCGATGAAACCGGACAGTCTCCTGCCAAGGCCATTGAACATCTGCGCGTCGAAGCGGCGCGGATCATGATGGAAGAAGGCCGATACTCCCTCGACATCATTGCCCGCGACTGCGGATTCGGTGACCGCGAGCGCATGAGACGCTCCTTCCTGCGGGCCTTCAATCAGTCCCCTCAAGCGATCAAGCGCATCACTGAAGCACAGATGGTCGATATTTCGACCTGATCCCCCTCGCCTGACACCTCCTCCCTCGCGACACGCTAGGTAAAGCGGGCCGCCCATGACCTCCAGGTCATCCGGGCGCGTCCGCGCCTGCACGTCCGCATTCCGCTGTCCCCCTTCATCACCGCTCCGCCCCTGCGCCGCCACCCACTGATCAGCTTGCAAAACGAAGCGTTGACAAAAGGTGCATATGCAATCAAATTATTTGTGTGCATATTCACCTATTACAATTAAGACCCGTATTTACGGGGAATTATGCCGAATGAATCGCACGTAGCTCCTCCCGTCAATCGTCGGTGGGAGCTATCAATCCATCGAACGCGGAGAATAAAAATGCCTTACCTTCAGCTCGACGTGAACGGGACATTCCCGGTCGAAAAAAAGAAGCAGCTGGCACATGAGATGTGCAAGACCTACTCGGCCATGATGACCGTGGACATCTTGAGAATCAGCGTGGCGATCCGCGAAACCGGTGAAGGCGGCGTCTGGAGAACCGTTGACGGCGAGCCTGTGCCCGTCTCCGTGTTGATGTGCGATATCCGCCGCGGCCGCACGCCCGAACTTCGCATGGACGTCGCCAAAGCGCTCTGCCAGCACTGCATCGACATCCTCGGGCTGCGTGAAGACCGCCTGAATGTAGAGTTCACCCAGCACTCGGGCGACGAGATGTACCACCCGACGCTGGGCGGTTACAGCCCTGAGTGGAGCGAAGACGAAGCCCCTGAATCCGCGCAGTAAACAGCGACCTGCCACGTCCTGCCTTGTGACCTGAGCACTTGACGCTGTCGTTATTTCCGGTGTGACCCGCACGTTCTCTCCTTCACCCGTTTTGTGAAGGAGAGGTTTTCGCGTGGCCCCTTACAAAGCTGAAGAGACAATAACAATGACTATCAGAAAACTGCTGGGCACCTTGTACATTCAGGTGATCATCGCCATCGTTCTGGGCGTGATTATCGGTCATCTGCGCCCCGACACTGGCGTAGAACTCAAGCCACTGGGCGATGCGTTCATCAAGCTGATCAAGATGGTGATCGGCCCTATCATCTTCTGCACCGTGGTGTCCGGCATCACCAGCATGCACGACATCAAGCAGGTCGGCCGGGTCGGAGGCAAGGCCCTGCTCTACTTCGAAGTGGTGTCCTCGTTCGCGCTGCTGATCGGCTTGATCTTCGGCCATTTGCTACACCCCGGCGCGGGTTTCAACATCGACATCAAAACCCTCGACGCCGGCGCCGTAAGCGGCTTCGTGAATCAGGCCGATCACGGTGAAGGCATCACCGGATTCCTGCTCCATATCATTCCCGTTACCTTTTTCGACGCGTTCGCCAAGGGTGAGATCCTGCCGATCCTGCTGGTGTCGGTGATGTTCGGCATCTCGCTGGTGCTGATAGGCGAGCGTGCCCGCCCACTTGCCGACTCCATCAGCCAGGCTTCCGAAGTCTTCTTCCGGATCGTCGGCATGATCGCGCGGGTCGCGCCATTGGGCGCGTTCGGTGCCATCGCCTTCACCACCGGCAAATACGGCATCGGCTCGATGCTGCCGCTGTTCAAACTGATCGGCACGTTCTACCTGACCGCTTTCGTGTTCGTGGCGTGCGTGTTGGGCGGGATCGCCCGACTGGCGGGGTTCAGCATCTTCAAGCTACTGGCACATATCAAATCCGAACTGTTGATCGTGCTCGGCACCAGCACCTCGGAATCCGCACTCCCGCAACTGATCGAAAAACTCGAAGGACTGGGCTGCTCCAAAGGCGTGGTCGGCATCGTGGTACCGACCGGCTACACGTTCAATCTGGACGGCACCAACATTTACATGACGATGGCCGTGCTGTTCCTGGCCCAAGCCACCAACATCGACCTGACGCTCGAACAACAGCTCACGCTGCTGCTGGTGACCATGCTCACCTCCAAGGGCGCGGGCGCTGTTGTCGGCGCAGGGTTCGTTGCACTTGCAGCCAGTCTGGCAGTGGTGCCTACCGTTCCGGTGGCGGCGATGGTGTTGATCCTGGGTGTAGACCGCTTCATGGCCGAGTGCCGGTCGCTAACCAACATCATCGGCAACGCAGTAGCGGCAGTGGTCATTGCGGCGTGGGAAGGTCAGCTGGATCGAAGCAAGATGGGGCGTATCGCCCTCAAGAAACATCGCGTGCTTCAGGATGAGCCCGTCTGACCCCTCCTGATAGACGTTTTGGACATCCACCCTTGGTGCAACGCCGAGGGTGGCGAAAGCAGCGTCATCGACACCGGTTGAGCGGTCAGTGCGCGAACCTCTTTCGATTCGCTGAGCGCTCACCCTTCGACCACTCCCTCTGCCCCTGCCCGCTCGAACGCCTCGGTCAGTTCGTCCGAATAAACGTCCGCCAGCATTTCACGCAGCAGCTCGGCCTTTTCCTTCCCATACAGGCGCTCGAAACGATTGTGGGCAATGCTCCACAAGCGGGTCGTCTCGGCCAGCTTCTCTTTGCCTTTCTCAGTCAGCATCACACGCTTGACGCGGTTGTCATTGGCGTCGCGCACGATGGCCAGGTAGCCGTCGCGTTCAAGGGGTTTGAGGTTGTGGGAAAGCGCCGTGCGGTCCAGCACCAGATCGCTCGCGAGTTCCGACAGGGTCGGGCTGTTCGAGCGGTCAACGTGGGCGAGCAGGGAATGCTGAGTCTGGCGCAGGCCACTGGGCGCGAGTACCGCGCCGTAGAGAGAGGAAATCCGGCGAGTCGCCTTGCGCAACGCAGAACCGTTGCACGTTCTGTGAATGCTGAAGCCTTGATGGGGCCGAAATTGGGTATTCAAGAGGTACCTACAGTCGCGCATGGATGACGGTATCCATACTACGCCACGCAACCCTCTTCGCCCATCCCGACGACGATCATCCGACGTCGTGCAGGTCGATCAGCCTGACGCACGGAAACCGGCGTCCGCCGTCATCCGACGCTTAACGCTGCTAGAGCAGGCGCTGCGTTTTTCCAGGGCCGCATTGGCCTCCGCGAGGATAGACACCGCAACGAATGGCGCAGAGTCCCCACCGATATCCAGGCCGATGGGGTAGTGAAGCCGGGTATTGGCGGCGGCCCGCTCAACAGGCGCCATGGCCTTGAGCAACCGCTCGGTTCGCTCGATCGGGCCCAGTTGCCCGATGTATGCCGTGTCTTCGCGCAGGCAATGGGCCAACCAGTGTTGATCCTGGGTCAGGCTGTGGGTCATGACCGCTACGGCAGCCCCCGTTACTTGTTCCGTGAAATCGAAAGGTTCGTTCAGCGGGGCGTGCAGCACCACATCGGCGTCAGGAAATCGCGAGGCTTTGGCGAAGTGCGAGCGACTGTCAATCACCGACACGTGCCAGCCCCACATTTTGGCAATCTGCACCAGCGGCGGCACGTCGTTGCCCGCGCCAAAGATCACCAGGCGTTGAGGAGGCTGAATGTATTCCAGAAAAAACGAAACGGTGCTCCGCTTGAGCGGAACTGAATGGAAGGACGATTTGCGTGCCGTCAACGCTTTCAGCAGGTGCTGTTCGACGAGTATTTGCAGATCAGGATCCGCCAGAGCGCCAACAACGTTGTGATCAACATCCAGCGCCAGGCGATCGCCGACGCCCGCGTTGCCCGACACGATCGTGGCCACCGCCGCCGGTTTGCGCGCGCGGACCACACGATCGAGAACGTCAATCAGCAGCGCCGCGCCGGGGTCGCCAGCACGCTCCAGCAGCAGCGTAATCTGCCCGTGACAGCCCGTTCCGAAACCTTCGGAAGCAATGCCGTCGATGGTGTCGCCGTCCTCATTGGTGTCGTACACCAAAAGGGTCGCGCCGTTCGAGGTACGCCACCACGCCTTTTTAACCAGATCAGTCTCAAGGCACCCACCACTGACCATCCCGACCGCCGTACCGACGGCCGGGATGATCATTCGCGCACCGGGTCTGCGATAGGACGAGCCGAGCGTCTTCACAACGGTGGCCAGCACCATCTCGTTATCCCGGCGATGATGCTGCCGGATAGCGTCCAGCACAGCGGTGATATCTGACATACGAAACCTCCCGCCGCCTGACACAGGCAGCCTGCTCAGAGCTCTTTTTTCCGTTCCTGAACGCGTTCAGCCGTGATGGTGCCGCCACTGTCCCCGAAGCGATGGAGGATAAAGGTGCTCACTGCCGCCAACTCCTGATCGCTGTAGTTTTTGGCGAAATCCGGCATGAAGTGATCACGCGGCATGCCCGGATAGGTGTGGCCTGTCAGCAAGACGCCGAGCAGGTTGGCGGCGGTTTTGTCATTGACGGTTTTGGTGCCCGACAAGGTCGCGACGTCGCTGTTATTGCCCTCACCCGTAACCTTGTGACAACCCGCACAGGCGTCGGCGAAGATTTTCTGACCCAGCACCATCTGTGGATCGGCAGTGCCTGACACCGGAGTGGCCGTGCTGCGCGGTGCCGGTCTCGGTACGCCGCCCTGTTGCGGTTTCGAGTCTTTGAGGTAAACCGCAATGGCGCGCACATCAGCAGGATCAAGCTTGCCGAGACTATGCTCCACCACTTCGGACATCGGCCCAGCGGCGACGCCGCGACCCTGCTGATAGCCATGGGTCAGGTAATGGGTCAGTTCTTCGATGGACCAGCTCCCGACACCCGTTTGCGCATCCGAACTGATGTTGTACGCACGCCAGCCTTCGATCTCGGCACCGCCGAGCGCTTTCGAACTGACCGTCGCCTGCATCAGGTTGCGCGGGGTATGGCACTCACCACAGTGACCAGGGCCTTCAACCAGATACGCACCCCGGTTCCACTCGGCCGACTTTTCAGGCGTCACGGCAAAACGGGCGTTGTCGAAAAACATCCAGTTCCAGATGGCCATACCCCACCGCTGGTTGAACGGGAACGCCAGCGTGTCAGGCCGTGACTTCTCGTGGACCGGCGGCAGGCTGAACAGATACTGCTTGATCGCCAGAATGTCTTCGCGCGGCATCAACGTATACGAGGTGTAAGGGAAGGCCGGGTAGTAATGCTTGCCGTCCTTGCCCACACCCTGTTGCACGGCGCTGACGAAATCATCATCGGACCAGGTGCCGATACCGGTTTCCTTGTCCGAGGTGATGTTGGGGGTAAACAGCGAGCCGAACGGCAGCTTGAACTCACGTCCACCCGCGAACTTCTTCCCGCCCTGAACGGTGTGACAGGCAACGCAGTCAGCGGTGTTGGCGATGTACTCGCCACGCTTGATCACGTCGTCGTCCGCCGCCGTAGCCCACAAAGCCCAGCCGAGCAGGGACGACGCAATCACATAAGATGCAATGATTTTCATAGGAACACCTAGACGATGTAGTAGCCGGAACGTTTCAACGGCAATTGCCGAATCCTTTTGCCAGAAGCGGCATGCAACGCATTGACCAACGCAGGCGCAATCAATGCCGTGCCCGCCTCCCCTACACCGCCGGGCGATGCTTCGCTTGCGATAATGTGTACTTCGACCGGCGGGGCGTCGCTCATCCTGATCTGCCGGTAGTTGTGAAAGTTGTTCTGCTGGACCCGACCGTCAGCCACGGTGATCTCATTGAACAAGGAGGCCGAAAGGCCAAACAGCGTGCCCCCTTCGATCTGCGCCATGATTGAGGTCGGGTTCGTTACCACCCCGCAGTCGACCGCGCTGACCAGTCGGGTGATCCGAATGCCGAATTCCCCGACCATCTCCAGCTCTACCATCGTGGCGACATAGCTGCCGAACACAGCGCTGACAGAAACGCCCCGACCCACCCCCTTTTTCAACGGCCGGTTCCAGTCGCCTTTTTCCGCGACGAGGCTGAGCGCCGCACGGGCACGCGGGTCTTCGCAAACCTGCAAACGGTACTGGACCGGATCGACACCCGCATTGTGGGCCAGCTCATCAATGAAGCTCTCCAGCGCATATGTGCCCCGCAACGGCCCCACCCCCCGCCACCAGGACACCGGCAGGACTTTCGCCTCTTCGCGGATGTAACGCAGGGTGTGGTTGGCGAGTGCATAGACAGGCTCTTTCGAGACCTCGACGATATCCCGGTCGATGCCAGTGGGAGGCAGCTTCCCCGCATAGCGCGCAACGACGGAAGAACCGGCAATGCGGTGCTCCCAGCCGTTCGGAATCTTGTGTTCGTCCAGTGCGGCGACCAGATGATCCAGGTAGTGAGGGCGGTACATGTCATGAGTCATGTCCTCTTCACGGGTCCACGTCATCTTGATCGGGTACGGCACCTGCTTCGCGATCTGCACCGCTTGGGTGATGAAATCAAAGTCCAGACGACGTCCAAACGACCCACCGATCAGTTGGTTATGCACCACGATTCTCTCGGGCGGCAATCCGGTGACCTTCGAGGCCGTCGCCTGCGCTGCTCCCGGCACCTGGGTGCCCACCCAGAGGTCGCAGCCGTCAGGGCGGACATGAACGACACAGGTCATGGGTTCCAGTGGCGAGTGCGACCAGAACGGTTGCTCGTACGTCGCCTCGAAGCGCGACGAAGCGCCGTCGAGGGCTTTGCGAATGTTGCCCTTTTCGACGGCGACCACGCCGTCGGTGGTGATCGCTTTGGCCAGCCCAGCTTCGATGATTTCAGAGTTCATCGATGCGAACTCGCCGAGATCCCAGTCGATCTCCAGCGCCTTGAGGCCTTGGAAACAGGCCCAGGTGTGAACGCCGATCACGGCCACCGCATTATCGAGCTTGACCACATCGACCACCCCCGGCACGCGCCGGGCAGCCGAATCGTCGACGCTTTTCAGCTTGCCGCCGTACACCGGGCACGCCGAGGTCGATGCGTACCGCATTTCCGGGACCGAGAGGTCGATGGTGAATCTGGTCTGGCCGTTGACCTTGTGCGGCGTGTCGAGCCGCTGTGCAGGCGAGCCGAGCAGCGTGAAGTCCTCGGGCGACTTGAGTGGCACATCGGTCGGCGCAGGCAGCAGCGAAGCATCGCGTACCAGCTCACCGTAACCCAGCTTCCGGCCATCGGGCGCTGTCACGAATCCGGCCTTCGCGACGCACTGGCTCGGGGCGATGTTCCAGCGTATGGCGGCGGCCTGGGTCAGGAGGATCCGCGCGGTGGCACCTGCCGTGCGCAACGGATTCCAGACATAACGCGTGGACGTCGATCCACCGGTCGCCTGTCCATGAAGAATGGTGTCGGCATACAGCGCTTCGTTGGGCGGTGCCTCCTGAATCGTGACCTGGCTCAGCGGCACTTCAAGCTCTTCGGCGACCATCATGGCAATGCCGGTCTGAATGCCCTGCCCCATTTCGATTTTTGGCGAGATGACTGTCACATTGCCTTGAATGTCTATACGCACGAATGCGCCAAAACCGTCGGAGTTATCGCCCAGGCGCGCGTTGGCCACCGTTTCGGCGGCAGCGCTGCGCGCCATGGCAACCGGCAGCCAGGCACTGACAGTCAATCCGGCAAACGTTGCGGCCGACACTTGCAGGAAATGACGGCGCGACACAGCCCCCACGGATGCTCTTGAATTGGCCATGGGGCGCCTCAACTAAGTGTGATTGTTTTAATAGTGTTGCGAATGCGCGAGTACGTCGCGCAGCGGCACAAGTTACCCGACATGGCCGTCACAATGTCGGACTCACTGGCGTGCGGGTTGTTATGCAGCAGTGCAACCGTGCTCATGATTTGCCCTGACTGGCAATAACCACATTGAACCACTTCGGCCGCCAGCCAGGCCTCTTGCACTTTTTTGCCGACGGCATCGTTTTCAATCGCTTCAATGGTGGTGACCGACTTGCCGGAAACGTTCGACACTGGCAATACACAAGAACGAACAGGTTGTCCGTCAACGTGTACCGTGCACGCGCCACATTGTGCAATTCCGCACCCGTACTTAGTTCCAGTCAAACCGATGACATCCCGGAGTACCCACAACAAAGGCATCTCATCCGGCACTTCAACCGATCGCTCAACACCATTAACTAAAAGTGTTTGCATAGCCGCCTCTCTCTATGTGTCAACGCCCGCTGAAGGGCCATTGCGCAAGACATTGAATATCGATTGAGCAGAAACTGTTAAATGCGAATGTCGGATGATCATCCCGTGGAAGTCTCTGGTACATGGCTCGCCTGCTAACAAGCGCTTCATCAGCGTGAAGGGCCGGCCACGGGAGTTGCGGGTGAGATTACAACCATCGCGCGCGTTTACCTAAGTCGGATATCCAACTTTTTCGGACATCTTTTCGGCCGCCGTGGCATGTCCGAAAAAGGTGGATAAACGACATGGAGCAATAAGGGCTTCGATCATAACCTGAGCGCAAATCAGGAGAACAACCTGGTTCATTGCGACACCAGCAACTCCCATGAAACCGCTGATTATTAACACTCAACAGGAACTGCATCATGAACTTACTGAAAGTTGGCGGCGCTCTGCTTGCGCTGGGCCTGGCCGTATCGAATGCTTACGCAGCAGAGCCGTCCAAAGGCAAAGTACTGGTTGTTATGTCCAGCGCCAAGACACTTGATCTTAAAGAAGGCAAGACGTACGAAACAGGTTACTACCTGAACGAACTTGCCACCCCATTGAAAGCCATTGTTGACGCTGGCTATACCCCGGTATTCGCTGACCCACAAGGCAATGAGCCGCAGATGGACGTCAGCTCCAACAATGACATGTTCTTCGACAAAGATGCCGCCAAACGCGAAGAAGCGTTGAAGTTTGTTGCCAGCTTTGACGGCTTGAAACACCCACTGAAACTGTCCGCCGTCGCGGCTAAAGGCACCTCGGAATACAAAGGTCTGTTCATGCCAGGCGGTCACGCCCCAATGCAAGACCTGATGAAAGACAAAGATCTGGGCAAGATCCTGACACAATTCCACAGCACCGGCCGTCCGACCGGCATCATCTGCCACGGCCCTATCGCCCTGCTGGCAGCTGCCCACGACCCGGTTGCACTGGACAAGGCACTGATCTCCGGTGACGACAACGCAGTGAAATCCCTGGCCAAGGGCTGGCCGTACGCTGGCTACAAAGTCTCCGTCTTCTCGAAAGGCGAAGAACAGCAACTTGAGCCGGGCCAGTTGAAAGGTTCGGTGCTGTTCTACAACGACGACGCCCTGGCCAAGGCAGGCGCAGTGGTTGATAACGGCGAAGCCTGGAAACCGCACGTCGTCGTAGACCGTGAGCTGGTCACCGCTCAACAACCGTTCTCCGATCATGAGTTTGGGCAGAAGCTGGTGGCTGCACTCAACGCCAAGAGCCACTGAGTCAGTTAATGGTTTTCCTCGATTGATGCCTTTGTCCATGCCATGACTCAGGTGCATCATCGAACGTGAGGCCCTGCGTCAATCCGCCGAAAGAAATGGGGCCTTACCGGACGTGCTGCATCAGTGGCTGACAACATCAGGGGATGGCAACGTGTAAAAGGGTTGCCATGGGCCGGTCGGGGTTCTCGACCGGCCCGTTTTTTTTGCATCTTTCCGCTTTTTTCTTTCAAAAAAAATGGCGCGGTACACAGCCCGCGCCATTTTTGCCCACCGACGAATTCAAGGTTTCGGTGCGTACTGCATCTCGCCATTACCGAACGACCAGTCTTCACGCTGTACATCGATCAGCGTGATGAACACGTCTTCCTTGCGAATGCCAGCGCGTTCGTGAATGCCGTCAGCGATCGCTTTGTAGAACGCCTTCTTGACCTCGATGGAGCGCCCGGCGTTCCAGGTCACCTGAATGAACACGATCTGCGGCGTGTACGTTACGCCCAGATAACCTTCTTCCGGGTAGATCAATTCATCCTTGGCATGGCGAGTG
The DNA here is from genome assembly GCF_039697315.1 of Pseudomonas abietaniphila. NCBI lineage: Bacteria > Pseudomonadati > Pseudomonadota > Gammaproteobacteria > Pseudomonadales > Pseudomonadaceae > Pseudomonas > Pseudomonas abietaniphila. The sequence continues at coordinate 6,327,227 of NZ_CP155619.1, read as the reverse complement.
ACGATCTGATAGCGGTCATTGGCCGGGACATTGGCGACCCCGGTCATGGCTTCATAAATGACAGCGCCGATGATTTTGACAGTTTCGGCAGAGGTGTCTGCTGCAACATCGATTCTGGCGAGAGGCATGGCATTTCCTTGTTTCAGGCATGAACGGTTGGGGTCGTGGCGATACACCGAAACCGGCGTCCCACTCAAAATAAATGTTACTCAACATTTATTGAATAGATGTTTTACATCATGTATTTTCCGCTGACAAGCCCGATGAGCACATGAATGAGCGATAGGGCTGGTATCAGAGAAATTCCAAAAACCGCTGAGGAACGCCGATGAAATTTGCCAATGTCTTAGCTGAATACAATCGCCCTACCCCTGCACTGATCGACGACAAGACTAGCCGTTACTGGCCGCTGAAAGAGCTTCAGGGTCAATTTTCAGGAAGCCTGGACGAGCTGATTGCGAATTGGGAAGACCTTGCTGGCGGACTTGGAGCTCAAGGGGCGGGCAAATCACTTGAGGGCGTTAAGGTCCTGGCGCCACTCGCACCGAAGCGAAACATCTTCTGCGTGGGCAAGAATTATCACGAACACGCGGCCGAATTCAGCAAATCCGGCTTCGATCACAGTGCAAAAGACGGAGAGATCGCTCCTGAGTTTCCCGTGATTTTCACCAAGACACCGGACTCGGTCATCGGCCATCTGGAACCCATTCCTGCGCACACTCGCGTCACCCAACAGTTGGATTACGAGGCGGAACTGGGGGTCATCATCGGCAAAGGCGGCCGTGGCATATCGAAAGAAAACGCGTATGCCCACGTCTGGGGCTACACCATCATCAATGATGTCACGGCGCGCGATCTGCAAAAAAACCACCGCCAGTGGTTTCTCGGTAAATCCCTAGACGGCTTTTGCCCCATGGGCCCATGGATCGCTACCGCTGATGAGTTCAACCCGAAGAGCGCCACAATCAAGTGCTGGGTGAACGACGAGTTGAGGCAGCAAGCGAATGTGAACGCATTGATTTTCGACATTCCTGCACTGATCGAATGCCTGTCTGCGGGCATCGAACTCAAGCCTGGCGATGTCATCAGCACCGGAACGCCGGTCGGTGTCGGCATCGGTTTCACACCGCCGCGTTTTCTTCAGCCGGGTGATAGCGTTCGCATCGAAATCGAAGGCATTGGCACGCTAGAAAACCGCGTCGGCCAGGACTGACCTCCCAGCGCTATCCTGCACCCTTTGGCACTTGCCGCGTCGAGACGGCTAGCGAGCGCCAGGGGGTCAGCCTTTAGACCCTCGAATCGACACCGCTCACTCCTCAGCCCCGTGCGCTCAAGAAGATCGCATCATGGGCGCCGGCTCAGGCGCCAGATCAACACCGCTGACGTCCCCGCAATCAGTGCAGCAATCATCAACGCCAGAGAAAACCCCGATGCGCTGCTCAGTCGAGCAGCCAGCAGTGCGGACGCGTGCACCGACGGGTCGATGGAAAGCCCTGCACTGCGTCCATTTCCTGTGAGCACCTGATCCAGAAACCGGTGAGCTTCCGCCGAATGCAGCCCCAACGACCGCGCTGGCCCTCTTTCAAAAACGGCATGGGCATGTTGAGCCAGCGCAGCGCCCAGAATACCTACCGCCAGGACGATACTGGCAAACCGAGTGGACTGGGCAATGCCGGAGACCATCCCGGTATTTTCGGGTGGGGCTTCTCCCATGATGGCTCGCTGAGTGGTGCCGTTAAGCATTCCCGCCCCGAACCCGATCAGAGACATTCCAAGCGCCACCCACAGGTAATGGGAAGACGTCACCAGACAGGCAGTGAGGGTATTGCCAGTGCAAACAGTCGCCAATCCAACCGTTAGAAGCCAATGCGCCGACCTGTCACGCCCAATGAAGTTGCCCGCGTGGGGGCCAATGACCATCGCAACTGCGAACGGCAGCATCGAAACACCTGCCATCAACGGGGTTAGATCGAACCAGGTCTGCAAATACAGCGGAAAAAAACTCAACAACACCTGTGCAGAAGCGGAATACCCAAACATGCCAATCACACCCGCCGAGAAACGCGGATTCTTGAACAACCGAAAATCCACCATTGGTTGCTGCCGGGCCGTTTCGATCAGAATGAACAGCGTGAACAGCGCGAGGCTCACACTGAATTTGGCGAGCGTGAGAAGGCTAAACAAGCCATCTCCATTCACAGAGATAAGCCCCCAGATCAGTAGCGCCAGGGCGAGAGGAAATGTCACGCTGCCCATCACATCGATCGGCCGACGAAGCGCAGCTTTCGATTCGGGTATCCAGCGAATCACGCTATACGCAATGAGCATCCCGAGCGGCACGTTGATCAGGAATATCGCCTTCCACCCGATCAATTGAGTGATGAACCCTCCGAGCAGAGGCGAGAGGCAGATTGTCAACCCCATGCATGTGCCCCAGATTCCCCATGCGCGTGCAGCCACCGGACGGTGCGCGAAAGCATTGCCGATGATGGCCAGCGCCGACGTGAGCTGAAGAGCCGCGCCCACCCCTTGAAACGCTCGCGCGACGTTCAACGCGGTGATCGTTCCGGCAAGCCCACACGCCACCGATGAGACACAAAAAATCGCCAATCCGGTGAGCAAAATGCGCCGCCTGCCAAACCGGTCTGCAAAGCCGCCGGCAGGCAACAGACACGAGGCGAACGTGATCATATAGGCACTGATCACCCACTCCAGTGACTGGAAAGATGCGGTGAAACTGTCGGAAATCGACGGCAACACCAATGCGACCATGTTGGCGTCCATGACCACCAACACACACAGCGTGGTAGCGATCAAGAGCAGTCGCCAGTCTGCCATTGTCCAGCGACTGACGCCTTGGTTTTGTGCATTCATGTGCAACCCCACGCTGTGCCCGTGATGACCGCGCAACGGTTGCGAGATCTCTCGCAACCAAAATAGATGAGCATGAAAATCTATTCAATAAATTTTAACGATCATCTATTGAAGAGAATGAGAACGACTATGATGCACCTCGGATGCATCGGAATGATTCGGCCGGGCTCAATGCAACGCCGGTCTTTTGTTCACCATGACAGTGAGCGAACTCTTATATATGATACCTAAAATCTATTTACGCGTGAGGAGAGGTTCCCATGCCCAGAGTTTCCCGACAGCAAACTGAATTGAACCGTGTCGCCATCACCGAAACAGCCGTCCGGCTCTACCGTGAGCGTGGACTGAATGGAGTGAGCGTCGCAGAAGTCATGAACGAAGCAGGCCTCACCCATGGCGGTTTTTATGGACACTTCGAATCCAAAGAGGCACTGGCGACGGAAGCCTGCACTCACGCATTCGAGCAGTCAGCGAACGCCTGGAAAGAAAAGATCGCCAGCCACCGTAAAAAACGGAAAGCCCGAAAGGCGATCGTCGATCACTACCTCGCGCCATCCAAGCGCGACAATGCCGCCGACACCTGCCCTGTTGTGGCGTTCTCTGGTGACATGTCCCACGAAGACAACCAGTCCGTGCTTCATCAGACTTACATCAAAGGGCTACGGGCGTTGATGGACGCTTATCTCTCCACCGTTGAACCCGGCGCCTCACCGCAAGATGAAACCGCCAGGCGCCAGGCCGCGCTGGTCGAATACTCATTGATGGTAGGCGCCATGACCCTCGCTCGCGCCACCGGCAAAACGGCTCTGTCGGACGAGATCCTGAAATCCGCGCGCACTTTTCTCAATTCGGAGGTTTCAGCAGTCGAGAGTTTGAACCTGAACAGCTAACCCGTTCGAAAATCCCTCTTCTGATGGCCATGCACAGAGCGAGTGCGGCGCTTCGGACAACTCAGATCATTAGTGAACGCAGATGATGACTTCGGAAGGCTCGACACAACCGGCACTGGGCTACTTCACGTGCGTAGTTGTAGTCCATCTCGATTACGGGCTTCTCAGCCATCCGAGTGGCCGCTATCGGCCAGAAGCGGACGGTAGCAACCGGCTCAACTGAGCCCAAAACCGAACCGATCCGCTTGGTCTAAAGTTTGAGGTCCATCCCATAAGAGTATCCACGGTAGGACTATGCCAGAAGAAACTGCGAAGACGACTCAAACCCTCCTTTGCTCTCAATGCTTCACGGATGAAGGACTGCGGATAGATGCATTCAAGCTCGGCACCGAGGAGCATGTGAAATGTCCGAACTGCCACAGCCGAGAAGGCCGAAAGCTTACGAAGGAGCTTATTGAAGCTCTTGCATGGCGTTTTTTTGTGGGTGGTACTACCGTCCGTTGCGACTACGGTGCAGCGCCTGTAATTCAGTGCAACGAGCATCACTTTGGGAGGAGCGATATATCGCCCTCGATCTGGCTCAAAGATGACATCAGGCTTCTTGAGGAGGCTGTTCAGATTGGCTTCTTCCACTACGGCCCACGCCTTTGGATGGTTGGCGAAGTCGAGCCACTTAAGGATCTTCAGGACGAATTGAAGCGGTCGAAAATCATCAAGCGCGTAATGAAGGAATACCCAGAAAAGACACTTGAAATGGGGCAGAAATTTTATCGCCTACGAATCAGCCCACAGCGTCCAAGTGATCCAGCAGAGTACGACAGCCCGCCTACCGCACTCGCAGGAAAGGGGCGACTCGACTCGCCAGGCTTTCCTATCATGTACGGATCGCAGGACATCGACGTTTGCATCCATGAATGTCGAGCATCGACAGATGACGACATCTACGTTGCTACCCTGGAGCCTAAGCGGAACTTACGGCTTTTGGATCTTACTCATCTACTCGAAGAAGACGTGACGGAATTCGAAAGCTTGGATATGGCTATCCATATGCTCTTCCTGGCACGTTCCCACTCCTATGAAATTTCCAGAGCAATCGCATTAGCAGCCAAAGAAGCAGGCTTCGACGGCATAATTTATCCGTCGTTCTTTAGTTTGATTCGCACTGGCGGCCATCCTTTTGAAACCGCCTATGGTATGTCACTGCGGCGCTGTCATCCTGATCGGGAAAAATACGCTGAGGCATACACAATCAAAAATTTTGCCCTGTTTGGACGTCCGCTGGAGAACGATCTGATAAGCATCCAATGCATTAATCGTTTGGTACTCACTCAGGTCGGGTATAGAGGACACTTCGGTCCCGTGCAGTATTGACCGAAATGTTAGAGGTGCTCAGATCAAAGGCGGCTACTGCCCTTCCTTGAAGGGCAGATTCGGGTCGATAGCGGCCTTCACAATCGCCACCGCCCAAGCCTCGTGTGGTTTGCCATGGCTGGCCAAGAATTGTTCACGGAAAATGATCTATCCGCTCATTCCGACAACACAAGTGCCTGGCGCTTTGTCAGGTAGTGTTTAAAGCGTTCGGCATATTCTTCACTCACTGCTGCCCGCACGCTGGGTCGTGAAGACAAGCCTGCACGCCATCTTGAGATCTTAGGCAAATCAGCAAACAGTTCTTTAGACGCCGTCGAAGACACGATGTCGAAATACCGAAATACCGGCGCGACCAGTGCATCCACCATTCCAAAACTCTGGCCCCGCAAAATAGGGACCGTAAGTCAGCACTGATTCGAACCTTTCCAAGTCTTGCCGGAATAAACCAGCATATCGTTCTGCCGTATCCAGATCTGTGGCAATCAAAAAGCCCCATGCGTCAGCCAGCATCGCAGACGCCAAGCTGCACCAGGAACGCTGTAGTGCTTTCTTCAATGCAGTCCCTGTATACATGGCTGGCAGCGGCTGGATGTCCTCGGCGTATTCACAGATGACAGTGCTCTCGAAGAGTGCCACAGGTCCGCCGGTTTCTGGAGTGACGCGTAGAACCGGGACCTTGCCCATTGGGGATATCGCGAGAAACCACTCCGGCTTGTCCTCAAGATCCACGTCCAGCCTTTCAAACGCTATGCGCTTCTCGCGCAACACAATAGCGACCCTTTGAACAAAGGGACAAAGTGGATGACTTATCAGTGTGAGCATCTGAGGATTCCCAATTGCGTGATGGAAAACCCATGCGCAGTGGGCATGGGTTATTCATGGTTGCCAATCGCAGTCAGCTTCCCGACTTGATGAAATCCATGGCAGTTAGCCCGTTACCGTAGAACGGCAAAATGTCGGTGAGAAACGATGACTGCTGCTCTTCGGAAAAGCCTGCTGACGCGTCATAGATCACGTTCGTGTTGTAGCCAAGATCGTGAGCATTTCGCAGCGTCGATTCCACGCACTGACGCAGGGAGTAGCCCATCAGATAGATGTCTTCGATGTGATTGTTGCGCAGGTAGCTGTCCAGCGACGTTCCGGCAAAGGCACTGCTTCCGGTTCGCTCACGGATCACGTACTCACCGGCTGCCGGCTCGAAGCCTGGGAAGAATTCCGCCTGTTTTCCAAGGAACGATTTGTATTGAGGCATCATGGCGCGCAGTCCGTATTTGGCCTGCCCCAGCACCTTGAATGAAGGTTCCAGGGTCATGGTCACATAGATAATTTCCATGTGACGGCGGCGCGCTTCAGCCAGGACAAGCTTTGAGTTCTTCACCGAGTCATCAAACTGTTTGCGGTCCTTAAACTGGGAGTTAATGCCGCCTGTTGTGGCCATCCAGTCATTCTGGTACTCGATCAATATCAGTGCGCTTTTGTGAGTGTCATTGACCAACGTCTGAGCCTGCACCGCAAGAGACGCCGCGATCACGACGGCTGCCAGCAGGCCGCCTATAAGCTTTTTCATTTTGGGTTTCCTGTAGAAAAAAGTGAAAGTCAGCCGTTCAGCGTGCGACCGCCGTCCACGATGATCTCGGTGCCTACGGTCCACTTGGATTCATCCGACGCTAGGTACACCACGGCTTTGGAAACTTCTTCTGGCGTGCCGAAGCGGCCAAATGGCACGGTAGAGAGGATTTGCTGGTTCACTTGCTCCCGGTACGCGTCAGGGATGCCGAGTTTGTCGTACAGCGGCGTATCCACCGGCCCGGGACTGACCGCATTGATGCGAACCCCCGCAGACAAAAGCTCACCAGAAAGCGTTTTGGACATGTTAAGCAAGGCTGCCTTTGTAGCGGCGTAGACGGAGGAACTGGCCGCACCCACATGCGCGTTGATCGAGGTGTTTAGCACCACGGAAGCTGGGTTAGCGAACACCGGCAATAGCGCTTGAATCAGGAAATAAGGGCCTTTGACATTGATCGCAAAAGACCGGTCGAACTGCTCTTCGGTCCACTGCTCAATCGGTACCCACACCGACACTCCGGCGTTAAGAAATGCAACGTCCAGCTCGCCGTATTGATCCTGAACATAGCGCGCCAATTTGCGTTGCGCTTCTACGTTGCCCGAATCCGCGCCGAATACGGCGACATCGCTACCCAGCTCAGCTTTGGCTCTGGCCATGGACTCGGGATTGACTCCCGTGACAATGACGCGGGCCCCTTCTGCGAGAAACTGCTTGGCCGTCTCAAGGCCGATACCACTGGTACCACCGGTAATAAGCGTACGTTTGCCATTCAAACGAGACATAAATGCTCCTGTCGCTGTGTGATGCGTTGCTGATGTGAAGTCAGCGACAGAGTGCATTCATGCGGTCTAACTGATAAGACGTCCAGTCTGTATATACTTCATGCAGTGACAGCATGAATGCGAGGTGAGAGTGGATCGGTTTTTGTTGATGTCGTGCTTTGCAAGAGCGGTGGAAACAGGGAGCTTTTCCGCAGCGGGACGCCAGCTCGGGCTAGGTCAGCCCAATGTAAGCCGGTACGTTGCAGCGCTTGAAGAACACCTGCAAACTAGATTGCTGCACAGATCCACGCGCAAACTTGTGCTAACGCCAGAGGGACAACGGTATTACGCCGAGGTACGTCGCATTCTTGATGCTGTTGCAGAATCAGAATCGACCCTGCGCGACAAGGTCGCTCCATCAGGGCTGTTGCGTGTTGCCTGCCCAACAGCCTTGGCTCATGCTTTTCTGTTACCTCACCTTCCCGCCTTTCTAAACCAATACCCCGACCTCTCCTTGGATTTGCAGATCAGTGACAGCTACGTCAACTTGATGGACGAAGGTGCCGAGCTGGCCATCCGCATTGGTCATCTTGAAGACAGTGCCCTGCGAGTGCGGCGCATCGGCGTGTTCGAACGCGTGTGTGTGGCTAACAAAAGTTACATCGCACGCCACGGTATTCCCAAAGTACCGTTTGACCTGAAAGATCATGCGTGTGTGATCTATACCCTTTTGTCTTCAGGGACGACATGGCGTTTCAGAGACGAAGTTGTCGAGGTGAACGGACGCTTCAGGGTGAATTCGCCGGAGGCAGTCCAAACTGCGGTAGGAGCTGGTTTAGGAATTGGTCATGGACCACGCTGGTTGTTTGAAAAGGGACTGGCCAGCGGCGATCTTCAGGTCATCCTGGCCCCATACGGCGCGCCGCCTGTCCCGGTTCAGATTCTGTATGTGGCTAATCGACTGCTCCCAACACGTGCTAGCGTCTTTATGGACTTCATTGCTGAAACCTTCGCACAAATTCCTGCGCTAAATGCTGCACACATGCCTATTGAAAGTGAGTAGTCCCTGCGTACTTGGGCTAACACATCGAACTCACATGGCTGGCCAGGCATGGCGCTCAACTCCCGGTACGGGCTTGAAACTCTGAAGGAGTCATTCCTATCACCTTCATGAAAGCCGCGCTGAATGCCGCAACACTCGCATACCCTGCGCGATGAGCGATCTGTTTGATCATCATCTTGTCCGCATTAAGCATCTCAAGTGCTGCCAGGATGCGCGCACGCTGTCGCCATTTTTTGAAAGTAATGTTTGTCTCGGCCATGAACAGCCTGGCGATGGTTCGAGCCGAGGAACCTGCCGCAGTAGCCAGCTCGTCGATATCCCTAATGCCCTGGATGTCGTCAAGCGCAAGCTCAGCAACGCGGCGCGCCCTTGGATCGCTCGGCATTGGAATGAACGTCGTTGCATCGCCTGCCTCCGGCAATTCCAACAAGGCGATATGTGAGAGCAAGTCGAGTCGCTGTGTCGTGAGATTGGGCTGGAACATTGCCAGGATTGACTCGCGCAAAAGCGGGTTGACCTCAATCACAAACTCATCCTGCAAGGCTGTTTCACCACATTGTTTAATGATTCGGGAAGACTCGACGAAGAAGGTTCTCATCTCGATGTCAGCGAGGACATCGATCGCATGCTCCCGAAACGCCGGCAACCATACAGCGCGCTGCGGAGGAACCAGCCATCGCCCGGAAAGGGTCGTGACCTGCATCAGACCTCGGTAGGCGTAAAGCAGCTGACCTTGCCGATGCACGTGATAGCCCAGCTGTGTGCCACGTCGATAGCTGCGCGATAGAAGCGATACCTCCGTTTCAACCGATAGAGGTGTATCAGGGTAAGACGCACTTGGCATTTCCGCGATAGTCCTTGGCCGCACATCGATAAAAGGTCAGATTACGCTAGCAGCTATCTGTTTCTGATGAAAGTTTCCTGCCATGAACACTCGCGCATCTGTAGATCCTCTGACACCTTCAAACGCCCAGCCCACGCAACTCGCACTCAAGCTTTTTGCAATCGCTCTCTGTGGTTTTTGCCCTTTTCTGGCGGTGTATGTCACGCAACCCCTTTTACCCTTATTGGCAAAGGCCTTTTCGGCATCCGTTGGTGCGGTGAGTATCACTGTCACCGCCACCACCCTGGCTGTGGCACTGACAGCGCCAATCATCGGGCTCATTGCCGATGCCCTCGGTCGCAAACGGGTCATTGTGATGGCCATCTTCGGCCTGGCCATTCCTATGGCGCTCGCAGCGACATCCAGCACATTGAATCAGCTCATAGTGTGGCGATTTCTCCAGGGCTTGTTCATTCCCGGGATTTTTTCCGTGGCACTTGCCTACCTTGGAGAGGAGTGGAAGGGACCGAACTCCGGGCTAGCCACATCTGCATACATCGCAGGGAACGTTCTCGGAAGCGTGTCCGGACGAGTAGTCGCAGGTTTCGTAGCGACGTGGACTGATTGGCACTACGCCTTCGTAGCCCAGTCAGTGCTATTGGTTTTAGGTGGATTTGCGGTTTGGGCACTCCTGCCTGCGTCGCAAAATTTTGTGGCGCAACGTCATTTTGGCCAAGGCATCAGGGCGATGCTGGGTCACTTTAAAAATCTTCCACTCATCGCTGTATGGGCCATTGGCTTTAACACGCTGTTCGTCTTCGTTGCCGTGTTTACCTTCATCACCTTCCACCTCGCCAGTGCACCATTCAACCTCACGACTGTGCAGCTCGGATCAATGTTCTTACTGAACCTGTTTGGTGCGGTCGCGACGCCTTTCGCTGGCCGTTGGATCGACAAGATCGGTTCCAGGACAGTCCTGATCATCGCTTTGACGACCAGTGCGGTCGGTCTCCTGCTGACACTGACACCCTACCTGCTGTTGACCTTTGTAGGCTTGGCGCTCATTTCAATGGGCGTGTTCGTAGGCAACTCCGCTGCGGGTACCAACCTTGGCAAAGTCGCTGCGAAAGCCAAGTCTTCTGCGGCAGGGCTTTACGTGTGCGCCTACTACGCGGGTGGCAGCGTGGGCGCTTATGTACCGGGTTTCGCCTACGCCATGGGCGGCTGGCCCGCATGCGTCATCCTCATTCTCTTCGTAATGGCCATTAGTGCCGTGATCGCACTGCGCTTCTGGGCGCGTCAGGAAGCCTGAGATGACTCATACAAAGAGCGATCACCCGGCTCCCCTGACATTTGTGCTTGTTCATGGCGCTTGGCACGGTGGATGGTGCTGGGACAGCGTGGTTCATCAACTGCGCGCGCTGGGTCATAAGGCTTATGCTCCGACGTTGACCGGACTGGGTGAGCGCTCGCATCTGCTGGACGTGAAGGTGGGACTAGAAACCCACATACAGGACGTGATGAACGTCATCGAATATGAAGGTTTGACGGACGTTGTGCTGGTCGGGCACAGCTACGGCGGAGTGCCTGCTATCGGTGCTGCAAGTCGATGCTCCAAAGCCCTTCGATGTCTCGTCATGCTCGATGCATTGGTGTTGGATCATGGCGAGAACGTTTTTTGCCACCTGCCGCCTTCGCGGGTGAGCGCCCATCTGACCAATGCCCTCAGATTCGGACAGGGTCATTCGATACCGGTACCCGCTGCTGAATCATTCGGCGTTGTGTCTCAAGATCACAAGGAGTTAATCGAAGCACGGTGCACACCGCATCCGCTGAAGACCTATGAAGACTCGCTGGTAGCGCCAAACGCTTCCAGGATGAGCGTACCCAAGATATACGTGTATTGCTCCACTCCATCGTATGAACCACTTGCACGTAGCCGGGCTCGTGTCCAGGCACGTCCAGACTGGGCGTGGACTGAGATCGCCACCGGCCACAATGTGATGATGAGTGCACCAGATCTGCTGGTTCAAAAGCTGCTGGACCTTGCGGCTGGGCGTAGGACTAACCAGCCTGATTTAGCCCCGCCCAGCTGGCTTGAACCTACTTTCAACTACACACTGCCATGACTGTCTTTCGCGGGGAAAGCTGGTCTATGGCTTCGCACACCATCCTATGAGCAGCCATTCGGGCGGTTGGCTGATCAAAGCCGACCTTCTACTAGAAGTCATGGCAGTTGTCGGCACACACACTTCGCCTCACGAATCTGGATGCCTCAAAACTTCTATCACAGGTCTAGCGTTTAGATGTTGGCTGACGTGTAAGCACTCCGGCACTGACCTCCACCATAAGACCAGCGTTCAAAACATCGAGCTTCAGGCGGGATGGATTCCAGTATCTCAGCTGCTCAAGGGCGACGATTTGATTGAGTTCGTCATCTGGGTGAATTTCGCGGCCCATCACGTCCCGATGACGAAGCCGCTGGCCGAAGCTGAATACTTGGTCCAACAAATTTCAACATTTACGACCCTACCACCCGGAACCCTGTTGAGTGTTGGCGACCTTTATTGCCTGCCAGATGTATCTTTCGCTGACAATATTTGTATAGATCTATAGCCAAAGGGCTGCGTACCGGACGGTCACGGAAAATGAAAAAATTGAGGCTGGCCGGTGACAGCTATCGGCCAGAAGCAGCCCTAGGTCGGCCTACCATCATCCGGCATATTGTTTTAGGTGTGGGGACTGCCTTCGCAGTCATAACGCTCTAACGAAATCATATTCCAAAAAATTGGTTTCATGCCGTCCTTTGCGTCGCCAGACCTCTATCCAGGCAAGCGACGACGCGCTTGCAAAAGCACTCGCACTCAACCTAAAAATGATTTATTTTTGAAATGCAATTCTATTTTAATAAAATTTCGCGTCCGCACCGCCGGATCGCTTCAGGAGCACTCATGAGCTTCTTCCCCGCCCCAACTATCACTGAAACCACTGTTTTTACCCGCCTGCCTGAGCGATTTCGCGACCCGCGGCGCACAACCTGGGCTGACGCCAATCGCCAGGGGAAAGTCATCGATTCATTTCTGGAGGGCCCGTCTTTTGACAGAGATGGCAACCTCTACGTCACCGATATTCCCTATGGCCGGATCTTCAAGATTTCTCCAGTGGGCGAGTGGACGCTGGTCTGTGAGTACGACGGTTGGCCCAACGGCCTGAAAATTCATCAGGACGGTCGGATTTTCATCACCGATTACAAGCGCGGCATCATGTTGCTTGACCCGCAAAACGGGAAGATCGAAGCGTTTCTGGAATCGGCAGGCTCGGAAGGCTTCAAAGGGGTGAACGATCTGGTGTTCTCGCCGGCAGGCGACATGTACTTCACCGATCAGGGCCAGACAGGCCTGCAGGATCCTACCGGGCGTGTCTACAAACTGGATGCAGCCGGTAACCTCACGTGCCTCATCAATACCGTCCCCAGCCCGAACGGGATCGTGTTCGACCCCAAACACAACCATTTGCTGATTGCGGTGACCCGCGCGCAACAGATCTGGCGCATCCCGCTGGGTAACGGGTCGATTATCAGCAAGGTCGGCGTCTTCGCGCAGTTGCATGGCGGACTCGGCGGCCCTGACGGTCTGGCGCTGGATGACGAAAGCAATCTGTACATCGCTCATACGGGTTTTGGATCGGTCTGGCGACTCTCCAGGGTCGGAGAACCGACTCAGCGCTATGTGTCCTGCGAAGGCATTAGCAATACCAACCTCGCGTTCGGGGGCGATGACGGTCGTACGCTATTCATCACCGAGTCGGAGACGGGCTCCATCCTGCAGGTTCGAACACCGGTGAAAGGCCTGCAGATGTATTCACATAGCTGAGTGGCTGCCATAGGCCCACAAGCCTTCTAACAACAACGATAAAAGAAGTGACGCCATGACTCCGCACACAACGACCACCGCCACACTCTCCGATGCAGAAGGTGAAAAGCTGCTGCGCCGCGTTCTGCTGCGTATCGTACCGTTCATCTTTGTCTGTTACGTGATCAGCTACCTCGACCGAACCAACGTCGGCTTTGCCGCCATCAGCATGAACAAAGACCTCGGCCTGACCGCGACCATGTTCGGTTGGGCGGCGGGCCTGTTCTTCTTTGGATACTTCATTTTCGAAATCCCGAGCAACCTGCTGATGCAGCGCTTCGGCGCACGCATCTGGATCGCACGGATCATGATCACCTGGGGGCTGATCTCGGTGGGAACAGCGTTCGCCACCGGCCCTGTCAGCTTCAGCATCATGCGCTTCCTGCTGGGGCTTGCCGAGGCAGGCTTCACGCCGGGCGTGTATCTGTACTTCACGTACTGGTTTCCGGGCAAATGGCGGGCAAAAGCCACGGCAACGTTCCTGCTGGGCATCCCAACAGCCAATATTTTCGGCTCCCCACTTTCGGGATGGCTGCTGGACATGCACGGGATCCTGGGCCTGAAAAACTGGCAGTTTTTGCTGATCGCCGAAGCCATCCCCGCCGTATTGCTGGGTATTGCCTGCCTGTTCGTCATGGTGGACACCCCGGCCAAGGCACGCTGGTTGAGTGAGCGGGAAAAGACCTGGCTGCAAAACAAGCTGAGCAGCGAGCAGGCTTCGATCAGCGCCTCCCATGGCAACACCTTGCGCGGCGCGCTGACCAATCCAAAGGTTTTCGTGCTGGCAGCCATCAACTTCTGCTGCATCGTCGGCTCGATCGGTATCGGCATCTGGATGCCCCAGATCATCAAGAGTCTGGGCATGGAGAACAGCACCGTTGGCCTAGTCGCTGCACTGCCTTATGTGTTGGGCGCAGTGTCCATGACGATCTGGGCGCGACTGGCTAACGGCAGCAAGCACCGCCTGCCTTATGTGGTGGGCGCACTCGCGTTCGCAGCGGTTTCACTGGTCGCAGCTGCGTTAATCGATCAACCGGGCTTGAAGATCGCCAGCCTGGCTTTGGCGGTTGCCAGCATTCTGTCGTTCCAGGCCACATTTTGGGCGATTCCTTCGTCGTTCCTGACCGGGCGTGCGGCGGCGGGCGGCTTGGCGTTGATTGTCTCGATCGGTAACCTCGGCGGGTTCGTCGGCCCCTTCATGATCGGCCTGATCAAGGACGCTACGCAGTCCTACTCCGGACCGTTCTACGCCGTGGCATCGATTCTGATGCTGGGCACCTGCCTGATGCTGTGGCTGGGCGATCCAGCCAGGCAGCAGGCAAAGCCTGACACCGTCGCTGAACCCGCTACTGAGTGCTAGTCGGCGACGGTGAGCGAGTTCGCCAGTAGAAGTGATCGAACAGCATGTAGCCCAGCAGCAACACCCCGGCGACCCCCATCGTCGCCGGGGCTCCCCAGACGACCGACACCAATCCCGCAAACAGACCGCCGAACGCCTCGAAACCAAAGCGCATGGAAAGGTAGAACGCGACCACACGCCCTCTCAACTCGGCAGGTGCCTGGCTCTGCAGGAGCATGTTGCTGCTGACGTTGCTGGCGGTGATGCCAAACCCCAGAATCGCCAGAGACAGCATGGCCCATCCCAGCGGCATGTTCAGCGCCAGACCTGTGAGTCCGCACGCGCAGCACGCGGCGGCAATCACGATGAAGCGGGCAAGGCGTGGCAACGAACCACCCAGCGCCAGACACAGTGAGGCGACGAACGCCCCGGCTCCCGCCGCGCCCCACAACCAGCCCAGCGTGGTGGCATCGCCTTGATAGGAAACGCGCGTGATCACGGGCAGCAACACGGCATAAATAGACGACAGCAAATTGACCACAACCACGCTTAG
The DNA here is from genome assembly GCF_039697315.1 of Pseudomonas abietaniphila. Classification (NCBI taxonomy): domain Bacteria; kingdom Pseudomonadati; phylum Pseudomonadota; class Gammaproteobacteria; order Pseudomonadales; family Pseudomonadaceae; genus Pseudomonas; species Pseudomonas abietaniphila. The sequence continues at coordinate 6,312,075 of NZ_CP155619.1, read as the reverse complement.
CAACAGCCTGCGCACTTCGAATGTGCCCCACATATAAATGAGGCCCTCACGGAAGATCTGCCCCGTCTTGCCAGCCACCCGGGCCGAGGGCACCCCTTTGACCTTCATCAAGGCAAACAGCAACAGAGAAAATGCACAGGCGGTGATCAGAAAACACAACGCCTCGCCGCTGTACGCAATGAGCGCTCCCGCCAGCGGGGGGCCAATGAAACGTGCCGCATTGATCAGCATGGCATTGAGCGCCAGAGCATTGGGCAAGTCCGCCGGGTCGGCAACAAAGCTGCCGATCAATGCCTGACGAAGAGGCGTTTCGAACGCATTGAGCACCCCCAGCACAAGCGCCATCGCGATGAGCCAGTAGCTGTTCATGTCCCCAAGCCAGGTCATCACCGACAGAAACAGCGACTGAGCAGCCAGCAAAGCCTGGGCGATCAACAGGAGCCGACGCTTGTCGTGCTTATCAGTCCAGGCGCCAGCGAGCGGGCCGATGCACAGCTGCGGAGCCAACGACAGAAAGGTCAGCAGCCCCAGCAATGAGGCGGAACCGGTGAGGTGATAGGCCAGCCAGGTCAACGCAACCTGCTGCACCCATTTGCCTAGCGTGGAAATTGCCTGGCCGAAAAAATAAACCTGGAAATCACGGTGAGCCAGTGCCCGGACGGGAGTCGGCCACTGTTTACGAGAAGGAGTCTGGGGCGTCATTCAGGCCTCTGTAGCGGGCCACAGGCCGCCCGCTCTGGATAGACAGCAGGCGGCTCGCACATGGTCGTGCAGTGCGCCAGATTACTCTGGCAGCTGACAGCCTTTCTTCTTCAACGTTTCGATCACCCAGCTGCGGTCGTTTTCGCCCTTGGCAATCTGATCCATCTGCTTGAGCTCGGCATGATGCTTGAAGGTGGCGCGTTCGTACACCTCAGCCACGTGATCATAGGGTATGCATAGCAGACCATCATCATCACCGATGATCAAATCGCCTGGCTCGATCACCATGCCGTCAATGGCGATAGGGACGTTGATTTCACCCGGACCGTCTTTGTACGGACCGCGATGGGAAATGCCCGCCGCGAACAGCGGGAAATCACCGGCACCGATACTGCAGGCATCACGAATGGCGCCGTTGATCACGATGCCCGCCACGCCACGCTTGACGGCATAGGCCACCATCATCTCGCCGATCAGAGCGTTGCTCAGATCGCCGCCTGCATCGACCACGATCACATCGCCAGGCTGAGCGATGTCGATTGCGTAATGCAGCATCAGATTGTCGCCCGGCCGCGCCTTGACCGTCAGCGCCGCGCCCGCCAGCACACCTTCACGATGCATCGGCCGAAGACGGGCACCACCGGCCGTCATACGGTTCATGGAATCGCTGACGTTCGCGACGGGTACTTCGCGGTAGCGTGAAATCCATTCCGCGCTGACTTTACGGGTGGCATTCAGGACTCGGAATCCGATGGACATGGCATCTCTCTCTTAAAATTGTGGGGTGCCGACGGGCAATACCCGGCTGAAATAATAGAATTGCATTTCATTTATCAGCATTCAAGATTTTTTAACCTAGCCCGCACTACCCTTCATCGCTGATTTCTTTTCGTTATTGAAATGGCATTTCATTGTGATAGGGTTGAACTCAGCACACGACAACCTCGTGGGTCGATATTCACGATAAAAACAAGGTAGATATCCATGACTCGCAAAATCTTGCTGACAGGCCCTGCCCTGACAGCCGATGCCATGCACCACGCGGACAGCCTGGGCATCCGGATCATTCCCACCACGCCCTACCTGCCCGCGGATGAGCTGACCGCTATCATCCGTGACGAGCAGCCGGATGCGATCATCGTTCGCCAGGGCAAGCTGACGGCAGAAATGATCAAGGCGTCAGCCAATCTCAAAGTGATTGCCAAGCACGGCGTGGGCTACGACTCCATCGACATTCAGGCCGCAGCAAAGCGTGGCGTGCCGGTCACCATCGCGTTGGGCGCCAACGCACAGTCGGTGGCAGAGCACGCATTTGCGCTGTTGTTCAGCGTTGCACGGCAGACAGCCCACCAAGACGCGCGGCTGCGTGCCGGTCACTGGGACAAAGCGACGGCCAACGGCACCGAGCTGTTTGGCAAGACCCTTGGGCTGATCGGTCTCGGCTCGATTGGCGGGATTCTCATGGACTTGGTCGCTCCACTGCAGATAAAGGTCAAGGTGTACGACCCCTTCCTCAAAGTCCTACCTGATCGCGCGCACGTCGAGCGCGAAGACGATTTCGACAGGCTGATCGAGAGCAGCGACATCATCAGCTTGCACTGCCCGCTCACCGACCAGAACCGCAACCTGTTCAGCACCGCCCAGTTCAAGCGCATGCGCCCGAGCAGCATTCTGATCAACACAGCGCGCGGCGAGCTGATCGACACTCCGGCGCTGGTCGAGGCATTGCGCAGCGGGCAGATCGCAGGTGCGGGCCTGGACACGTTCCACCCTGAGCCGCCACCTGCCGACAGCGACCTGTGGACCCTGCCCAACCTGGTAGCGACCCCGCATGTGGGTGCCAATACCAGCGAGGCCCGCGACCGTGTTGGTCTGCTGGCCGTGCAACAGGTCATCAAGATCTGGGAAGGCGAAGCCATGGACCCAAGGTGCGTCGTAAACCGTCACCTAATGAATGACTGACCTCTTGATCGAACAAGTGCCGCTGCGCAGTGGCACGCGTGCGTTTCGAACCGTTTCTCCAAAAAAATAAACACAGGAGAGCACAATGGCCGTAAAGCCTTCCGCCGCCCCCGTCAGCGAACTCGAACGCGCCACGATGCATCGAGTGGCCTGGCGTCTGCTGCCCTTTCTGATCGTCTGTTACCTGATCGCAATCATTGATCGGGGCAACATCGGGATGGCCTCGCTGCAAATGAACCACGACCTGGGCCTCACGCCAGCCATCTTCGGTTTTGCCAGCAGCCTGTTTTTCGTTTCCTACTTTCTGATCGAAGTGCCCAGCAACCTTGCGCTGCAGAAATTCGGCGCACGAATCTGGATCGCTCGCATCATGGTCACCTGGGGCATCATTTCCGCAGGTACCGCTTTCGTTCAGGGTGCCAACTCGCTGTATGTCATGCGCTTCTTGTTGGGCGCTGCAGAAGCGGGTTTCTTTCCGGGCGTGTTGCTGTACATGACTTATTGGCTGCCGTCGGCGTACCGGGCTCGCATGGTCGCGATCTTCATGGTGGCCATCCCGGGGGCCAACTTCCTGGGCTCGCCTCTGTCGGGCTTCCTGCTGACGCTGGATGGCTGGATGGGTATGCGCGGCTGGCACTGGCTGTTCATTCTGGAGAGCATTCCGGCCGTGTTGCTGGGTATCGCGTGCCTGTTCGTGCTGACCGACCGCCCAGAGCAGGCAAAGTGGCTGACTGATGAGCAGCGCACCTGGCTGGTCAACCGACTCGATGAAGAGAAACAGCGCAAAACCAACATCGGTCACATGTCGTTGTGGAAGCTGCTCAAGCACAAAGACATCTGGGTGTTGGCGCTAATCTACTCCGGCGCATCGGCGGCTGGCAGCACGATGAGCGTTTGGGCACCCCAGTTGCTCAAGACCTTCGGCCTGTCCAACCTGGAGATCGGGTTCACCAACGCTATTCCTTACGGCATCGCTTCGGTGGCCATGATCATATGGGGACGCAGCTCTGACCGTAGCAACGAACGTCGCTGGCACACCTCGCTCACGCTATTGCTGATCGCTGCCGGCCTGCTGTTGGCGCTGGTGACCTCCTCGCTGCCAGCCACCGTGGTGCTGCTGACGATGGTTCTGGTCGGTGCCTACTCGATGAAAGGACCGTTCTGGGCGCTGGTGTCGACGTGGCTATCGAGCAGCACGGCGGCGGCAGGTCTGGCTGCTATCGGCGCTTTGGCCAACCTGATCGGTGGGGGTGTGATGGTCAACGTCTATGGCTCCATCCATGACGCCACCGGAAGCTACGCCCTGGCAATGCTGCCGCTGGCCGCCCTGTGTGCTGCCGGGGGGATTGCGGTTCTGTTGATGGGCCGCAAGCACAAACGGCAGCCCGTTGGGGAGCACGGTTCGATCAAAGCGAGCTGAACCTGCGAACTGGCGATGAAAGGTGCTCGGGCCAGACTTGAGCACCTTTTTTTTCCTCGAAATTCACAACAATAATGAGAGTTCAGCATGACCATTACCCGTCGTCAGTTCGTTCAGGGTGGCGTTTCACTCGGGGCTTTCATGTCGCTCAATGCATTCGCAGGATTCCGCTATTCCAGCGGCGAAAACACTTCGATGCTGGTGCCTCCCGCAGGCAGCGTGGATTGCCACATGCACCTGTACGATGATCGTTATCCGGCAGCACCGGGGGCGACGTTGCTGCCCCCCAATGCTTCATTGGAAGATTACCGTCACGTTCAGGAGCGCCTTCATGTAAGGCGCATGGTCATTGTGACTCCGTCCACCTACGGCACCGATAACCGGGTCATGCTCAATGGACTGGTCAACGCGAAAGGCGACGCACGCGGCGTTGCGGTGGTCGCGGGCACAATTACAGACAAGGAGCTGCAAGAGCTCCACGCGGCAGGCGTTCGCGGCATACGCTTCAACCTGAGCTACGGCGGAGCCAACCTCGACGATCTGGAAAAACTCGCGGCGCGGGTCAATGAACTGGGCTGGAACGTGCAGGTCGTGGCGCCGGGCACGCAACTGACCGATTTGGAAAGCCGTCTAGCGAAACTGCCCTCCCGGCTGGTCATCGATCACATGGGCCATGTACCTCAGCCAGAGGGTGTGAAGTCGGCCGCGTTCGCTGCAATCACTCGATTGCTGAACAACCAGCGCACGTGGGTCAAGCTGTCAGGCCCATACATCCGATCCAGGGTTGGCGCGCCCAGCTATAGCGACGTTGGCCAGGTAGCGCTGGCGCTGGTGAAGATAAACCCGGAAAGAATGCTGTGGGGCAGCGACTGGCCCCACCCCACTGCGACCGAAAACAAGCCCAACGATGCAGAGATTCTCGATCTGCTCTACCAGTGGGCACCGGCGGAGCAGGACCTGACACGTATCCTGCGCGACAACCCGGTCAGCCTGTACGGCTTCAGTTGATAGCTTTCGGGACAGGGGCGTTAAGCGCGCCTTTTTCCTCGCGGGTGGATTTGCCGCCCAGACTGCGAGTCAGGTCCTCCGCAACTGCGACAAATACATCCCGGATGGATTTTGCGTAGTCGGCGGTCAACCGGGCCGCCGGCCCGGAAATGACCAGCGCCCCCACGATCTCCTGTAACGGGCCGTAGATGGGCAACGCCACTGACGCTGCATGTGGATCAGTGGCGCCACTGGAATAGAGCGGCTCCAGCCCGTCCTTTGCACGACTGAACGGCGTGCGCAACGCCTCGGCGCCCGCCGCGCCATCCATTGGGCGCATGTCCCCTGGCTGCAGGTGCAAACGCAGGCGATGCGGTGAATTGACCCGATACTGACAGAGACGATAAGCGCCGTGACGCACATAGAAAGAGGCCGTCTCGCCCGTTTCGTCGGTCAGCTGGTGCAGCCTTGGCACCACGTGCCGTTCCAGATCCAGCGCCTCCTGATAAACCGCGTTCAGGCGCATCACTTCGCTAGCAAGCATGTACCGACCATCCGCCATCCGGTTGACGAAGCCATACGTCTCCAGTGAAACCATCAACCGCATGATGGTGCTCTTGATCAGGCCGGTGCGTTCAACCAGCTCGACAAGACTCAAAGCAGTATCCCCGACGCTGAATGCGGACAGAACGGTGAGCACCCGATCGGCAGATGCCACGCCGTTGACCGCTGGGCGCGGACGCGTTTTGACCATCGTTGACTCTCCTTGGCGACTAACTGAACGTCGAAAGCGAAACAGGCCGGCATTATCCGATAGCTGAAGGTGGATAGCTACCGGACGGGGGAAGACACGCCATCACGCGCTCTGCGACGCCTACAGGCTCTGAGCGGCACACACCCAAAATAGCAATATTTCGAAACATCGTTTCATTAAACACTTAAGAGTCTCGACTCCATGCCTACATAAGTATATTTCCCACATTCGTGGAAGGTACATCCTTTATCTCGCGCAGAGGTCTGCACCATGATCCGCAACATCTCCATCGCGGCACGATCCGCGATCAGCTTCACATTGATCGCTTCCATCGTGGTCATTGTCGGCTCTACGGCTTGTTAAAGATGGCCGTGATCGACAACACCAATCGCACTATTCAGCAGAGCGGCATTCCGTCTTCGGCTGCATTGGGCGCCATGCGCGAAGCCATTTTGGGCCTGCGGGTCAACTCACTGAAGCTGGCGCTCTATCCATCTCCGGAAATGCGCGAAGACAGCAACCGTCGCCTGGCACTCCAGCTCAAGAAATTCAGCGAAGCGCAGGCGGCCTACTCAGCCAGCATCGATCATCCAGACGAGCGCGCACTGTTTGAAACCATCAAGCCGATTCTGCAAGCGACCGAGCCGGGTATCCGTCAACTGATCGACCTGGGCAAGCAAGGACGTGAAAAAGAAATGATCGACCTGCTCAACGGCTCGCTACGACAAAACTCGGAACAGTCGTTTCCCAAGCTCTACGTACTCACCGCGCTGAACGACCGCAACATGAAGGGACTTCCTACGGTAACCCCAATCTTGAGATCGGCATGGGCACAGAGAGAACACAAGCACACTCAAGCAAAGCAACATACGAGGCATGAGCAGATTCCTAATATTTTGCTGTCTCGCCGTACCGATTGGTATGGGTGTAAGAAAATTCGGATTATTTTTCAACCGAAACGAAATATGGAACTTATATTCACGATGTATGGAAGCTATTTTTTCTGGTACCCGCTGGCGTGCAACCTTGCTGACACATCAGGCTAAAGCACCGCAGCTGAACGCTCAGATACTCTCCGGGACATCGATCTGAATCGGTAACATCACCCTCGCAACTGCGTACTCTGACGCACTCGTTACTGCTTCAGCGAGAGCACCCACCGCCTGTTCTGCAACAGCTGCAACTGGATGCGACAGGACAGCCTGCACCAAGGCATTTTTCAGCGCCTCTCGGGTCAAAGGGGTCAGGTCGTGACAGATCACCACCGGCAGACGTTCTCCTTGGACCTTGTGTTCACGCAACGCACGCACCACCCCGGCAATACCGCCGCCAGCAATGTACAGCCCCACAAGATCAGGCTCGCCGGCCAGTAAATCCAGTGTGTTGCCGTAGGCGAACTCATCGTCTTCCAGCGTCAGGCGCGAGGCGAGCAGATCCCAGTCGCTGGAGTGATCGGCCAGGAAGCTGCGAAAGCTGAATTCGCATAACTCCTGGCACTGAAAACGCTGACTGCTGACCATCACGGCGGCCGAACCAGGCGTCGCCGCCAGCTGAGAAATGAACCAGCCCGCAGTGCGCCCCATTAGTCGGTTGTCTACGCCCACATAACCTGCTCCGACAGCAGTCGATAGCTCAGAGATCAGCGCCACCACAGGAACCCCGCCATCACGAAGCTTGGCAACGGCCTCACGCACCACAGGGTGGTCCACGGCCACAACACCCAAACCATCGACTTGTTTGCGCAAAGCCAGAATCCGTTGGGCGACAGTGGCTGGATCAAGGTCATCCAAGTAGCCGATCACGACTCGAATACGCGCCCGCGCGAACGTCGCAGCTGCGTTTGACAACGCTTGCGCCAGCCCCTGATAGAACGCCACCCCGCTTTTTTGAAGCAGAAATCCAAGCCGTACAGTGGGTCGGTCATTCAACACTCGCTGCTCGATGACGCCCTTGGCATGAAAGCCCAATCGCGCTGCCGCCGCAGCGATGCGCTGAGCGGTATCGGCACGGACATCGGCGCGCATGTTCAGGACCCGGTCCACAGTAGAGAGGCTGACGCCCGCTTCGCGAGCGACATCTTCCATCGTGGGACGCATTTTTTGACGGACAGTCTTTGACATGTTTTGACATCTCTTTTTCAGATCATGAAGGGTTTTGACAGGTTATGCCACTCTCCCGTAGCGCCCCCTGACGCATCTCACTAGCATCTTTTCACACGCTAAACGCTCGCTAAAAACAACAATTGCGGAGTGCTTCATGACCATCCACATTTCCACCGCGCCATGCTGCTGGGGCGTCGACGACGTCAAAAACCCATTTCTGCCGCCATGGCGCCGTGTCTTGAGTGAGGCTGCCGAAGCTGGCTATCGGGGAATCGAACTGGGGCCATACGGTTACCTACCGCTGGATGCTGCAGTCGTGAGTTCTGCGCTAGCAGAAAATCAGCTGCATGTCGTTGCCGGGACGATTTTTGATGACTTGGCTACCCCCACAAACCGGCCTGCTCTGCTTCGCCAGACCCACGACATCTGCACACTGCTCAAGACATTGCCGCCCATCGAACAGGAAGCCAAGCAGCGGTATGCGGGCCCCTATCTGGTGATCATGGACTGGGGACACGATGAGCGCGACTACGCCGCCGGGCACTCCGATCGAGCTCCGCGACTGAGTGATGCGGCTTGGAACGACATGATGGATAACATCCGCGCCATCTGTGACATCGCGTGGAAGGAATACGGCATCAGGCCGGTGATCCACCCTCACGCAGGCGGCTATATCGAGTTTGCCGATGAACTGGGGCGACTGGTCGACGACATTCCGGATGAGGTCGCCGGCTTGTGCTTGGACACAGGGCATCTCTACTACGCCGGCATGGACCCTATTGCATCGCTGCGCACCTACGCCCATCGCCTTGATTACATCCATTTCAAAGACATCAACCAAAGCGTGTTCGATCAGGTGATGAATGAACGCATCAGATTTTTCGACGCCTGCGGCAGGGGTGTCATGTGCCCGATTGGCCGAGGCGTTATCGATTATCCGGCGCTGTATCGGCTGATTCACGAGCTGGGCTATGAGGGCTACATCACCGTCGAGCAAGAACGCGATCCGCGTAACGCTAATGGCAGCCTTGACGATGTCGCCGCCAGCCGGGCCTTCCTCGCCCGCACCGGTTTCTGATCCACGACGCTGAATAAAAAGGACAACAACATGATCAATGGCAGCAAACGAATTTCCCGGCCAATCCGCTGGGCCATGGTGGGCGGCGGCAGCCAGAGCCAGATTGGCTATATCCATCGCAGCGCAGCCCTGCGCGATCGAAGCTTTGAACTCGCGGCGGGCGCCTTCGACATCGACCCGGCCAGAGGTCGCGCGTTTGGTGAGCAATTGGGCGTCGATCCCGAGCGCTGCTATGCAGACTATTTGAGCCTGTTTGAGCAGGAGGCCCAGCGCCCCGATGGCATTCAGGCAGTATCAATTGCTACGCCCAATGGCACCCATTACGCGATTACGAAAGCGGCCCTTGAGGCCGGGCTGCATGTGGTTTGCGAGAAGCCTCTGTGTTTCACCGTCGAGCAGGCCGAGACCCTGCGCAACGTGGCCAAAGCTAATAATCGAGTGGTCGGCGTGACCTATGGTTACGCAGGCCATCAGCTGATCGAGCAGGCTCGGGCGATGATTGCTGCAGGCGAGCTGGGCGAAATCCGCATGGTGCACATGCAGTTCGCTCACGGGTTTCACAGCGCGCCTGTCGAAGCGCAGAGCCAGGCAACCCAATGGCGTGTAGATCCCCGCCAGGCAGGCCCAAGTTATGTGCTTGGAGATGTAGGAACACACCCGCTCTACCTGTCAGAGGTGATGCTGCCTGACCTGAAAATCAAGCGCCTGATGTGCAGCCGTCAAAGCTTCGTGGCCAGTCGCGCGCCGCTGGAGGACAACGCTTACACCCTGATGGAGTACGAAGGCGGCGCGATGGGCATGGTTTGGTCCAGCGCAATCAACGCAGGCTCCATGCACGGGCAGAAGATCCGTGTCATTGGCTCACGAGCCAGCCTGGAATGGTGGGACGAGCGCCCCAACCAACTGAGTTTCGAAGTGCAGGGACAGCCCGCCCAGATTCTTGAGCGCGGCATGGGTTATCTGCATGCCAATGCGTTGCTCGACGACCGAATCGGTGCCGGGCATCCAGAAGGCCTCTTCGAAGCCTGGTCCAACCTCTACTACCGCTTCGCCTTGGCAATGGATGCCGCCGACCGAGGCGATGTCGAGGCTCTGGCCGCCATCCGCTACCCCGATATCGACGCAGGAGTCGAGGGGGTCCGCTGGGTCGAGCGCTGCGTGGAATCCGCCGACAAAGACTCCGTTTGGGTCACCTACTGACGCCTGGCGGCTCTGCCTACCGCATGACCGACCTAAATATGCGCCCCAGCGCGCAGTGTGCAATTACTATGGAGAACAACAATGAAAATCGCACTCGATCCCTACATGCATCGTCACCTCAGCCTGCCCGGGCTGTGCCGCAATACCGCTGAGCTGGGCTATGAATACCTGGAGCTGTCTCCCCGCGACGACTTCTTGCCATGGTGGGTTCGCCCTCGCGCGCACAAGGAACGCATCAACGAGTTTAAAAAGGCGCTGCGTGACCACAACCTGCAGCTCGCTTCGTTGCTGCCAATGTACCGCTGGGCCAGCCCTCACGAGGATGAGCGCCGGACGGCCGTCAATTACTGGAAGGAGGCAATCCAGATTGCTGTGGAGATGGGTTGCACGACCATGAACTCCGAATTCGGTCGAGGCCCCTCCCCTGACCGCGGCCATAAGGTCAGTTGCTGCGGCGGTTCACACAGTCACGAATCCAGCGAAGCCGCCTGGTGGCGCTCCATGGAAGAGTTGGTGCCGGTGCTGGAAAAGGAAGGCGTGACGCTGAACGTCGAGCCCCATCCTGAAGACTGGTGCGAAACGCTGCACCCGGCCCTGGACATGCTGAAAAGCATCGGATCCCAGAACGTCAAGTTTCTCTACTGCACGCCGCACACCTTCTACTTCGGTGATGACATGGCGAAAATGATCGCCGACGCAGGTTCGATGATCGCTCACGTGCACATCGCCGACACCTACAATCACAAGGCGTCATCGGGGTTGCGCTACATCGTCAACCCACCCGGAGCGAAGGTTACCGTGCACCAGCACATGGACATGCATCAGGGCGAAATCGACTGGGATCTGTTCTTCAGCTCACTGGCAAAAACCGGCTTCGACGGCATCGTCACGGCATGCGTATTCGGATGGGAAGAGCGCGCTGATGACTCGGGCCGTTTCATGCACCGTGAGATTCAGTCTTACGTCGACAAATACTTCAAATAACGTGAAGAGGCCGCTTCGGCCGCCTCTCCTTATCTAAAGGGCTTACGCGGGGCGGAGACTGGTCGCCTGACCATCAACTCCACAGGCACAACAATTATCTGCGCCTGAGAATCCCCCTCGCGCATGAGAACTAGAAGTGCGCTAACTGCTTTTCTGGCTTGATCCTCTCGATCCTGCCTCAACGTCGTAATCGAGAGTGTTTCGCTTGCCGCAGCGGGTATATCGTCGAACCCCACCACAGAGATGTCCTCGGGGACGCGCTTGCCCAAGCCGTGAAGGCGATTGACAGCACCACAGGAGAGCAAATCGTTGTAAGCAAAAATCGCTGTAGGGACGGGTGAGTGCGCGACCAGCGCATCCACCCCTCGGCGACCTGCATCTGCGTCGCTTCCGCCCTCAAAAACCAGCGGTGGCAGATCATTTTCGAGCATCACTTGCAGGTAGCTTTCCAGGCACTCAGCAGCAGCGGCTTTCGTGCCGCCGCGGATATGCGCGATATGGCGATGACCCAGGGTGATCAAGAACCTGAACAGCTTCTCGACCCCTCCTCTGTCATCGACACTTACCGTTGAGACGTCTGGATTCTCGACATTGCGCCAGACGAATGCCTAATGGCAGCATATCTGGACCAGCAACTGGTGGGCATTGGAGGTCTGTCTGTTGATCCGTTCACGCATGCCAGTACAGGGAGGCTGTGGCGTGTTTACGTGGTTCCTGCGCCACGAGGGCAACAGATTGGCAGGCGACTGGTTAGCGCCTTGCTTGCCCATGCTGCTTTGCACTTTGAAAGTGTGCGTCTTTACAGCGACACCGCCGAGGCAAGCACTTTTTACCTGCGCTGCGGCTTCACACGAACCAAAGACGCTTAAGCGACACACATCGTGCAGCTCAGGAAGCTCTAACAGAGTCAGCTTTCGGCCAGAAGCCGTCACTCGAATTATTTATCTCGCGGGCACGCAGACGAGAGCGGTTTCACATATCTGATCAGAACACATCTGGCTCTAAGGTCTAAGAGTCTTCTGGCGCCGCCGGTTTGGTGACCCGTCTGTTGCGGGTCGGCTGCGGCTGTGAGCGTAAATGGGTCACCATCTGCTCCAAGGTTTCTGCCCTCGCTTGCTGCGTCGTTGCCGCATGCTTCGCGGTTTCCAGAAGGACGGAATGTGCGGCGAATTTGGCTTCCCACTCAGCCAGCTGCCTAGCGGTTTGGGCTGCGAGTGCCTTCTCGGCTGCCAGCTCTGGCTTAAGAAGGTCCAAGGCTTGCAGCGTCGTCTCGAGCCGTTGCTGCAGTTGAACCAATTGCTTCGCTGATTCCTTGAGCTGTAAACCAGTCGCCTTTGTCTCTTCGCGGGCACGGTCGACCTCCCGGTGGGCACGCTCCTCCACGCCTCTCACATAGGTCTCCTGTGCTTTATGAGCCTGGTCTGCGTCATACCGGTCCGACAGCAATTGTCGTTCAAGCGACTGAATCCGCTCACGTTCAGTTTCACTTTCTTTTTTCAACCCGTCGCGTTGCTCTGTGAGGTCTTCGATTTGTCGCTGGCCTTGATCCAGCAGCCGCTCCAGATCAGCGAGCCGGCGCTCAGCAACCTGCTGTTGCGCGATCGCGGCTGCGGACTGCTGACGATACTGAGCCGCCTCCTGCCGGGCCGCATCCTCGATTGCCAAGATTTCTGCTCTTTCGGCCATGAGGACCTGACGCTGTTGGTCTAGAGACTGTTCCGCCACATCTTCGGCAAGGCGCACGGCCTGCTGCCAGACCGCGACAAACGCCTGTGACACTTCGGAAGGCAAAGATGGAAGGCGAGTTTCACTTCTGAGACGTTGAGCCAGGCGGTCCCACCATTGATCCAAGAGGCTACCAACGCGAGCAGGACTACCGCGCCCGAGTTCCAAGCGAACGCGCTCGACCGTGGGCCGCTCGCCACGCGCCAGTACCGCATCAGCTGCTGCAAATACTTCTTCTTCGGGAACTCCTACCGCCATGACCTGCCTCCAGCTATATTAGGTCTGATAAATTAAGTTTATCCGACTCTATTTTTCGATAAATAGTATTTTACTACGTTGAACGTAATGAATAAAACGAATCAACTAAAAGCTGCGATCGACGGCCCATTGTCACTGGATACGCTCGCAGAAAATGCTCGGCAGGCTGCCCAGGCCTTCATCGCAGCGGGGACTGCAGCCAATACCGTGCGCAGTTACCGGAGCGCCCTTGCCTACTGGGCAGCCTGGCTGCGTCTGCGTTATGAGAGCGTGTTAGGTGACGGCCCGTTGCCGGAAACGGTGGCACTGCAGTTCATCCTCGATCACCTTGCCCGACCGCTCGAAGATGGCGGTTGGGCACACCTATTGCCGCCGGCGATAGACGCCGCTCTAGTCACGGCCAAGGTTAAAAGCAAATCCGGCGCGCTAGCCTTTAATACGGTGAGCCATCGCCTATCGGTGCTCAGTAAATGGCACGACGTAAATAAATGGCCCAGCCCCACCGCGTCAGTCGCGGTCAAAACCTTGCTGCGCGAGGCACGCAAGGCACAAGTCCGCCAGGGTCTTGAGGTCAGGAAAAAGACGGCCGTAGTGCTTGAGCCGCTGCAGGCCATGTTGGCGTCGTGCACGGATGGTGTCCGTGGCATCCGCGATCGCGCCCTGCTTCTCTTGGCCTGGAGCGGTGGCGGTCGGAGGCGTTCAGAAGTGGTCGGTTTGACGATCAACGATGTGCGGCAACTGGACGCTGACACCTGGATCTACACACTGGGAGCAACCAAGACTGATACCGGCGGCGTGCGTCGTGAAAAGCCTTTGCGTGGTCCAGCCGCACAAGCATTGGCTGCATGGCTAGAGGTCGCCCCGGCCAAGTCTGGACCGTTGTTCAGACGGTTATATAAAGGTGGCAAGGTCAGCAAAAGCGGGCTGTCGGCTGACCAAGTGGCCAGGATCGTCCAGCGTCGAGCGAAATTGGCCTGCCTTGAGGGTGACTGGGCGGCACATAGCCTTCGCTCAGGTTTTGTGACCGAGGCTGGACGGCAATCCGTGCCTATTGGTGACGTTATGGCGATGACCGAGCACAGGAGCATCAGCACCGTTATGAGCTACTTCCAAGCAGGATCACTCCTGGGAAGCCCTGCAAGCCAGCTACTATCTCGGGAAGCGCAGCCGAACCATGACAGTGCCGAACCTGACTTAGGTCATGACTAGAAGCGACAGCTGGCTGCGACTGCGCCAGCCGCGACATGAGGCATATGCGGGTAGTGTCACTTCCCCCCAGACAGTTCGGCTTTTACGCGTGCCAGCAGTTCGTCCAAATCATGACCCGATTGCAGCACAAAACCCTCAGCCAAGATGCTAAGTGGGTGCACGCCCATCATATCGGCAATCGCGGTCAGCTTGTTAACAGTTACCGCTTTCGTCCCCCGCTCCAGTGAACTGATGTAGGTTCGACTGCTGATGTTGCCAAAATCCTCCTGAGTGTAGCCCGTACGAAGACGTGCATTGCGCAAAGCTTGGCCAACAGCATCGTTCAGTTCCATTTGCGACTCCTGCAAAAGGAACGATGAAGCGGCATTGAACACTAAAGGACTACAATCTATAGTGTTCATTTTGGATGCGGGGTAGCCTGTATGTTCGTAACTCATCCAGGCGCTGAACTTCGCAGTAGCCTGCATTTCCCTGATGGCAGCAGGCATTGGGCGATCATCGAACAGGAGCTGGCCGTACCTTGGCTGTATGTGTGCATAACACAATGGGATAACAGCTTCGATTTTCAGCGGATGATGTTGGTTTCCTGCGTGGACCATTTTCGGCAGCTTTTACAAACTCTGCCAACTGATGCGACCGTGACTCGCGTCATGAGTGTAATGCCCAGTCACGACAGCTCGGGCACCTGGTCAATTGTTCCGGTACAGGCAATCGAATGGCGTGAGAGTAGCGGAGGGCCGGTATTTATGATCGATCTATCCAACGGTAGCCACTACGAAGAGTCAGCGAATAGCGCGACGCCGCTTCGCGATCAACAAACGCTCTACCGCGCGGCCTGACTGGTCTGTCATCCCGCCGCAACAACCGGCGAGTTGCGACACATCTTGACATAGGGGTTGTACCAAAAGCGTAAAAGGGTCGCCGGGTGCGGTTGGTACGACCAAAATTGTACCGTTTCACGCGCACGGACATTTGACTGATCAGCAGTACTGCGGCGCTTTTGGCAACGCTCAGCGCTCTGGCTGACCAACCATTGCGGGTCGACATGGACAGTAGTGAGTTGCAGAAGCCTGGAATGGGCGTAACCACAGATACAGACGACCTCATTGCCCAAGGTCAGTGGCGGGACATTGGAAGAAAGCGCAACTGAAAAACGATCCCGCTCCATCGAGCAGCTCGCGTTAGTCCGCTCAATGCCGGACCAGATGGCGTAAAAATGCGTAATCCACAGCGCCATGATTTGCCGTTGGGTGGTCGGCAAGATCGCATGTGAGGGCGCCGTCAGGTTGATTGGTCCCCCTTCCCCGTAGTCATACCGCAACGCGAGCCGCCAAGCCAGAAATGCTGCAGATGCCGTACAAGCACATGTGCTGTCGAGTGCGTGCAAGCCTTGGGTCGTGAGCGTTGTCAAGTATCGATAGCAGGCCGCATGCGCTCTGACATATCGCTTGTAGAGGTAGTGCCGAACACTGCGGTACATTGCAAACAGAGTTTCATGATCAGGTTGAAAGACTGCATCATCGGCCCTATAGGGGGTCGTATTTACTTCAAGGGGCGGCAACGGAGTAGATGAGATGGCTTGAGAAGCTGGAATAGGTCCGACAGCGGAAAGTGCCAGCTGCAAGCCGCAATTGATCATCTGCTCCTGCCTGGTGGGGACTGACCCACCCAGGTAAGCTGCGTCATAAAGCGAGCTGGCATAGTCAATGAGCGGGCTATTTATTTTTCGGGCCGCATTGAACCACTTCTGCAATGCCAGTCCCAAACTGGCGTAAGCGTGCCACTGATCAGCTGTGATCACGCTCAGTCGCACCGAGCCCGTTGAGCAAAAGGCAAAATGTCCGCAACGGATGCTGGCGTTGAATGCCTCGTTTTGCGCCCGGATCGACATCCCGCCTGGCGAGCAGGCACGCGAACAACTTCTACAGTGCGTCAGCAGTTCATCATGCCAAGGGCACCTCTTAAAAATGTGTAGCAAAAAAAAGACCGAATGGTAGCCTGCGGCTATGCACTGTGGACAATGGCGAATGAACGCGGCCGACTCTCGCTGCGTCCCGCTTGTCACGTGATCAATGAAACAACGGCTGATTGCCGCCTTTGAAAGCCCCAACCCGCTGGCTAGTCTCGCGCTGTTCATATCCGTGGCAGCCCAGTAGCGCGCGCCAGCACGATCTGAAAACGTCTTAATCAGGCTGTGGGGGGGGATGAGATTCAATCCGCCAGCCTTGATGAATACTGCCCAAGATGACTCAAATGGTAGGTAATTAAATTGACCGTAAATGATTTTCATCTGGATCAAACCTGCTTAGGGGCTTGTTGCATGATCATGACAAAATCAAGAATCAGGCTCTTGTTGATGGCGACAGCGACCGTCTCATTCGAGATGGAAAAGTCGGAATTATCGGCGTGTCGGCTACGCATCAAAATGTCTTCAACCATTCGGAGAGTATGCTCCAACGGCAGTGCAGCGGCACCTGCATCGCCTGCCGTATTGGTAAGCGCAGCCCAAATCAAACCGGCTGCTCCGGCCAACCTGAAGCCAGCGGCATAGGCAAGCGGGAGGAAGAATTGCGTGTAAGTGCATCCCGAATCCAACGGATACTCCTTGTTGGAATCGTACTCATTCAAAATAGAAGTGAAGTCCTCCACCGTGAGGCATCCCACAAATTTGATGGGCTCGCACAAAAATCGCGCGACCAGGTTGGTCGCGCCCAGCGAGAACAACAGGTTTTGCTTTCCCAAGATTTCGGATTGTCCAAAGCCTAAGGTAGTCATATTGATTCCACGGCTTTCAAGTTTGTTATGAATAACCGATAGCTCAGTGTAAGCTTCGATCGTGAGCATTTGATTTTCATCTAGAATCAAAACAAAATGATTGCCATTGCGCTCTTCAAGCTCAACGATCACATGGAGAAGGAATTTCTCCTTCAATTGGTTATAAGGCTCCTTAGACTTTGTCGGGAGTTTAAGAGCCGTGACTAAGTCACCGACCAGTCTGCCGGCCTTATCGCCATCGCAGGTATGATATAAAATATATTTCCGGGGAAACTCGGCGGCGAGCAGATCTCGAATGATGGTCGCACATCTGGTCTTCCCCATTCTTGGCCTTGCATACATGAACGTGCCTGTGTGCCTGGCAAAGACACGCTCACGTATAATTGAGTAAGCCTTGGCGATCATTGGCGTAATCAACGTATAACGGGTAGTCACCACCGGATGATCTTCGAGTAAGCGCTCACGGTCCACTTCCGGCACCTTTAGATCTTCTTTCATGACCCACGCCTTTTTTTATTGATAACGTCGTTCAAGTCAGGGATAGGCTTCCCTATTATGAGTGAGTCGGAGTACTCAAGCATTTTTCCAGAATCTTTGACGATATAAGCTGGTGCTTCCGTCATTTGCAGTTCAATACCTGCTTCGTTAGCCACGCGTGCAGCCTCAGTCGCATCCCGCGCATTAATGTCACCACCGGATTTGCTGCTGGCGCTGAGCGCAGCAAGGTACACTTGGACAGGATTCTGTTCCGACGCGACCTGCAATGCACGGTCGGCCATTTTGGTATTAATGGCCATACGAGTCTTGAGATCATGCTTTGTATCCGCCCACTTCCCCTGTGCCACGAGCCTTCCTAAGAGAAACCCGTCTGGGGTATAAGCGGTAATCGCCCGCAAATCAGCTTCATCAATAAAAATAGTCAATTTTTTGCCAATCAACCCCCACCCATCAGCCAAAAGCGGACTGCTATAACGAACCCGCATGAATTGAATGTATGGGCGTCGCCCGCCTTTCGTATTGCCTCGAACGGTAACAAGTTTCTTAGTTTGAAGAACCTCGGTGGACTGACACCGACGTCCCAGCGTTCTAGGCAAAAAGTGATTATTGTCCTTAGCCATCTTTTCCCTCAAATAGTCGAGAGGAGATAAAAAACACAGCCCTTCGCTCATTCTGGCATTGTACTGAGCGATCTCAACGTCCAACAAATGTAATATTTCTTCCGCCAGAATAGGAATTCGTTTGGCAATCTGCTCTGCGTTGGGAGCTTTTCCATTCCCAGGACCGTGGCCGGTGGTGCTGGGTAAGCGACAAAACACATTCTGAGAAAAGAGCGCAAACAAGTGCTCAACATGCGCGCGTCGCTCAAAGTGTCCAGGGGGACCAAGCGTCCAAAAAAAACCGAGCTCTTTCCGAGCAAAATTGCTTACTTTTTCAGACAAGTGGGCCAACGCCCCATCGAACTTAGCTACCGAAAACAAAGCTCCTTTGCATTCATTTATTACGGCATTTGGCAACCCGCCGTTTTCTGGATAAACCAAGCCATCAATCACCGGATCGGGACGAGGTTGCCCACAAATGGAGTAACGCATTACATCAACCACATCCTGCGCGGAAGGCTCGCTGGTAAATACGCACTTGTAAGCGAGTACTGCAAATGATGCTACATCGACCATCAGGACCACCCATAGCCGGCTAATCCCGACATTCACATACAAGCCATCAGGCGTTTTAAATCGGACCGCCGAGTGGCAGTCCCAGTGATACCCATCGATTTCCACCGCATCGAAAGGCTCGGTAAATTTCAACGCAGGTCTAGCTGACCTCCCGACAGCGAGATGTGCTTTTGCTGCGCTTTCACCCTCAAATTTTATAAAGAGGTTATGCAGGTTATTTTTCGTCTCCTGTACAAACTTAGATATCGTACGCAGACCCAAATGTTTAGTATTGAATGGCCATTCATGACCATTTGCACCGTACTTCTCGAGCAACTTGAGAAAATCTCTATGATACGAAAACGATCTCTTTCTGAACTCCTTAACACTGTTCGGTGTTACCGATGCTTTGATGAGTTTAATGAAATCCGCCTCCAACCCCGGGAATTTCTCAAAGGTCTGCCTCAGCATCCCGGAAAATCCGCCTTTTGCTTCCGAAAGCTTACGCCTTGCGGGAAGGGTACGTTTATAACCATGTATAAAGAGATGGGGAATCAGTGCGCGGCATCCCCACAAGCTACCATCCGGCGCGCATTCCATACAGCGGCGTAAGTAGTAGTAAACAGTGGTCTTACTTATGCCCGTGCAATCCTTAATTTCCTTGATGGTAGCGTTTGAACAGTAAAGCCGCATCGCTTCATACTTTCGCTGATACTGGTCCAACTCATAATCTGACAATCCGGTTAAATCGGGCTTATGCCAGTCATCGAATGTTCCAAACGCTGATCCCTTGAGTGACATAACCAGCGTCTCAGTAAGCGGATTCCGGCAGTGACCGGCACATCCACGGCGTCCGATGGCCAAACGGTCCATCTGCTAGATCCACCTCTAAGAAGCCCTTAATTGTCTGCCGCATGAATACCCCGCAAACCTCCGAAGGATCAAAGTTTGGTAAGCCATCCAAAACATCGTTTAGCACACCTTTTTTTTGGGCCGAGGTGAGGGCACGTACTGCGTTTGCAGCAGCAAGGCACTCCTTGTGAGCAATAGCTGCAGCAAACGCAATCGGCTTCATAAGCTTTACAGCTAAAGCTGACTTAGCCAGGACTTCGCTATGCGGAACGCAGATAACACCCTGTGTAACAGCCTCACGAGTTCTTCGATCACTGATTATCACTTTGGAAGGTCCTGTTGACCGCCTATTTATTGAAAAGTCAAAATTGTCGACTGCGGTCCCAAGACGAAACGATTCTACATCGGGGTCTATTTCTAAGTGCGCTAGCCAGTAGATAAGGGCAATATCCGATGGCAACACTAGACTTGCACGGCTCTTTTCGCTCCACGCACACCACAAATTACCGGTCGCCCCGCCTCGAGTTCGGGCTGCCTCGAGAATGCGCCGACGCATGGCGTTTTTTGGCGTTACATTCGATTTCATTATCGTCACCCGCAGATTTTGTCTGCCTGCACTCAACAATAACGGATCCATCATTCGTCGATAGATTTTTTGCTTATTAGACACAGCAAAAACCTCCGGAACACGAATAAATTATTTCCTAGCTCAATGCGCTGACAGAAATACGAAACACGTATTAATACGGCAGCGCTTGCGACTTCGATTCGTCACACGTAGCAATAAGAGTTAAAAATAAAACAATCATTGATGTTGCGCGCGTCAACTTTATTGAAGTATGCGCCGTTCATCGACAGGGCCAGCACACTCTTGCGTGGGATGCCGAATGATCTAATATGTAAATTTGCGATCCGCTCCTACGCCTTATAAACCTATGACATTTAGCTGTTGACTATACCGAGACGCAGTTGATGAAAAAGAATATCGAAGATCAACAAAAGCGTGATGCTGAACACCTCAGTGATGAGCAATTGATCCTCAGGTGGGGGGCGGCTAGAGCATCCTGTGCAAAGTCGTTGAGGGTAATGCGTAAGGAAGCCGATCGCTTTGCACTGTGGGCTAGGTACATGCTCGGAAAGCATCTTCGTGAAATCTCGGTTGAAGACGCTCAGGCCTATACAACTTTCCTGTCGGATCCTCAGCCAAGAGATTTTTGGATATCCACAACCAAACGCCCCCGTTCTCATCCAGAATGGCGCCCCTTCGCCGGCCCCTTGAGCGCAAGCTCCCGACGACTCGCACTCATCCAGCTTGGAGGGTTGTATACTTGGATGATTGAACGGGGATGCTGCATCGAAAATCCATTTCGTCTGATCAAAAAACCTGAGCTCATCCACCTCCCAGTCATACTTCGCCAACTTCCCATCTCCGGGATTCAACTGATGCTCGAGGCCGCTAGGGATTCGACGAATAAAAGGTTGGTGGCGCGGGATCTGTTCATGGTATCGCTGTTCTATCTGACAGGTATCCGCACATTTGAAGCAACAAATGCGAATATGAACAGCATTCAGGAAACTGGTGCTAACGAGTGCTGGCTTCAGATCATTGGCAGGCGAAGCAAGCTGCGTCGGGTGCCCATTAATTCGCAGCTTTACTCCGCTTTAATTCGATACCGAATTGAATTTGGATTGTCGCCTACTGTAGCGGAAAATGACGAAACTCCGTTGCTTTTGGCCGCCAACAGCAGCTTAAAGCGAGCCCATAATGCTACTGTGCTTACCGCCATGAAGCGGGTCATGAAGAAGGCTGCGTCGCTGGCGCGGGACCGCGACCTACCCGAATTGGCGCTGAGTCTTGAATCCGCGTCCACTCATTGGTTACGCCACTCATGTTTCAGCCACCTCGCGGCTGAGACTGGAAATTTGGTACTGGTAAATACCCTCGCTGGCAACAGCTCGGTAGAAAGTGTCGCAAAATACATTCCGATCGAAGATCAAATGCTGTTGCGTGGGAGCGTCACTCTGAGACTGCCCATCGCGCCATGATTGCTTCCCCCAATTTAAGTGGTTTTGCTACCATGATGGAAATTTCAACGCAGTCTTTAAATTGTGATTTTTCGAGGCGATATTTTAGCTTCAATCCATGTTCCACAATCAATGTGATAAATTTTGACAATGCAGTAGATCATGAATAGCGCAGATGCAAAGGGGGGGCGGGCTAAAACTCGAGTACTCATACACACGTATGCCCAAGAATTATTGGAGCAAGGCCTTGAGATCCGGCAGTCCGCGCTGCGTGATTTGATTTTCGAGCGCCACGGAATAAAGGCCTCGCCCAATCTGGTGCAGGATGAAATAAAAAGGTTCTGGTCATTTGCGGGTCCTGCTATAAGCGCCCGGTTACATAGACCCTCTATCCCCGAGACGCTGTGCCTCCAGATAGACCAACTCTGGCAAATAGCACTTGAGTCCGCCTCTGTTGCCTTGCAGGGCAAATTACAGAAGTCCGACTCTGACCTCCAAATGACAGAAAATGCACAACTAGCTGTCCAGCTCAGAAACAGCAATCTTGTTGCGGCCCTTCTCACACGGGACGAGGAAATCGTGGAGTTGCGCGTTATAAATGCTCGACTAGGTGAGCATGTTGAACACTTAAGTTCAGGCGTTCGCGACTGGAAGGAAAAATACGATATCTTGCTGAAAGAACACAGCATTGCAGCGCAGACTCATCACGATGACACTGATCGACTTGACTGTCTTCATCGCGCCCAAGTTGAGTTTATACAGGAGCTCCATTTAGGTGAGGTACAGCGCTTGCATCAACAATTGATTCAGGCTTCAGCAATAGCTTCCAGCGCACATGAAGATGCCGCAAGGCATCTTGAGCACACGGAAAACCATCTGATGATGGAAACTGCCCGAATCCGCGATGAAGAGCGGCGTAAAGCCGAACATCTTCAAAAAGAGCTCCGCCAAGCGAATCAGATTCTAGAACAGCTGAGAGTTCTCAAGAGTAAAGCAGCTCAGGATATAGCAGAGCTCAAAGGGAGACTTCAGAGTATAGGTGAGGCTATGGATATTCTTAGGGACGACAACTCTAATCTTCGTCAGCAGAACGCAGCGCTCCAGAACGCGCTTATAAGAGCTCCCATATGAAGAGCGTGGCCAGAAACTGACGATGTCCTATCCTAAAAATTTACTCCCCTCTTCTTCACGTCACGCAAAATTATAGTTTGGATGGGTGAGATACCGCAATTTTATGCTGTCTGCTGTCGCGCAGCGAATCGGTATGAGGACAGTCGCAGTTAGCAACGTGGCGCTCTGGTTATTACAGTGAAATTTCTGCAACCAGGTCGCGTTGCAAATTCCTTGGTCGCGACATATCAACCTTTTTTATCGGAGTCTCGATGTAGTGCTCGCAACAGAAGCAGCCGCTGCTCTTGAGAGGCCAAGTGCGAGGAGAAGCCCTACCCTCTAATGCTGTCCAGCATTTCGTGGAGCGCTTTTCACGGAACTCGGATTCCGGATGACAGTGTTGGCAGTCCTCTCTGTGTAGAAACGCCTACTCCGCATCCATCAAACTCTGTCCTGCCGACCAGCCACGGCAGACCAATCTGGCGTCTGAAATCTGAGACGAAGCATTCCCTTGAAGTAGCTCATGTCCTTTATCCATGGCGCCAATTCTCTCGCTCTGGTGAGTTTCTTCAACATACCCTTATGCAGCGACGTGTAAACGCTCAATCGAGTAATCGTTTGAGGCGCTCCGCTGAGTGACGGCACAGCCAAAAGCAGTCACCTAGCAGATCCAACGTTCCGAATGAATACTGAGTTGTGGGAGCTCGCGGGAGAACGCCCATTTGCTGAGAAATCGCGGGGCCAAGCAAATTTCTCGAGTGCTGCCCCTGCCATCAATACCGTCTGATTTCTAATGGGACCGGTAGATTGCGGGCTCGGTCGGCGAAACCTTTTCCTAACGATACCGGCGTCTAAGGACCAAAAATTAGTTCCTTCTCCTCCCCGTCCAACAAATTACTTCCAGTTCAAGGAAGTAATTCATTGAACGTCGACTAAAAATCATTTGCAGATTATTGATATATCTCTATGAAAAACCGACATTTTTCTTCCACGTTCGGCCGTCCCGCGTTTTAGTTCCGAGGACTATTATCAGCCTCATCATCAATCATTGATCTATCCATGCCTCGATCCCGTGATCCCCGTCCGCTTCCTGCGCTCACTGTCGGATAATTCACGCTATCGTGCACAACACCAATCAGCACCATCTCATCCGCAGCAATACGAAACGCTGAATACCCACCCTCAGACCCATCGACC
This sequence comes from Pseudomonas abietaniphila, assembly GCF_039697315.1. Classification (NCBI taxonomy): domain Bacteria; kingdom Pseudomonadati; phylum Pseudomonadota; class Gammaproteobacteria; order Pseudomonadales; family Pseudomonadaceae; genus Pseudomonas; species Pseudomonas abietaniphila. Next base: position 6,288,083 of record NZ_CP155619.1, on the reverse strand, counting down.
ACTGCAAACCCAATCAGCTCAATCACCAACGCGCTGCGTGACGTCCACGGCGTCTGGGTCAGACTTGATTTACAGGCATGCCTGTTCGCAGCGACGAAATCGTGCGGGACATGCCGCTGAGGTTCTGCGAGCTAACGCCATCAAATTCAAGCGCCCATGCCGCCGGATTTCCCCGACTGGAATGACGGATCACGGCGTATCAGTGTTCGCATAAACCCGCCAAAAGCCCTGGAAGCCACGTTATATAAGGGCTTCAGGCTATATCAACAGGCCTTTCAAGGGGTTTGGGAGGACTGGAAACCCTCAAAAGCGCGTGATCTACCCTTAGAAAGGCAATACTGCAGCCGGCCTTGAACGCCTGGTTAGCCTCAGAAATACGCAAGCCTGGCAAATGAGGTGTGCGTTCCAACAAATGCAATATCCGATAATTGCTAGACCCGGATATTTCACGTTGTGAGATCAGCGCCTTGGCTGGGCCGCAGCCGTTGAATGCGTGGATCATGTGACTGAACCCTGCTTTGCGCGCAAAGGGACTTCTTCCTCTTCATGCACTACCAAGGGCGTATGCCTCTCCCCATCTCGATTGCAGCAGCGCCGCCGCTTCCCTCGGTAACTCGCGAAGCCACCCTGGAAAGGCCGTTCCAAAAAGCCTTTCACTCTCGGCCTGTGGCGGCTTGAAGGATACGGTCCAAACCACGTCATAGCGATCGAGAATCTCAACCATATCGCTGCGCAGGAAAGGCACTTGCCGCGCTGCGTCAGCGATTTCTCGAAACGCTTGCTCGACACCCCCCGGCCAAAGCACCACCCCTACCGTGCTGGATGCCTCACCATATTGGTGGATTCGATGAGCTGTCCCCGCCTCCAGCCTTAATGCATCGCCGTGTCCAAGGAACGCTATTTGCCCGTCCCCGGTACGTATTTCCAGCTCGCCACTGAGTGCGACTACCAGCTTGGTTTCCTTGCGATGCAAAAGTGGGAGGTTATGAGCGCGCACGGGCAAGACGAAACGCATCGCTGTAGCCGTGCCGCCAACGCTCGCCTGCGGAACGTCAATCCACACCGGGTAACCATTGGGTATCAACATCAGACAGTCTGGATTGCGCGCGTCCATAAACGCTCCCTTGGCATCTATTGGTAGTACTTATGCAGTGCATTGCATATCGGTCTTGGACGCTATCAACGGATCGGAAGATGATTGCCTCACACGAAGCAACACCGACCGAACCAACCAAACTGATAGAGGTAACACCATGCAACAGTCTCACGCCTACAACGATACTAGCCTTGAATTGACCACCAAAGTTCTGGATGCCAAGGCTCGTAAAAACCTGTCATGGCAGGATCTAACTGACGGCACCGGCCTGGGCCTCGCCTACGTCACCGCAGCCCTGCTCGGCCAGCATCCTCTGCCCGCCAGCGCAGCAAAAGTGATTGGCGACAAACTTGAACTGGACGCTGATTCGGTGGCCCGCCTTCAAATCATCCCGCTGCGCGGCAGCTTGTCCGGTGTGCCCACTGATCCGACCATCTACCGCTTCTACGAGATGATTCAGATCTACGGCACCACCCTGAAAGCGCTGGTACACGAGCAATTCGGCGACGGGATCATCAGCGCGATTAACTTCAAACTGGACATGAAGAAAGTTGAAGATCCAGAAGGTGGCCACCGTGCAGTTATTACACTAGACGGCAAGTTCCTGCCACTGCGTCCTTTCTAAGGATGCATCCGGAAAGTTAATTCGGCCTGCGCCAACGCAGGCCTGCTTTTCACACTTAATTCATTGCTGACCAAACACCAAATTTGAATGGAGGAATCCCCATGAAAAAATTTCTGCTTTTGGCGTTGTCCCTTACTTCTTCAGCAGCCGCGTTCGCCCAAGAAGCGCCCGCCACTCCGGACGTCGTCCACTACACTTACGGTATGCATCTGGATATCGCTCATGTCGTAAACGTAACGCCTGCCGCCAGCGTTTGCGCTCCAACGCCTGTACAGATGACTTACAAAGACTCGCAAGGCGGTATTCACGTCCTGGAATACGACGTGATGGGCGAAGGCTGCACTAATTAATCTCTCAATTCATTGTCCCATTCGCAGGCGTTAAAAAATGAAAGCACTTATTGACGGTTTTTTGAAGTTTCAGAAAGAAGCATTTCCACAACGCACAGACCTGTTCAAACATCTGGCTACCACCCAGCACCCAGGGACTCTGTTCATTACGTGTTCTGATAGCCGGGTTGTACCCGAACTCCTGACACAGCAGGAACCCGGCGAACTTTTCGTGATCCGTAATGCGGGCAACATCGTGCCCTCCTACAGCCCTCACCCGGGTGGTGTGTCCGCCACCGTCGAATATGCAGTCGCAGTGCTGGGCGTGACCGATATCGTCATCTGTGGACACTCTGATTGTGGTGCGATGACGGCGGTTGCAAAGTGCAAGTGCATGGACCATTTACCGGCGGTCGCTGGCTGGTTGGAGCATGCTGAGTCTGCCAAGGTCATTAACGAATCCAGGTCGCACATCAGTGAAGCGGCGAAGGTAAGTTCGATGGTGCGGGAGAATGTCATCGCACAGCTTGCGAATATTCAAACTCACCCAAGCGTCCGCCTGGCTCAGGAAAAAGGCGCCGTGAATCTGCATGGCTGGGTGTACGACATCGAGACGGGATCGATCGATGCCCTGGATGCAGACGGCCGCAGCTTCAAGTCGTTGGTTGAGCACCCCGCAACCTGCGCGGTGCAGGCGCGCCCCGGTAAAGCTGCAGCCTGACGAGTGCGCGCTGCATGTGCATCGAGCATAAGGCCTAGACCAGACATGTACATCACGAAAAACTGCCCATACTGCATCGCTGTCATGTATGGGCATTTCTTCCTATCGACCAACGTGCCTCATTCAAGTTTGTAAAGGTTGGTTCTGTCAGCGTCTGTCTGCCCGGATGGGCGTATTTGCTCGCCTTTCTCGTAGGCACGAATCACAGCGGAACGCTCCCCTATTTTCATCAACCATGCAGCCACGTTGGGGAAATCATCCAGGGTCATCCCCTGCTTGTCGTACTGAAGGACCCACGGATAAATCGCCATGTCGGCAATCGAATACGTCCCCGCTACAAAGTCACGCTCAGCCAACTGGTGCTCCAGCACGGTATAAAGCCGCACCGTTTCCTTGCGGAACCGAGCGACAGGTGCAGGCAAGTGCTCGGGCGCATAGTTCAGAAAATAGACCGTCTGCCCAAGGATGGGGCCCAGGTTTGCTGCCTGCCAGAACAGCCACTGAAGGACCTCCGTCGAACCGTGGACGTCGGTCGGCAAGAATTGGCCGCTTCGCTGGGCAAGGTACAAAAGGATAGCGCCCGATTCAAAGATCGACACACCAGCCTCAGAGTCCACTAACGCCGGAATGCGCTGATTGGGCGAAATGCGCGTGAATTCAGCGGCGAACTGCTCCCCTTTGCTGATATTGACTGGATGAGCGGTAAACGGTAATCCCGACTCTTCAAGGAAGATCGCAACCTTCTGACCATTAGGCGTGGGCCAATAGAAATAATCGAGAGCACTGGAAGGCGTGGTCACGGCGTAACCCTCTGGGTGATACGGTGGGTACCAAGTCGGGTTTACCTGCGCTGCGTATGCTGGCAAAACCGAGAAACGTAAGCACTTAAAGCGTCGTTAGCATAGGACTCACTAAAGCGCTCGTCCAAAATTCTAGATCATCAGAAACAATGGCATGATCGCGCGTTAGAGAGATTGAATCGGTTCAGACCAACGGAAACTCACCTCATGATACGGATGAACGCCTCTGGCATTGCGCGTTCATTGATCCAACAGGCGTGCGCACTTCAATCGGGTTAGCTGATGAATAACTCAATATGAGCTTAGTTTGTTTTGCGCGACGGAATAATCTCGACAGGCTTAAAAGCTGCGTCATTAAAGCCATCCGGTTATGACGCGGCAATAACGCCTCTGGCTCATTGCACATGACACTTTATTTTGCTCTGTCGGGATGTTTATAAAATGGCTTGCGCTACAGTAAATGGGCTTGCCTTCCAAGGTCACGCAATCAGGAAATTCCTTGACGTGTCGACCTGTCGTGGCGGTAAGCGTTGCGGCCATCGTAAGCGTTACATCATCACCCGATAAACTGGCCAGCTTGGCAGGACAGCATTTCGATGCCAGCACCCGGTAATCAACTTACTCAATTGGAGCAATCGTCATGGGCCTCACTCTTTACGGTTTTGACGCCAGTCCCTATGTACGTACCGTGAAAATGCTGCTCAGGGAGAAAGGCGCGAATTTCGACCAGTTGCAGGTCAACGTTATGAAAGGCGAACCGCATCATCCCGAACACCTCAAACGGCATGCCTTCGGGAAAGTCCCTGTTGTCGAGCATGACGGGTTCAGGGTGATTGAAACCAGCGCAATCATGAGCTATCTCGATGCGGTCTTGCCCGGCCCATCACTCACGCCGGACACCCCACGCGATCGCGCTCGAAGCCAAATGGCACAGGCGATCTATGACTCCTACGGCTATGGCTCCATGGCCTCGGTGTTCGGTTACTATCTGTTCCCCGATTTCATCGGGGGCCAGAATGACGAATCGTTACGAAAAAGCATTGAGGGCTCAAAACTCGTCCTGACAGAAGTGATGAAACTTAAAGGCAGCGACCCTTTCATTGCCGGAAAATCCTTGTCGATTGGCGACTTATACCTCGCTCCAGCGTGCGCCTATCTGGCAATGACACCGGACGCAGAAACGGTATTCGCAGTGGACGGGTTCCACGATTGGTGGGCAACGATTCAAGATTTGCCGAGCTTCAAGACAACGCCTCCACAATAATAGTCGGGGCGTAAAGGTTGAGATCACCGGGGCCGTCACGTCAGCCCCGGTACCGTATTGAGAACCCATGGTGAATACCCCAATGGAGGGTGCGCCAAATTGAGCAGCAATACGCCCCGCCCACTCCGTTCCGATGAATCCATCGTTGCTTACGGCACCCCGCTCGCATCCACCCATGAGGGAACCCTCAGCTATCTGCCTGTTGCGCTTTTCGGATCAGTCATGGGGATAACCGGTCTTGCGTCAGCGTGGAACCTCGCTCATGGCCTGTATGGCACGCCCCTATGGATAGGCCAGCTCATTGGAGGGCTTGCGATCGTTATATTCATCCTTATGGGAACGGGGTATGCGATCAAGGCGGCGACGGGGTTTGACGCGGTCAAAGCCGAATTTCAGCATCCTATCGCTGGAAATCTGTTCGGCACCTTCTTCATTAGTTTGTTATTAATCCCGATGCCGATCGCCGAATACAGCCTTCGGCTGGCCAGATGGATTTGGGTGGCCGGCACGCTCGGAATGATTGTATTCGCGTGGGTCATCATCTCGCGATGGCTCGGCAGCCGTCAGCAGCCTGGGCACGCAACGCCGGCCTGGATTGTCCCGATGGTCGGCCTGATTGACATACCGCTGTCGGTCCCGACCCTGCAGATACATGGACAGGAAGAGTTGCTGACCTTCTCCCTTGGCCTGGGCCTGTTCTTCGCAGTCCCATTGTTCACGTTGGTCATGTCACGGCTGTTGTTCGAAGAGCCTCTGCCGGATTCACTTCAACCGTCACTGATGATTCTCGTGGCACCATTCGCCCTTGGATTTTCGGCGTACGTCAACATCACTGGCACTGTCGATCGCTTCGCGAGCGCCCTTTATGTGCTCACCATTTTCATGCTGTCCGTGGTGATCGGCCGAATACGGTATCTGGCGATCTGCTGCCCATTTCGCATTTCTTGGTCGGCGGTAAGCTTTCCCTCAGCGGGAGCAGCGATCTGCGCGCTGAGATACGCTCAACACACTTCCAACGTATTCACCGACTCAGTCGCAATCGTGCTCCTGATAGGCGTGACATTGCTATTGTTCGCCATGACCTTGAAAACCCTCACAAACCTTGCGCGGGGCAATTTGAAGCGCCTGGCCGGATAGTGTGCGCCTTCATCGACCCATGACGGCATGTAAATGGCGCTTGATGAAGCGGTAACGCCTCATCAAGCGTTGTATTACAAATATCCACGAGACCGACAGATCTCGGATGGCCAACGTCAGCCGATCAGATCTGGGCAATACCGCCGTCGACGAACATTTCGCTGCCGTTGATGAAGCTCGAGTCGTCGGAAGCCAGGAACACAGCGGCTTTGGCCACTTCTTCCGGACGCCCTACTCGGCCCAGAGGGATCAGCGACGCGAAGTGATCAAGCAAGCCCTGCTGGTGAGCCTTGTCTGGCCCCGCCAACTCTACAAGACCTGGTGTTTCGATCGGACCGGGGCTAAGGGTGTTGATTCGAATATCGCGACCTTTCAGATCTAGAATCCAGTTACGGGCAAAAGACCGAACCGCAGCTTTCGAAGCTGCGTACACGCTAAAGTCCGGAGTACCGCCGCTTGCGGCCGTAGAACCGGTGAGAATCACGGAGGCGCCTTTTGCGAGCAGTGGCAATGCCTTCTGAACAGTGAACAGCACACCTTTGACGTTACGTCCGAAGGTGTCGTCGAAGTGTTCCTCAGTCACCTTCTCCAGGGACAGCAACGATCCGCCGCCCGCATTGACAAACAGCACGTCGATCTGGCCTTTTTCAGCCTTGACCTGGGCATAGAGCGCATCCAGTTCCGAGAGCTTGGACGAGTCGACACGAACGCCTTTCGCGTTGCCAATTTCCAGCACCGCCCTGTCCAGCTCAGCCTGACGTCGGCCGGTGATGTAGACATAGGCGCCTTCCTTGGCAAACTGAATAGCCGTCGCCAAACCAATCCCGGTGGATCCACCGGTCACAATGGCGACTTTGCCTTCAAGTTTACGTGACATCTTCATTTCCTCAATTGAGCGCAGGAAGCGCGTGCCTGAAGATTATCGACATGGCACCACCTTCGAAATAGAATTGATTGCAAACCATGATTGCAGAAATGTCGATGTCGAAGATGCCCGATTTTGAAGGCTTGGCGATGTTTGCGAAGGTCGCAGAAGAGCGCTCCTTCGCAGCCGCAGCGCGGGTGATGGGCGTTTCCGTCGCAACGGTATCCCGCGGCGTCAGCCGACTTGAAGACAGATTGGGGGCTCGACTGCTGAACCGTACCTCACGTCAACTGGCATTGACTGAGTTCGGTCGCAGCATCGCGGAGAGCGCCAGCCAGCTGTATCGGGACGCAGAAGAGACCGAAGGCATGGCGCGGGAGCTGTCGTCACAACCGAAAGGTCTGGTGCGCCTGGCGATCCCGATGACATTCGGACTCAAATGGGTCGCCCCTATCCTCCCGGAATTTCTCCAAGCCTATCCTGAAGTCTCAATCGACCTGCATCTCGCTGACGCCTCTGTCGACCTGATTGGCGATGGTTTTGATGCCGCAATCAGAATTGCCGTGCTGCCTGACTCCTCATTGGTCGCTCGACGACTCGCTCCGGTTTCCCGATACCTTGTTGCGTCTCCAGCCTATCTGGAACGTTTCGGCCATCCTGAGCGCCCCCAGGATCTGGAGAGCCGAAACTGTCTTGGCTACGCGTATCGGGCCCAGAATGATGTATGGCGGTTGCACGACAAAGCGGGAACCGAAGTGAGTGTCACGCCGACGGGCTCTCTGCGTGTCACCAATGTGGATGCCCTCGTCCCGGCGTTACTCTCAGGTATTGCGATTGCTGAACTGCCCGAATTCGTCGCCAGCGAGTACTTGAGGGACGGTCGGTTGCAAAGAGTGCTACCGGATTGGTCAATGCAGCTGGGCGGCGTGTACTTGGTGACGCCCTCGGCACGTACCCGCCCGGCAAAGATAGACGTTCTGTTTGATTTCCTTATCCGGAAACTGTCCAACCCGTCCTGGCAGTTGACCGCAACATGAGACAACGGCCACGTTGTTCCGGTATATCAGTTCTAGCACCCGGGCACGGTTGCTGAAATCCCCGCCTGCTGTCATCCATTCTCTGGCCATACATACAGAGGTATGAGCGCCGCATATGGACTGACTAACTGACTAAACCTGCGCACGACTGCTTCTCCAGCCCCTGAAAGATATGATTTTCTCTAAGGTTATGGAGGGTTTCGTCATGAACATGCGGCTCGCAGATATCACCCGCAAATTGTCTTCACTGTTCTTCACGTCTGCTTTGGTCGACGTGAATCCTGCGTCCTGCGTGAGCAACGAGTCCTCTGAAAATGAAATGCATGTCTGTGTGCCCGGGAGCGGTCTTTCATCGACGCATCACAGCACCCCTACCAAGCTGACACGGGTTGAAGTGGGGCGTGACCTGATCCCCGCTGGATCCCATTTGATAAGTCCACGCAAATTCTACGTCCATCACGGCATCTACCTGGGTAACGGAAAGGTGGCGCATTACTCGGGATTAAGCGGATCCCTGCGGGCCGGCCCTATTGAAGTCACCGATCTCCATCAATTTGCCCACGGGAGTTCAATCTGGATTTATCAAGACCAGCCTGCTTTTTCGAACGATGAGATCGTCGTTCGCGCCTGTTCAAGAATTGGTGAGGCACAGTACAAAATACTCTCGAACAACTGCGAACATTTTTGCAACTGGTGCATTAATGGCACCAGCTACAGCGCTCAGGTGATCGAATACATTCACTGCCCGTTGCGCGTGCTGCGCCAGATTTTTTGCCAAAAAGCGGGTCTCATCGCTTAACTCACAATAATCGGCACTTTTACGATTTCAGCATTTTGTCCCGTGGAATGTTTTATCAACACGACAACTGCTCAAGTTAGAGATACCGATCCAGACGCCGGCGAACGGTTTAGCGAGTCCTGATTTTACCGACTAAGATTTAAACGGTTATCGGTAGTGAATTGCGGACACCGCAGGCCTGAGCATTGATGAAAATCATAACTGAACCGACGCTGGCTGTTAGATTGTTGTCCCGCTCTTTTGTCAATTCCGTCCAGCTAAAGCGGCTTGGGGCAGTTGCTCTCTCAAGCGCCATCTTCGTTATCGACATCGCGAGTTCCATCCACGTTGCGATTGCGGTGCTCTACGTCGCCGTCATACTCATTTCTGTCAACCTGTTCTCCAGACGGGGCGTCATAGGCGTGTCGTTTGTTTGCATCGGCCTGACGCTGACTGCTTTTCTGATAGGCCACGGCTTTGAGTTATACGATGGCAGTTTCGCGCGTTTTCTCGTCAGCCTCTCTGCGATCGGCATCACGACTGTGCTGGCGCTCAAGAATAAATCCGCCACCGATGAATTGCAGGAGCAGGTAAGGCTGCTGGCACAGACCCATGACGCAATCATCGTGAGAGACATGAACCACATCATCACCAAATGGAGCGCAGGGGCCGAGGCGCTGTATGGCTGGACAACATCTCAAGCAGTGGGTCAAGACTTTCGCGCACTCTTGAATCCCCAACTGATGACCACCTGGGACCAAATGATGACTTGCCTTCTTGAGACGGGTCATTGGGAGGGTGAAGTGATCGAGCATTGTCGCGACGGAGCCTGCGTGACGGTGGTGAGCCGGTGCTCGTTGTCGCGGGGAGCCGACAATCAACCGAAAGCCATTCTCGCCACTCACAACGATATTTCCGACCGCAAGCGAGCGATCGAAGCCCTCCAGCGCAGCGAGGCGTTCCTCGCGGGTGCACAGTGGTTGAGCCAGACGGGAAGCATTGGTCTCAAAATCCCCAGCGGTGAAATGTACTGGTCAAAAGAAGCACGGCGGATATTCGAATTCGATGCCGATGAACTCCCCATACTGACCAGCATTCTGGAAAAAACCCACCCGGACGACATTGAGATCGTCAAATCAGCCATCAAAAAGGCCTGGCAGAAAGATCCCTACATCAAGACGGAATATCGGCTTTCAATGGCTGACGGTCGGATCAAGCACCTGCAGATGTTGGCTCAGCGCGTGAAGGATGGAGACGAAGGCAGCGAATATGTGGGTGCACTGATGGACGTTACGGACACAAGGATGGCTGAGGAAGCACTGCACCGATCAGAAGCCCAGCTTGCTCACTTCAGCCGGGTTGCGACGCTTGGCGAACTCGCCGCATCCATCGCTCATGAAGTCAACCAGCCATTGGCGGCGGTCGCCACCAATGGCACCGCCGGCCTGCGTTGGTTGAACCGCGACACGCCTAATATAGGGGAAGTACGCAGCGCAATCGAACGGATGGTCAGTGAAACGCACCGGGCGAGTGAAGTGATTCGGCGAATCCGGGCCATGGCTCGCAAAGCAGAACCGCAGAAAGCCGCGTTGAACCTGGTCGAAATCATCGATGAGTCTCTGGCCCTCGTCGACAGGGAACTCAAGCGCAACAAGGTGGAGCTGGAGCGTGGTTTTGAACTTGAGTCCGTCTCGGTGACCGGCGACCGAGTCCAGCTGCAGCAGGTCATCATCAATTTGCTCATGAACGGCATGCAGGCAATGGTCAACGCAAAGATCAAGCGTCGCGCCCTGCGCCTTCGCCTGCTGAATTCCGACGCCGGCTCGATCTCTTTTGAGATCAAAGACAGCGGCCCGGGCATTGCCGCCGATCGTATGCCCCTGTTGTTTATGGCCTTCTATACGACAAAACCGGAAGGAATGGGCATGGGGCTGTCCATTTGCAGATCGATTATCGAGGCTCATGGTGGCCGGATCTGGGCAACCTCAGAACCGGGAGATGGCGCCGTTTTTCATTTGTCATTACCGATAAGTCCGTGGGAGCAACCTTGAACCGAGATACTTCACCCCATCGTTCTACCGACACTTCGCCAATCGTCTTTGTCGTCGACGATGAAGCCTCCATGCGCGAAGCCTTGGCCAGCCTGTTCCGCTCAGTGGGCGTCCGCGTCGAAACATTCTCCTCTGCGGCAGAGTTTCTCGAGCGACCGGATCCGGACGCACCTAGCTGCCTGGTGCTGGATGTGCGTCTGCAAGGATCAAGTGGCCTGGATTTTCAGCGTCAGTTGATCGAGGCGAACATCAATTTGCCCATCATCTTCATGACGGGGCATGGCGACATCGCAATGTCAGTGAAAGCAATGAAAGCGGGGGCTCTGGATTTTCTTGTCAAACCTTTCCGCGATCAGGACTTGCTGGATGCGGTATCCGCGGCGCACCGCACGGATGCCTCCCGTCGAGAACTCCGCAAACAGGACTCCGGGTTGCACGCCTGCTATCAATTGCTGACGGCTCGGGAACGTGAAGTCATGGCTTATGCCGCCCGGGGTTTGATGAACAAACAAATAGCCAGCGAGATGAACCTGAGTGAAATCACGGTAAAGATCCACCGCGGTCATGCCATGAAAAAAATGCAGGCAAAGTCGTTTGCCGATTTGGTTCGAATGGCCGAGTCGTTAGGTATTGGAGAGAAACGCTGAGAAGCACATACGTGTGTATTATTTCTTTCAAAGGAATGGCCGCTTACAGTGGGATTAATCGAAGAGGCAAATATCGACGCCGCCTCTGCATAAGGATGCACACCATGAGCAAAGTACCTGTGATTTCCATTGTTGATGACGACGCGTCCGGTCGCATCGCGTTGAGCAGCCTTGTGCGTTCGTTGGGCTACAAACCCTGTCTTTTTGCCTCCGCTGAAGACTTTTTGGCGTCCACGCATCGCGACGACACCGACTGCCTGATCTCAGATGTGCAGATGCCTGGAATGACAGGCCTGGAACTGCTGGATGAACTCATTAATAACGGGCAGGACATCCCCATGATCTTGATCACGGCTTACCCCGAGGAGACTGTGCGCAGGCGTGCAGAGGATGCCGGCGCTGTGGGTTTCCTCAGCAAGCCGTTCGATGGTCAAGTGATGATTGATTGCATCGAAGCCATTTTCGCAAGAGCCTGAACGCTCAGGTCCAGCGCTGTACCCCTCTGTCGACGCTCCAAGAGGCAGTGTTTATACCCTCATCAGTCTCCCCTCGCCCGCATGCCTTCCCCTTTCGCGCTGTATTCTCTCCGGTTACGACGATAACGCCGCGACGTTGTATTAATCTGCATATCCCGTCCGATTCGCCCTCCTTCTAAACAAACGTATACAACTGTATGAGGTGCTACCACTTATGCGCTAAAGCGTATGAACGTACGTAGAAGTGTTTATTAATACCTAGGCCCTTATTCTAGATCCAAGCCAACAAGCAATGACCCCCAGGCGAAAGAAAGTAGTTCCACTCGCCTTGATGAAGTTGATAGTCAATGCTGAGCCCCGGCTAAGTGATCCAACAATAAGACTGCCCGAAGGTTGATGACAATGAACAGAAATGATCTCCGCAAAATCGACTTCAGCCTTTTGATTGTTTTCGAAACGCTGATGCACGAACGCAACCTGACCCGTGCCGGTGAAAAGCTGTTTCTTTGCCAACCGTCGATCAGTGCTTCATTGAACCGTCTGCGCCAGTACTTTGATGATCCCCTCTTTATCCGGATCGGCCGCACCATGGAACCCACCAGTCGTGCGTTCGAAATCCAGCAGAACTTGACGCCCGCTCTGGACACTATGGCCGCAGCGCTGAGCCATGTGAATGAATTCGACCCATTAACCAGCAATGCTGTCTTCCGTATCGGGCTTTCCGATGATGTGGAATATTCCTTACTGCCAAGCCTGTTGCGCCAGTTGAGAATGGAAGCGCCCAGTGTCAGTTTTGTCGTGCGCCGCACCGATCATTTGACCATGCCCAATCAACTGGTGACGGGTGAGGTATCGCTCGGCGTTTGCCACAGCCGCGACCTGCCCGCCAACGCCAAGAGAAAGTGTCTGCGTGGAATCCGTCCGATGGTATTAAGCGCCAATTCGATCACTCACGATCTTGACCTGGACGAATATTGCAAACGTCCACATGTCTCGGTCTCGCTGAATGGCGAAGTAACGGACTCCATTGATCGGTCACTCAATTCGCTCGGACGTCGACGTCATGTTGTACTTGCCGTCCCGCAATACAGTGCACTCAAAACACTGATTGAAGGGACAGACATGGTCGCCGTTGTACCAGAATATGTGGCCTGCACCATGATCGGACAAGGCGGACTGCGCATGGATCCGATGCCGATAGTGGTGCCGGAACTTGAACTGTCAATGTCCTGGAACGCGACACTGGATAACGATCCTGGCGAACGCTGGCTTCGCAACCGGGTTGCCCACCATCTATCAGAGAGCGGCAAGCTGATAAGTTCACTGGTGACAGCGAAACGCGCGGCATGAACTAAATGGTCGCTTTATTCCCCTGACCCTGACGACTTCTGTATCCGCTTACGCGGTTGAAGTAAGTCAAACAGCCGCTCCTGTTCACTATCAATATGGCATGCATCTGGACATCGCTCATGTTGTGAAGACCACGCCGGTAGCCGATTGTGTGGCCGACGCCCGCTGCTCTTCCCTATAAGACACATCCTGTCTAGTGCGGGGGTTGAGGGTGAGTATGGTCGAAGCACTGGGGGGATCCATCCAGGGTTTGGCGATTGCCCTTAGAGCCGGTGCGACAAAGCGGCTCTTCGACGAAACCATCGGTGTACACCCGACCTTAGCCGAGATTTCGTGACCTTGAGTACACCCGTCCATCACGCATGAGATCAGAAATGCTTGCACTCCTGGCCAGCCACAGCCCCGTGGTCAGGATGCTCAGCTGAAGATGAGGTCAAGTGACGGATTTGATCTCACGACTCAGGCTGCGACGTCACTCAGTACCGGCTGGCGCTGCGATATACACTGTTACGCAAATGCCCCTCCCTGAACGGTGAATGTGATGCTGCTAAGACACCTGCGTTATCTGTTGGCAGTCGCTGATAACGGCGGTTTCACCCGCGCGGCCGAGGTGCTCCACGTTTCCCAGCCCACCCTTTCGCAACAGATTCGCCAGCTGGAAGACATGCTCGGCGTTGTCTTGTTCGACCGGACATCGCGCACGGTCACCCCCACTGATGCAGGGCAAGCGTATATCGAGTGCGCTCGCCGGGTGCTCGTGGAACTGGCAGCGGGCAAGCGCGCATTACACGATGTGAAAGACCTTTCACGGGGGACGCTGAGACTCGCCATGACGCCGACCTTCATGGCCTACCTGGTAGGACCGATTGTTCGCGATTACGCCGGACGGTATCCCAATATCCACCTGGAAATTTTCGAACTGTCGATGGGTGATATTGAGATGGGGCTGGCCGATGACTCGCTGGACATCGCCATTGCGTTTGACGAAGTAAGGAACGCAGACATCGAGTCGATTCCCGCGTTTGTCGAAACGTTGGGATTAATGGTCGGACGTGATCACCCGCTGTACGACCACCCGACGGCCTTGACGACTGAAGAGGTCGCGCAATTGGATTTTGCGTTGCTGACGCCTGACTTCGTCACACGAACCTGTATTGACGAATACTTCAGCAAGGCCCGCATTACTCCCAAAATCGTGGTCGAGGTGAACTCGGTAAACACGTTGTTGGAGATCATTCGACATACCGGGGTCGCCACCATTCTTCCAGAGCCGATAGCGACGCAGGACAGAGCGTTAAGCAAACTGGCGATGCAGGATAAGGCACCTCAACGCGGCGCTGCACTGCTGAGAAGAAAGAATAACTATCACAGCGCTGCGTCAACCGCCTTCATGGACCTGGTGCTGGGAAAGATGACCCTACAGGACAACAGCATTTGATCGCTGGGCGACCCCTCGTGGGCTCTTCCGATTTCCTCGGTTCTCCCTTCGCATCGAGACCCGGTAATCGGAATATTCCCCAACCCGCGCAGCGTCCATTCACTTGGAATAGGTGGTGAAAATCAGGTCCGTGGCTGGCGGCAGTTTGGTATGGCAAGCAAAGCAGCTGTTGATCACCTTTTCGCTCGGATTGGGCTTTCCATCTTCGAACTGTCCGTATCCCCATCCGCCAGTGCTGGCATATCGTTTCGAGTCCTTCACCTCAATCTGAACGTTGGTAGGCTCACCCGCCACGAATGATTGATCCCGCCCGAAGATGGCGTTATTTCGTGCAGAGGACTCATATTTATAAGCCAATCGCGCGATGATGGCGCCATCGGGGAATGGAAGTGTTCCCTCTCTGAACGCCTTCATGGCAATGTCATTGCCGAGGATGACCCGAATGTCAGGCTTGTCACCCTCCTCGTGGGCAATGCTGACAAACTGCCAATCGCGGTAACCAGGCGGCAGCGTAACGCCAAAGATGGGCGAGCCTTCAGTTGTGGCGGCAGGTGAATCAGCCTGTGCGATCACGGAGAGACCCGTCACCCCGCCGGTCGCGATGGCAGCCGCAGTGAACATCAGCATTTTCCAAGTCATCACAAACGCTCCTGTTCGGGCGCTGTTGAAGTGTTGCTATAACCGGCGCCGTTATATTGATGAATCAACGGATGAGATCCCGATTTCAAATCGGGGGGAGCCCATTGAGTATTCTTCTTTCCGCATCAACCCGCGACGCAGGACGAATCGCTTCACCTTTAGCGTAGGCGCGAACGACGGCTGGCCGCTCTCCGACCTTTTTCATCCAGGCCGCCACGTGAGGATATTCGTGTAGGGAGATGCCCTGTTTCCCATGCATGACAACCCAGGGATAAATCGCCATGTCAGCGATGGAATATTCTCCAGCAACGAACGGACGACCCGAGAACTGCTGCTCCAACACCCTGTAAAGACGCTCGGTTTCCTTTTTGAATCGGGTCACCGCCAGCGGCGAATCGTCCGCGGCATAATTCAGGAAAAAAATCGTCTGTGCGAGGATCGGGCCCAGGTTTGCGGCCTGCCAGAACAACCATTGAAGGACGTCTGCTGCACCCTTGGCGTCCAGCGGGAGAAACTGGCGGCGTCGCTGTGCCAGATAAAGCAAGATGGCGCTGGACTCGAAAACCGATACGCCGGCCTCACTGTCTACGAGTGCTGGAATTCGCTGGTTCGGTGAAATGCGGACGAACTCGGCGGAGAACTGCTCTCCTTTCGAAATGTCGACGGGGTGAACCGTGTAAGGACGACCCGACTCTTCGAGAAAAATAGCGACTTTTTGACCATTTGCAGTTGGCCAATAGTAATAATCTACGGCATTACTTTCATGGGTCATCGTTTGTCCCTCTGGATGAAATAAGCAAGAAAGCCCAGTCAGGTACTCATCCGTATTGAGATCCTGCCACTCCAGTACGGGTCGCTCAGCCTTCAGCACACGGTAGAACCGGGGTTTGCTTTACGGCACCTGCGGGGTCTCATACCAGCCGCGGTCAGGCGTTGCGAAACGCATTTTCTTGCGGACCAAAGCGGCGTTTTCGGCGCTGGTCAACTGCTCCAACAACTGAAACGCCACTTCCGTGGCTGTGCCAGGCCCTGTGGAGGTGATGATCCTGCCGTCAACGACAACGGGTCGATCCACGAACAGCGCGCCAGTTTCGACCAGTTGCTGTTTCCGTTTCCCGCCCTCCTGGTGATAGGTCGTCGCATGCCGGCCGCGCAGCACGCCGGCGGCCCCCAGGCACACGGATGAAACGCAGACGCTGGCAACGGTTTTACCTGCCTCTACGAAATGTCGGATAGCGGATAAGAAGGGGTCGCTCAGGGCCTCTTCATAAAACCCTGCGGGCTCAAAACCGCCAGGTAAGGCCAGCGCGTCGAAGCGACTGACATCCAGATCCCGTAAGAAAAAAGCGGGATTGAGTGACAGGCCAAACGTCGTGACGATGCTTCTGCGAAGGCCGGCGTTGACCAACTCGATGGGTTGATCGCCGAGCAAATTGGCCCAGCCCAGTACGTCAGTAAAGGCCGCCATTTCCAAGGGTTCAACGCCGTTAGCGAGCAGCATGAGTACACGTTTCATCGGCATGAGCCTCTGCAGTTTTGAATGGATTTCGCTGATCAAGTGAGGCCATCTTCCGCTTTAAAATCACTGGGGAGAACGACCAGAAAACGGAATCCACTCTTTCATCAATTGAAATACCGCGGTGTGTTTTGTGTCGGTTCTTAGCGGCATCCGCCCCTGATCAAATGGGCGGCAACGGCAAAGTGATCAACTGACCTGCCCTCTCGAAATCAGTCGCACGGACGGATCCGGATTGGTCGACACCGACCAGACACGGCTGATTTTCAACTACAGCTATACGTTCCTCTGAGCGCGTCAATGAGCATCAGGCTTCATCCCCGCCACTCCCGAGGGCTGACACCGGTTTTGCGGCGAAATGCTCGGGCCAGCGCTGAAGGACTTTCATAACCCACCTCCTCGGCTATGAGCGCGATGGGCTTGCCCTCACGCAGCAGCTTCTGCGCCAGGCTGACGCGCCAGCTCACGAGATAGTCGGCTGGCGCCTGCCCCACCACGCGCTTAAAATGCTCGGCAAAGCTGGCGCGCGACATATTGGCAGCCACCGACAGTTCAGCCACCGTCCAGGCTTTGCCCGGCGCGTCGTGCATGAGGCTCAAGGGCTTAGAGAGACGCGCATCGGCCAGGCCGGCCATCATCCCCGGTTGCTGATCACCACTGCTCAGGATGTGTCGCAACAACAGAATGACCAACAGCTCGAACAAACGGTCCATCACCGCGTCCCGACCACAAACGTCATCGAACGCCTCGGCGAACAGCCAGTCCAGGGTGCTTGCCATGGTCGGAATTTCGTTCAGCTTGAGTATCAGATGATCCGGTAACGCCCTTGCCAGCGCGTTCCCCGAGCCGCCAGCGAAGTCCAGCGATGCACACACCAACTGGGCCCCCGATCCCTCTTTGGCGAATAAGCGATGGCGGTACGGCCGAGGAAAGAAAATCAGCGTCGGCTCAGTAATAGCGATCTCGCGCTCATCGGCCAGTTTCAACAGGACTTCGCCTGACTGCACCAGATGAAGATGGCCACAGGTCTGATCCCCGTCGAAGGCCGAGATACCGCAGAACGCACCGCTGTAAAAGGTTCCGGCATTGACACCGAAACGGGCCAGCAAAGTAGACAGACGATCCATCAATAACCCTCGCACTGACTTTGGACGATCAGTCGCATATTACCGCTTATTTGCATCCAGACAACCAGCGACGGCCTATAGCATGAACTCCATACCCAGCGCATGCCGCGCTGAATGTCTGGAGAAACATCATGACCCGCATTAGCTCTGTAAGCCTTGAAAACGCCACCGATGTCACTCGTCCGCTGCTGGAAGGCGTGCAAAAGAAAATCGGTTTCCTGCCCAACGTGTTCCGTGTTCTGGCTCACGCTCCTGTCGTTCTAAGCCATTACGTACAAAGCTCCGCCGCACTGGGCAAAACGTCCCTGAGCGCCCAGGAAAAAGAATCGATCTCCCTCGCCACCTCTCAGGTTAACGGTTGCGACTACTGCCTGGCCGCCCACACATTGTTCGCAGGCAAAAGCGGGTTCAGCCAGCAGGAAATCCTTAGCGCCCGTGAAGGAAAACTCGACAACTATGCCCTCCTCGCTCGGCAGATCACTGAAACCCGCGGTCATCTGAGCAGCGAACAGATCGCAGTGGCCCGCGCGGCCGGCATCGACGACGCCAAAATCATCGAAGTGATTGCCCACGTCGCCTCTCAGACACTGACCAACTACCTGAACAACGTCGCGCTGACGGATATCGACTTCCCGGCGATCGACGCTTGAGCACGTTACACCCAGGGGACCGAGCATGAAGACTGTCACGCTGTATACCACCGAAACCTGTCCCTACTGCCGCAGTGCGAAGTCGCTGCTGGCCAGTAAAGGCATCTCGATGAAAGAGATCAACGTTCAGACCCAACCGGCCAAACGTGAAGAAATGATCAAACGCAGTGGACGACGGACCGTCCCGCAGATTTTCATCGAGAACGCCTACATCGGCGGCTTCGACGACCTGGCAAAACTGGATCGTCAAGGCGGGTTGATGTCGATGCTGGCTTGAGCCAGGTCCGGGATTTAAACGGCAGATCAGGCATATTCTTCAACAGATGCAATATCCGATAACAATCAACCCCGGATGTTGCATCTCCATGCCTTGCAACGGATCATACTCGGCATTCCGCCATTGCCCCGCCAAGCGATCCCCATGCCAGCGCCTTCCACACCTCATCCCCTTTTTGAAACCTATGCGCGCTTTGGTGAGCTCAACTTCAGCTCGCTCAAGCAGGAGTTGCCAGCCGTCACTGACTATCTGATGGCGTTTCCCGCCGAAGTACAGGCTATTGAGGGGTATCGCGCGGTTCGCAGCTTCTTGAAATCCTACGCAGGCAACGAATCTACCTTCAATTCCTATCGCACCCACGTCGAACGGCTGTTGCTCTGGACACTTACCAAAGCCAATGTCCCGCTGCTGGAGATGCGCCGTACCCATGCCGAAGCGTTTCTTGAGTTCTGTCTGGCGCCGGACCCCACCTGGATTGGGCCTGTGGTCAAATCCCGGTTTGTGAGACTCGGTGCGCGCAAGAAACTCGCCACCGATACCTTTGTTCTGAACGAGTGCTGGAAGCCCTTCAGTCAGTCGGCTTCCAAGGAAGAACGCAAACGCGCCACGGAGGAAAATCGCCCTCTTCTCCAGGAGCATTACAAGCCGGCACAAGGCTCGATTGCGCAGATTTTTGCGGTCTGCGGCAGCTTTTTTCAGCATGCAATCGATGAAGGCTTCTGCGAGCACAACCCGTTCCGGGCCGTTAAGCAGAAGAGCAAATACAAGCAGCGCACGACCGGTGATCAAGACACCCGCATTCTGACCTCACTTCAGTGGGATTTCGTGCTGGAAACGGCGGAGCAGATGGCGGCTCAGGATGATAAATACGAGCGTACGCTGTTCATCGTGGCGACGATTTTTGCGATGTACCTGCGCGTTTCAGACCTGGTCGGGCGAGACAACTGGACACCCTGCATGGGCGATCTGCGTCAGGATGGCGCCGGAAACTGGTGGTATCACGTGGTCGGAAAAGGCAACAAGGCCGGCAAAATCAGCGTGCGCGACGACTACATCGAAAACTACCTCAAGCGCTGGCGCGTGCACCAAGGCTTATCACCACTCCCCGGCTTTCGCGAAACCACGCCGCTGATTGCTACACGGCGCGGCCGTGCAGGCTTGTCGGACCGGCATATTCGGCTGTTGCTCCAGGAGGTCTTTGATCGCGCGCTGGAGCGTATGCAGGCCGAAGGCTGGTCCGATGAAGACGTCGCTCGCCTGCGCGCGGCCTCACTGCATTGGCTACGGCATACCTCGGCCACGTTCGACGCTCCCCACCGGGACATGAAGGACCTGCAGGTCGACCTGCGACACAACAGCCTCAGCACGACACAGAACGTGTATTACAACTCCGAAGATGAAAAACGCGCCTATTCGATCAAGCGTCTGCCCATGAAAGAACGGGGTTGAAGACTCTACTCGGCGTTTCGCCTGCTCAACAGGCCAGCAGCGGGCGTTCGCTTCATCACTCGGGACGCTCGTGCCCCTCCTCCATCAGGTGTCGGGTCCGGCAGCATAGGCAGGCGCTAAAGGCCAAAGGCATCTTTGAGCAGCGACTCAAGTTGCTTTGGTTTACGCCCCAAGAGTGCTTCAAGTGCAGTACCGGTCTCTTCAAATGCGCCTGCTTTGATCGCCGCGTACCAACCACTCAGAAACAGAGCGACGTGTGCAGGCCAGCCTTCACTTTCACGCGCAAGTATGAAAGCGGGAGAGGAAATGGGCTCATATGCAATCGGCTTCCCCGTCAGGCCTGACAGTGCGTCAGCGATGTCGCTGAATGACCAGGTCTGTCCGCTGTTGAGCAAATACCGACGATTTTCATCGCAATCCTGGCTCAACAGAATCGCACCGGCTTCTGCAAGTTCCTGGTAACAGGCCAGGGCGATCCGGCCGTCACCGGCAGGGCAAGAAAATCCTTCGTGTGCCGCCTGCGCGCCGATGAACATGGGCAGATCGTTGGCGTACAAAGGGTGCCTGACGATGGTGAACGACATACCTGAGTTTTCCAGCATGCTTTCCGTCGCAATGTCGCTGTCGGTGACGCCGTCAATAGGACAGAGATGATCACTGGTGCGCTGGATGCTGGTATAGATCACGTGACGAACGCCAGCGAAACGCGCAGCGTCAATGACATTCTTGTGCTGGGCCGTCCGGTCCGTGAACGCCACTGCCGACACCATATAGATTCTGTCTACACCTTCAAAAGCGCTCACGAGGGTGTCGTAATCGCTGTAGTCGCCGTAACGGACCTCGATGCCCTTCGAGACCAACACCTGTGCCTTATCGTGGTCTCGAGCAAGCGCCACGATATTGGCTGGCGCGCAGCGTTGCAGCAGACACTCTAGAATTGCACTGCCAAGGCGACCCGTAGCGCCAGTGACCAGCATTTTTTTCATCTCATTCGCCTGTGTGGTTAGGAAATACAGGCGGACTATGAAGGCAATCCCGGGGATGAATTAGTCCTCAACAGGTAGAATCAGCTTCAACCAAACGTTGGAGCACCTCATGGAAACCTTGGGGAGTCTCGAGTCATTCGTTCGCGCTGCAGAAGTCGGCAGCTTTTCCGAAGCGGCGCGCCAGATGGGCGTCTCCGCCGCAGCCGTCAGCAAAAATGTCGCCCGACTGGAGACCAGACTGGAAACCCGTCTATTCCATCGGAACACGCGGAGCCTCACCCTGACGGAAGCAGGTGAGGCGTTCTATTCCCAGGTCGCCGGCAGTCTGGAAACTATTCAGGGCGCGATCGCTCAGCTGGGCGCCGCTCGCGACGTTCCTGCAGGTCGCTTACGTGTGAACGTGGCACCTTCCCTGGCATACGATCATCTCCTTCCCATGCTTAAACTCTTCAAGCAACGCTACCCCGCCGTGATACCGGATTGGCAACTGGAAATCCGCCGGGTTGACTTGATCGGTGATGGGTTCGACGTCGCCATTGGCGGAGGCATGGAGCTGTCCCCGGGGGTTGTCGCGCGGGAGATCGCCAAACTCCACCTTGTGGCAGTCGCTTCACCGGAATGGCTGAAGGGTCGGCCGCTGCCTTTGACACCTGCAGATTTACAGGGGCAGCCTGGTGTTGTCATGCGATCGACGGACACCGGCAGGCTGCGCTCCTGGACCCTGCGTAATCGCGCTGGGGAGACGTTCGATTTGAATCTCGAACCGGCGGCGATCATGAACGATCCAGAGGCGCTGTGCAGTTGCGCCCGAATGGGGTACGGCGTGGCGCTGGTGCCAGTGGATCGCGCCTGGCCATGGCTGCAAAACGGAGAGTTGACGCGATTATTGCCGGATTGGTACGTGGACCTGGGTCCGGTGTCCGTCTATTTTCCTGCGCGCAAAGCCTTGCCTGCCAAGACCCGCGTTTTTGTCGACTTTTTAGTGGAGCATTTCCACCAGACAATCAGAGACAAGTTCAGGGCAGACTGATACCTGCGCAAGCCGCCTGGACTGTCGGGCAACAGACAAGGCAGGCATTGGACAGGTCAGTTCATGCAAGAAAACTGATCCCCACGACGACCAGCATCAAGGCGAACAATCGCTTTAGCATTTTGGGTGACAGACGGTGTGCCAGTTTCGCGCCGAATTGCGCGAAGAACATGCTGGTCAGCGCAATGCCGATCAGCGCAGGCAGGTACACAAATCCCAGGCTGTGCTCCGGCAATAATGGATCATGCCGGCCCAGCAACATGAAACTGATCGTCCCCACGATTGCCGTCGGAAACCCGCAGGCGGCCGAGGTCGCCACGGCCTGCTGCATTGTGAGGCTGCGCCATGTCAGAAACGGCACGGTCAAAGAGCCCCCTCCAATTCCAAAGATGGCCGACGCCCAACCGATCAGGATGCCGGCACCGGCCAACGCGCTTTTACCTGGAATTCCGCGGACGACTTTGGGCTTGAGATCCAGCGCCATTTTGATCGCCATCACAATGGCGAACACACCAATGATTTTCTGAAGATTGGGGCCTGCAATGCGGCTGGCGGTGAAAGAACCCAGCACCGCGCCAATCAGAATGCCAATGGTCATCCAGCCAAATACGTTCCACTGCACGGCGCCTGCACGATGATGCGCGCGTACCGACAGAATGGTGGTGAAGATGATGGTTGCCAGTGAGGTGCCTACCGCCAGATGGGTCAATACCGAACTGTCGAAACCTTGCACCGTGAAACTGAAAACAAGCACCGGGACAATGATGAGGCCGCCGCCGACGCCGAACAGGCCGGCGAGCACACCGGCGCATGCGCCCAGGGCAAGATAGAGCAAGAATTCCATGAAGTTCTCCGAATAAGAGCACGTGGCGAAGGCAGATTTGGTGCGACTACACCGTGCGGTTTAAGGGATTGCTGTCGATGGCGCCAGTGTCGGCTCCCTGCACTCACTGCGGAATTACCAGCGTTTACAATCCAGCATTTCATCCGCAGCAATAGGGAGACCTGGCTGGCAACCCCTCCAACATGGCCTGCGCCATGTCGATCCTCACCGGAACATCATTCGGGTTGTGTTGAACGTTGGCGCTTGTCATCGCTCTCCGAATGATCATTTCGCACCGTGAAATGCAGAATTAAGTCAGAGAGATATTCTGCATTGCAGACCTTTGCAGGAGGATGGCGCATTCCCTCGCCGAGATGGCCGCCATGCACACACCCACGGAAGAGAGCAAAACGTCGCCCTGGCACGAGGGCGAGTTGCGTCTGCAGCACAGCGTCGGCGCAATCGAGCGAATGGTCAAACCCGGTCAGCTGCAGATGGCCCGAGACTGGCTGCCTGATCAGCATCGGGAGTTTTACGCCCAGTTGCCTTTCGTGGTGCTGGGCAGCGTCGACCCGCAGGGCAACCCCTGGGCTACGCTGCGTGCCGGACAACCGGGTTTCATGCATTCGCCCGATCCACGGCGGCTGGTCCTCGATCTGCCTCGGGAACCGGCGGACCCCGCGGATGCGGGCATGGAGGACGGCGACGGTATCGGCATGCTCGGCATGGAACTGCACACCCGGCGTCGTAACCGGCTCAATGGCTTCGTACGCCGCCGCAGTGACGCCGCCTTCGAGATCGACCCGACGCAGTCCTACGGCAATTGCCCGCGGTATATTCACCTTCGTCGCTACGCCTTCGACGACACGCCGCCGGGCGAGGTCAGCCAGTCCGACGCTCTGAACGAACACGACATCGCCACGATAACCGCCGCGGATTCTTTCTACGTCGCCTCCTACGTCATGCGTGACGGACAGTGCCAGGTCGATGTCTCCCATCGCGGCGGCAAGCCTGGCTTCGTAAAGGTGGACGAAAACGGCGCGCTGACCGTGCCGGACTTCAATGGCAATCTGTTCTTCAACACCCTCGGCAACCTGTTGATCAACCCGCGCGCTGGCCTGGTGTTTGTCGACATGCGCACTGGCGACTTGCTGCAGATGACCGGGCGCATCGAGGTCATTCTCGATTCCGCTGAGACCCTGGCTTTCATCGGCGCCGAACGCATGTGGCGTTTTTTCCCCGAGCGTGTGATTCGCCGTCCCGGCGGGTTGCCGTTGCGTTGGGTCGACATGGAAAACGGCACATCGCCCAACGTGCTGATGACGGGCAGTTGGGAAGACATGGACAGGCGGCTGAAGGCAGCCGCCCTGCAACAGAGCTGGCGTCCCTACCGGGTCATCGACATTGTTCAGGAGAGCGAAACCATCCGTTCATTCCACCTGCTGCCCGATGACGGCGTGGGTGTGCCGACCCGCCTGGCCGGGCAGCATCTGCCGATTCGTGTCCCCCTTGCCGGACAAGACAAGCCACTGGTGCGTACCTACACGCTGTCCAGCGCGCCGACAGACGATGTGCTGCGCATCAGCGTGAAACGTGAAGGCGTTGTCTCCACGCACCTGCACGACAACCTGCAGGTCGGCGATCTGATCGAGGCTCGCGCCCCGGCGGGGATCTTTACCGTCGACGCTGCGGTCCGCCGCTCAGTGGTGCTCCTCGCGGCGGGCGTCGGTGTGACGCCGGCACTGGCCATGGCGCGGCACCTGGTTCACGAGGGGCAGCGCACCCGGTATCTCCGACCTACGTGGGTGTTTCAGTCCGCGTCCAACAAGGCGCAGCTTGCCTTTCAGGCAGAATTCTCGGCGCTCGCCGCCGCCTCGGAAGGCAAGCTGCGCTACGTGCGGGCCTTGAGTAACGTCACCGGTGCCGAACAGGGTGTGGATTACGAGCGAGAGGGCCGCTTGAACGTCAGCCTGCTGCAAGAGCTCTTGCCGTTCGGTGATTACGACTTTTATCTGTGCGGCCCGCAAGGCTTCATGCAACAGATGTATGACGGCCTGCGGGCACTGGATATCAACGACTCGCGCATCCATGCCGAAGCGTTCGGTCCGTCCAGTCTGCAACGCTCTGCGAGCAACGCCGCACCCGTGGTGGAACTTGCGCCGATCTCCAGCGAGTCAGTGCCGGTGATGTTCATGGCCTCGACCAAGGAGGCCCGCTGGAACCCAGGCGGAGGCTCGCTGCTGGAGCTGGCCGAACAACGCGACCTGGCGCCACCCTTCGGCTGCCGTGGGGGTTCTTGCGGCACCTGTCGCACCAACATTCTGCAGGGCGCGGTGACCTACGCTCAGCCGCCGGAGTTTCCGATTCCCGCCGGTGAAGCACTGATTTGCTGTGCCTTTCCTGCTGCCGGGACTGAGCCGCTGCATCTGGAGCTATGACGCACGGTCCATGACACAAACCGCCTGCTGCCCAAACACATTGATGAGCACGAGGGTTTGAAAATAGCGCGTTGCTGTCGGCCTCACGCCAGCAGCACGCGTTTGAGCCAGCTGTACAGATTCAACCCTTCGCGGGACAACTCGCCATCAGCGCGGCGGCACAGGTAATAGGCGCGACCGTCGTCGAGGGTCTGGTCAAACAGCTTGAGCAGCTCCCCCCGATCACGCAGCGGCGCGATCAAGGGCTCGCGCAGCAATGCGCAACCCAGCCCATTAAGTGCAGCGGTCAGCGCGAGCTGGCCATCCTCGAACAACAGGCCTTGCAGCGCTGCCGGGTGCCTGATTCCGGCAGCTTGCAACCATTGCCCCCACGTACCGCGTTCCTCGTCATGCAGCAATGGCAGATCGATCAATGCCTGCGGCGTATCAATACTGCCGTGACGCGCCAGAAAGGCCGGACTGCACCACGCCGTCACGTCCCCGGAAATAAGCGGCTCGCTGTGGTAACCCGGCCAAAGCCCGCTGCCAAAGCGAATGGAGATGTCAGCGGCGTCGCTGGGGTAGCTACGGTGATTGGCGTAGGTCACGTTGACGTCGACGCCAGTGTTCTCGGCAAGAAACTCGCCGAGCCGTGGAATAAAGAGATTGATGCCGAACATCGGAATCAGGCTGATGGTGACCTGCCGCGTCGCCGACTTTTCCCGAACGTGCTCGGTGGCGCTGCGCAGCACGGAAAATGCCGAACGGATCGCCCGGTAGTACTCCCTTCCCTCGTCGGTCAGGATCAGATTGCGCCCCTGCCGTGAGGTCAGCGCCTGGCCGAGAAACTCCTCAAGCAGACGCAATTGATGGCTGATGGCCGAGGGCGAGACATCCAGCTCCCGGGCAGCGGTATTGACGCCACCATGACGCGCGAACGCCTCGAAAGTCCGAACGGCCCGTAGCGGAGGATCATTATTTAACTGTTCTATATTTTTCATGTGTTGAGTTTAAAACCAATTAAGCCGCCTGAACAACCCAGAATGATGCTTATAAAAGCGCATATATTCGCAAATCACTTACCCTTATAGGGTTATGAACTTTTGATAGTTGATAAATATAGAATGATTGCCTAGTGTGCGTTCCGGCAAACCGTGAAGCATCTGCTGTAGCAAGAACAAGGGGGTATCCCGCATCGAACGGGCCGCCCTTTTCTGACCGTGAACCGAGGAGAACCGACATGAGCGCTGTCGAAGGTGAACTGGGCATCCTGGCCCGGCGGCGAATCGAAGCTGAGATCATCAAGCCGATTTACGAAATCCTGGTGCGCGACTATGGCAAAGAGAGCGCCCAGGCAGTGATTGGCGAAGCTGTTTCCCAGGCGGCCGTCAAAGCCGGCGAGTACTTCGCTTCCCGCGAACCCCATGGACCGAACCTGGAGGGTTTTGTAGCGCTGCAAGAATTGTGGGAGAAGGACGACGCGCTGAAGGTGGAAATCATCGCCAGCGACGCGACCCACTACGACTACGACGTGCACCGCTGCCGCTATGCCGAGATGTACCACGAGATGGGCCTTGGCGAGATCGGCCATCTGCTGTCCTGTAACCGCGACGAGGTGTTCATCGTCGGTTACGACCCCAACGTCGAACTTACGCGCACGCAGACCATCATGCAGGGCGCGACGCATTGCAACTTCCGCTACAAGGTCAAGGATCAGGAGCCTGGGCAATGACAAGTTTTCCCCGGATCAACGCAGCCCGCTTCTGGGATTCACTGATGGAAATGGCTCAGATTGGCGGCACGCCCAAAGGCGGGGTCTCGCGCCTGGCACTGACCGAAGAAGACCGGGTCGGCCGTGACCTGTTCGCCCGTTGGGCCACGCAAGCGGGATGTACGTTGCGCATCGACGCCATGGGCAACATGTTCGCCCGCCGCCCTGGCCGTGATGAGAGCCTGTCACCGGTGCTGACCGGCTCCCATGGCGACTCCCAGCCAGCGGGTGGCAAGTTCGACGGCATCTACGGCGTACTCGCAGGCCTTGAAGTGATCCGCACGCTCAACGATCACAACATCCAGACCGACCGCGCCATCGAGGTGGTCAACTGGACCAACGAGGAAGGCTCGCGCTTCGCGCCGGCGATGATCGCTTCTGGCGTCTACACCGGCGTGTTTGATCTCGAATACGGCCTGTCCCGCACCGACGCCAAGGGCATCAGCATCGGCGAGGCGCTGAAGCATATTGGCTACGTGGGCACCGAGCCCATGGGCGGGCGCGAGATTCACGCCGCCTTCGAACTGCACATCGAGCAAGGCCCCATTCTAGAAGTCGAAGACATCACCATTGGCGTGGTCACCGGCGCACAAGGCCAGCGCTGGTACGAAATCGAACTCACTGGCCGCAGCGCCCATGCCGGTACAACGCCGATGAGTCATCGGCTGGACGCCCTGCTCGGCCTGTCGCGGGTCGTCGAAGCGGTGAATGCGATGGGTGTCGCTCAGGGCGACGAAGGGCGCGCCACCGTGGGTTGGGTCAACGTATTCCCCAACTCGCGCAACGTCGTGCCGGGTCGCGTGTTGTTCAGCGTCGAATTCCGTCACCCCGACGAAGCGGTCCTGGAAATCCTCGACTGGGAGCTGCGTCGTGAAGTGGTGGCCATTGCCGAGAAGATCGGGTTACAGCATGAGTTAAAACAGATCTTCCAGTACGCGCCCATAGCCTTCGATGCGGCCTGCATCGACAGCGTCGAGCAGGCCGCCATTGAGTTGGGTTACAGCCATCGCAAGATGATTTCAGGCGCTGGCCACGACGCCTGCTACCTCAGCAAGGTCGCACCGACGTCGATGATCTTCGTGCCTTGCGTCGACGGTTTGAGCCACAACGAAGCCGAATACATTCACCCTCACTGGGCCGAAGCCGGTGCTAACGTTTTGCTGCTGGCGATGCTGGATAAAGCTGCACGCTGACCCGATGCAGTCTCGTTGACTGCCCGGCGCTGAGACAGGCGCCGGCAAATCAACGTGAGACCTGCGCGGCGCCTCGCGCTCAGCGATCAACCACGGCGGTAACGCAACCACACCCCGCCGCCTTCCTGCACCTCGGCCGACGCCAGGGTCAGGTGAACCGGTTGCTTCCACGCACTCGGCGAAATCTCGAAGGATGCCGGGTGCGCTCCCCGGCCATCCACCAGCGGCAGAATCAGGACACTGACCTCGTCCACCAGACCGGCATTCACGAACGAACCACTGATGTGCGGGCCGCCTTCGACGATCAAGCGCTTGCAACCCAGCTCCTTGTGGAGCGTGTCGACAACGTACTTCAGGTCGATATCGGTTTTGCCGGCAAACAGATAGGACACCCCGATGGATTGCAAGTACGCCAGGTAATCGTCCGAAACGCCTTCGGTCAGGACCTCGACCACGTGAGAGCCCAGCGCCTGATTGTTTTTCCAGCCCACTTTTCCGTGAGGATCGATGGAAATGGCATAGGAGGCAGCGTTGCGATCAACGAAATGGGGCGTCCGAGGAATCGGCGATGTGGCCAGGCCTGTCGGGTAGCCTTCGTCGTGCGCCACTTCCTGCATGGTCACGCGCCCGCAGATCCATGCGTCGAATTCAAAGGTCTTGGCCAGCTTTTCATAAAGCTGCCCGGCGGCATTTTTGAAAGGGCGATCCCAGCCGTCGGTAAGTGCGTGGCCGTCCAGAGACGACATCATGTGGCAGATGACATAAGGCTGCATGGTGGGCTCCAACTGCAGTTGCACAGTACATGCCTTCGGGTTTTAACCCGGGCACATCGTTTTCCGGCGACCGCCTGACGGCTGGCAGAGAACTGGAACGTCATCGGGGATGAATCGGCAGCCGGAGAAAAGTGGATACCGCCCGGCGCTAAAGGTTCAGCGTTTGCGAAAACACGCAAAAAAAAACGCCGCATCGTAGAAGCGGCGTTCATGTGAAAGGCAATTCATACGTCATAAGGCAGTTTACGCGTTACCCGTTCTGACGACCGTAGCCCTGGATGGTGTAATCAAGGGTGTGCTTCACGCCGGCACTGTCGAGGTAGACGATTTGCGCATTGACCGGGCCGTCTACTTTTTGAACGTCCTGAGCTGTTGTGCTGCTGATGACTTTCGACACATCCAGCCCTTTATGCTGGTTGTAGCGTTGAGTTTGCGCGCTGACCTGAGCATCGCTCACCGAACTGACCGACTCTTGAGCGGAGGCATAGACGCTGGCCAACGAGAGTGCCGCGAACAGTACATATTTCATGATGTATCTCCAAAGATAAGGGACTTAGGTGAGCAAGCTGTCATGTTGTTTGCTCTTGGGACTTATCTTCGTCGCCAGATGAAACGAAAGGAAATCGCATGATCCGATAGTTCGCATCAAGGCGGTTGATGGCAGCACGCCTGTTATCAATGCTGACGATGAGCAGACGCCCACTGATTCAGGATTGCCCGTGCGACACGGCTTTCACCCTGGCCGGACTATTTTTTTACATCACCGGTTGTACGCTCTCTGCCGAATCGAATGTTCGCAAGAGACCACTCCCGCATGTTCCGCCCGCCCAGCACACACGACATTCTCACCATCGAAGACCTTTGCCTCAACGTCACGCAGTGCAAGGTGGTTCGCGGCGGAAAACCGTTGAGACTCAATCCCACCAACATTGAAGTACTCGCACTGCTGATGCGCAGAAGCCCGGCCATCGTGACGCAGTCTGAAATCGCAGCGGTCTTGTGGGGCGACGGGATGCTGAAGAACAAGAACGGAGTGGCCACACGCATTCATGAGATCAGGCAGGTCGTCGACGTCGGCTTCGAGGTGCCGCTGATTCACACCCTGCATGGCGTGGGATACCGGCTCGCGGCGGTGGACGATGCCCCTGAAACAGACGCGACACATGAGCACCGCTGACCACGACGCGCAGACAGGTCTGCGCTATTTGTCCGCGTCAATCGACAGTATTGTTTCGCTTCTGGAAATACAGTCTTGTCAAACGGTGGCTGGCGGGGCGTGACGTGAGTCGGTACATTCAAACCCATCAAATCCGCCGATTTGATACCGCTCCTTCAAGCCGCTACGCCGTCTGAGATAACGGAATAGCGGCTTTTTTTGTGCCCGTTTTTCTTGCCCATCCCTTCAAAAGTTCGCAGGCGTGTTAGCGCTGATGATCTCGGCTTCATCCTGACCGATATTACGGAAGCTGTGTGGCAGCGTGGTCGGGAAGTAGTAGCCGTCGCCGGCATTCAGAATGCTGATCTGTCCGTCGACGGTCAGCTCAATGGTGCCACGCGTGACCAGCCCGCACTCCTCACCTTGCGCATGCACGATCGGTTCAGCCCCCGAACCTGCGCCAGGTGCATATTGCTCGCGCAGCATCCGCATCTGACGGCTTGGCACCGACGCGCCAATCAGCAACAGGCGCAAGCCGTCGCGGCCGAGATCGGGTTGCTCGCCTGCGCGGAAGACATAACGTTGTTCCTGCGGAGGCTGGTCGAACGAGAAGAAGTCGGCCAGGGTCATGGGAAACCCTTCGAGCAGCTTTTTCAGCGAGCTGACCGAAGGGCTGACGCGGTTGAGTTCAATCAAGGAGATGGTGCCGTTGGCGACACCGCTGCGTCTGGCCAGCTCTCGCTGGGACATCTTGTAGCTTTCCCGCACTAACTTGAGTCGTGACCCCGTATCCATGACAGCCCTATGTAAAAACCGGAGGGTATCGGGAGAATGGACACCCCAGCATGACGCTGCAGGCCGTTCCCCCGTTCGAGTGGGGGTGATTAGAGCACGTTTAAGCGCCCCAACCTATACGGCCACGCGACATCTGGAAACGCGAAAATCAGCGGTCTTGCGGCGGGTACTCCGCCACGAATTGCCCGATCACGTCGGCGAAATCATGGTCAGCGGTAAAGCCCAGCCCCTTCGCATAACGTGCCGTGAACGACCCCGGCCACGACCCGACAATTTTCTCGATCGCAGGATTGCGCTCCAGACGAATGCGGCGGGCCACCTCATCGCCCGCCGTGCGGCGCAACGCATCGATCATGTCCTCGACGGTAATCGACAGACCGGGCATGTTGATCACCCTGCCCGCCCTCAATTGCTCGCCTGTCAGTTCATGACCGTGAATCAGGTTGCTGATTGCCTGCGCCGGGGACATCAGCCACAAACGGGTATCCAGCGGTACCGGACACACGCTTTCCTGTCCGTTGAGGGGTTCGCGGATGATCCCGCTGGCAAAACTGGACGCCGCCATATTGGGCTTGCCGGGCCGCACAACGATGGTCGGCATGCGCAGGCTGCGCCCGTCAACGAAACCCCGACGACTGTAGTCGGCAAGCAGCAGATCATTCATCGCTTTTTGAGTGCCATAGGAGCTTTGCGGCGCCCACACCTGATTGTCCTCGACCTGCGCCGGCAACTGACCGCCGAACACCGCGACTGAGCTGGTCATCACCCATTTTGGGCAATGTCCCAGGCTGCGGATACGCTCCAGAAGATTCTGCGTGGCGGCGAAGTTGATGCGCATGCCCAACTCGAAATCCTGCTCGGCCTGACTCGACACCACTGCAGCGAGGTGAAACACACTGTCCGTTTCGGCACTGACCAGTCCTTCCAGCACTTGCGGGTCGGCGATGTCGCCACACACGACCTGCACCCGTTCATCCTCGATACCGCTCAGCGGCACCACGTCGAATGCCACGATGCGGCGGATGGTCTGTTTGACGCCCTGGCGATCGCTCAACGCGCCGCGCTGCAGGAGTGCTTCGATCAGGCGACGGCCCAAAAAGCCAGCCGCACCGGTCACGAGAATATTCATGGATGGCTCCTAATGCTCAGCGGTTAACAAGTTTGGCGGGGATACGGAACACCAGCGCCGCGCCGAGAAACAGTGCACTGGCCATGACGTACATGCCGATGGTGGTGCTGTGCGTCATGTCCTTGAGAAAGCCCATCAAGTAGGGCGAGACAAAGCCAGCCAGGTTGCCGCACGAGTTGATCAGTGCGATACCGGCAGCCGCAGCTGTACCGCCCAGAAACGCAGTCGGCAGCGGCCAGAACAACGGCAAAGTGCTCAGCGCCCCCATTGCCCCGAGGGTCAGGCCAATCATCGAGACGGTGAAATTGTCACTCCAGGTCGCGGAGATGATCAGACCAATACCACCGACCACGGCCGTCAACGCCAGGTGCCAGCGACGCTCACGCAGTCGATCGGCGTTGCGCGAGACCAGAACCATGGTGGCAACAGCCGCGCCGTAAGGGATCGCCGTCAGCAGGCCGATCTGCAGAAGATCCGTCACGCCCGCTTGACGGACCAGGGTCGGCAGCCAGAAACCTACCGTGTAAAAACCGGCGATCAGGCAGAAGTAGATGCCGGTCAGCAGCCACATGCGTGGCTGGAGAAACACTTCTCGAACGCTATGAGCGACATGCCCGTCTGTTTCGGCATCAATGCGCGACTGCAGCAGCGTCTTTTGCGCCTGGGTCAACCAGCCGGCATGGGAGATCCGGTCACTGAGGCAGAAGATCACCAGGATACCAACGGCAATCGAAGGCAACCCCTCTATGAAAAACAGCCACTGCCAACCGGCATAGCCATGGGCGCCGTTGAACGCGGTCATCAACCAGCCCGACAGCGGCGCGCCGATCAGACCGGACAAAGGGACTGCCGTGGCGAACATCGCGAACATCTTTCCGCGGCGGTGCGTCGGGAACCAGTACGACAGGTAAAGGATGACGCCGGGATAGAAACCGGCTTCCGCCAACCCCAGCAGAAAACGCATCACGTAGAACGAGGTCGGCGTGGTCACGAAGGCCATGCACGAGGAGATCACACCCCAACTGATCATGATGCGAGCGATCCACAACCGTGCCCCGACTTTGTGCAGGATCAGGTTGCTGGGGATTTCCACGAGGAAGTACGCAATGAAGAAGATCCCGGCGCCCAGGCCGTAGACCGCTTCGGAAAAATGCAGGTCATCGGACATTTGCAGCTTGGCGAAGCCGACGTTGACCCGGTCCAGGTAGGCCAGCAGATAACACAGCAACAACAGCGGCAGAATCCGCCAGGCGGCTTTGCGATAAGCCGCGTCTTCTGAAGCGTCGACAACCGGAATGCCGGCGTCTTGAGCCAGTGATTCACTCATCTCTTTCCCATCCCTTTGTTTTTGTAGTGGGGTGTCTGTGGGTAGAACCAAGCGTTACAGCGACGTACGAATCGGCACAGAGCGCCGTGTTCGGAAAAAACAAGTTACATAATACGTCATACGAATTCAAGGCGTCTGTGACACGGGACGTCGTGCGTAAAATGCAGTAACGTTCTCTGATTTGACGCACGAGATTGTTATGGTCCAGCCCGCTCCTTCCTCGTTACCGAACACCCCGGCCAGTTTGAAAGATGCCTCCAAGGGCACGCTGGCCGATCAGGTTACTGCGGCGCTGAAAGCCCACATTGCCAGCGGGGAAGCCCTGCCCGGTTCGCGTTTGCCGACGGAGCCGGTGCTGTCCGAGCGCTATGGCGTCAGCCGCACGGTGATTCGCGAAGCCATTTCAAGGCTCAAGTCGGCGGGCCTCGTCGAGGTGCGCCAGGGCAGCGGCACCGTCGTCTGTGAAGGTGCGCACATCAAGGCGTTCACCCTTGATCTGGATGTGACCGGCTCGATCGAGGCCGTGTTGCGGGTCACGGAATTGAGGCGCGGTATCGAAGGCGAAGCGGCGGCGCTGGCCGCGCAACGGCACAGCGCTGCGCAACTGGAGGCGATTGAACGC
The DNA here is from genome assembly GCF_039697315.1 of Pseudomonas abietaniphila. Taxonomy (NCBI): domain Bacteria; kingdom Pseudomonadati; phylum Pseudomonadota; class Gammaproteobacteria; order Pseudomonadales; family Pseudomonadaceae; genus Pseudomonas; species Pseudomonas abietaniphila. The sequence continues at coordinate 6,253,789 of NZ_CP155619.1, read as the reverse complement.
GCGCTGAAGGCCATCGATCTGGCCGAACACGAAGGACGTGACGGCGTAGAAGAGGACCTGGCCTTTCACCTGTCGGTGTCCCACGCCACGGGCAACCCGCTCTACCCTTCCCTTCACGAATTCATCGGTCAGTTCGTCAAGGAGGCAATCCGCATCACCCGCTCGAACGAAGAACGCCGTCGGGACATGGCCAAAACCGTGCGCGTCGAACATTTCGCGATTTACACCGCCATTGCAGCGTGCGATCCCGAGGCCGCGCGACATGCGGCGCTGAGCCACATCAACAATGCGGTGGAACGGTTGAAGAGTGCCGATCCGGCGTTCTGGCAAAACCCTGGTGCCCGAACTTCGTGATCCAGATCTTCATCAGAGACGTTTGACCGTTCGTCGCTTACTCCTAAATGGGAATTAGTTATAAATCCATTTTCACAAAATATTCACGCCACAAGGGTCAGTCTGCACCTACTCCTTTTGATCCTCTTTAAGCCCGTTCTCCCCAGCGGGCTTTTTTATGCCCGCCGTTTGACGTTACCGCGCCAGGCCGGTATCTCGCAAAAACCCCGAACTCGCGTCCTCCCCCGTTATCCAACCAGCATGTCACCGGAGGATAACGACATGAGCAATGACGACCGCACCCCACACGTTCAACCGGATGCACCGCCCACCGACGCGTCCGGCAAGCCGGTCAACGTGGTCGAGCGCGATCTGCAAGACCCTGATGACGACACCCGCGCTGTGGATGAAGTCATCACCCCGTCCTCGAACAGGGTCAAAGAGCAGGAAGTCGAGGACCTCAATCGCAAAACGGCCGAAATCGAAAGAAAGGTCGCCGACGGCAACTGACGTCGCCCCACTGCTGCGCTGCAAGCGGGAACGGATGCCCGCTGCACGCGATGGCCTTGCAGTTGGAAATGTTGTGCTACACCTACTGGCAGGCACTAAGTCGGTTATTCAGGGAAGAGTGATCTTATGCGTTTGAACATGCCCGTCACACAGCAGGAACGTACCTTTGCCGCCAGCGAGCGCCTCATCTCCACCACTGACCTCAGCAGCCATATCACCTACTGCAATGACGCCTTTGTCACCCTCAGCGGTTTTACCCGCGAGGAGTTGATCGGTCAGCCACACAACTTGGTCCGCCATCCTGACATGCCACCGTCCGTGTTCGCCCACATGTGGGAGACCATCAAGCAAGGCAAACCCTGGATGGGCGTGGTGAAAAACCGCAGCAAGAATGGCGACTACTATTGGGTCAGCGCCTACGTTACCGCGGTGTACGAGGACGGTAAGGTCGCCGGGTATGAATCCGTGCGCTCTTTGCCCACCCGTGACCAGGTCCGCCGCGCCGAAGCCTTGTATGCGCGGCTTCGGGCAGGCAAATCCGCGGTATCGTCCGTCAGCACGGCCCGCTATTACCTGCTGCGCCAACTGCCACTGATCATTGCCGCCATCGTGTTGGGACTGTGCAATTACCTGCTGGCCGACCACGCTTCGTTTGCCGTGATGCTGATTACCCTGATCGCGCTGAGTGCGACGCTGGAACTCCGTCAGAACCGGACGCTCAAGACGATACTCAGCGACCACCCGAAAGCCTTCACCGATCCGTTGATCGCGCTCACCTACAGTGATAACCGCGGTCCGCAGGCGCAACTCGACCTGGCAATGCTCAGTGAAGAAGCGCGCTTGCAGACGGCCTTGACCCGCCTGGTCGATGCGGGCGAAGGCGTCAAGCAGCGCGCCGGGCAGTCAGCCAGCCTGTCGTTGCTTCAGGCGGAAGCGCTGGATCAGCAGCGAAATGAAACCGATCAGTCAGCGACTGCAATCACCCAGATGGCGGCGACCATCCAGGAAGTCACCCATAACGTTCAAAACACCGCGCACGCTGCGCTTGAGGCCGACACACTGGCGCAACAGGGCCGCGGGTTGGCCGACGACAGCCTGTTGGCCATTCGGCACATGGCCAACTCGGTCACGGAGATCGGCGAGGCCGTAGGTGAGCTCGCGACCGCGACCCAGTCCATCGGCAGTGTGGTTGACGTCATCAATTCCATCGCCCAGCAAACCAATCTGCTGGCGCTCAATGCTGCCATCGAAGCCGCGAGGGCCGGCGAACAGGGTCGTGGCTTCGCCGTGGTCGCCGACGAGGTGCGCTCGCTGGCGTCCCGCACGCAAACCTCTACCGAGCAGATACAAGGGATCATCGGCGAACTGCGCGAAGGCGCCTCCCGAGCTGTGGCCACAGCGAGTCGAGGCCAAGCGATGTCTCAGGAAAGCGTGACCAGTGTCGAGGCCGTGCAGCAGGCGTTGAGCGGGATAAGCCAGGCGGTGACACGGATCACCGGCATGAGCCAGCAAATGGCGTCGGCGTCCGAAGAACAGACCCACGTGGCCGAGAGCATCAACCAGCAGATCAACCGGATTGCCCAACTCTGCGATCAGAGCGCGGGCCAGGCCCAACAGGGTTCAACCATCAGCCGCGAACTCGAGCAAATGGCCCACTACCTTCATAGCCTGGCGGAGCGTTTCAACCGGTGAGGCGGTCCACCAGTTGACGATTGACCACGGCGAGCACTTCCTCAGACAGCGGCTCGCCTTTGGCCATCCTCGACACCGTCAGCGCGCCCATCATCGCGCACATGGCCAGCAGTGCCTGATCCCGGGTGGACGATGCCGCCGTCGCACTCAGTTGCCCTGACAACAGCTCGATCATTCGTTCGAAGCCGTCCACTGCAACCGCCCTCACCTGTTCGTCGCCTCGGGCCAGCTCGCTGCCCAGCGCGGCATACGGGCAACCGGCTTCGCCGTCGCGGTGTTCAGCACACAAGTAGCCGTCTACCGAAGCCTTGAATGCACGCTGCGCGCCCGCATGCTCAGCCATGTGCCGCAGTTGCTCGACCTGGTCATCCACTGCCGCCTCTGTGGTTTCGGCGACCAGCTGCGCTTTGGACTCAAAGTGTTTGTAAAAACCTCCCTGTGTCAGACCTGCTGCGGCCATCAATCCGGTCAGCCCGCTGCCATTGATGCCATGCCGACGGAATTCCGCTCGTGCGGCCTCGACGATTTTTACCCGCGTTGCCGCGGTTTCCAGTTTGGTTTTACGCATCGAACTCACCTTTGATCCGGCGACCCGTTGACTTTAGATTGCGACCACCATCTAATGTGGATTACAAGCTTCATATAAACCTACCCACCGCGCAAGCGGTTTGTTCTGCAGAGGATCGTCTTATGTCTCAAGCCACCATTCTTGTCGCCGGCGCAACCGGTTTCACGGGCCGTAAAACCGTCGAACTGCTGCTCGAAAAAAACGTCCCGGTCCGCGCACTGGTTCGCACCGACGATCAACGCGCGCAATCATTGCGCGAACTGGGCGCCGAAGTCGTCGTCGGTGATCTTCAGGACCTCAACGCCCTGCGTGCGGCACTGGAAGGCATCGAAACCGCTTACTTCGTGTATTCGATCGCGCCCGGCCTGATCGAAGCATCGTCCCGTTTTGCCCTCGCTGCGAAAGAAGCGGGTGTGAAGTCCGTTGTGAATATGTCCCAGATCTCGGCGCGTCGGGTTGCTAAAAGCAATGCCGCTTTGAACCACTACACGGCCGAGCGCGTTTTTGACTGGTCTGGTCTGGCAATGACCCATCTGCGCCCGACCTACTTCGCTCAATGGCTGATCTATCCGCACTGGCGCAAGCATATCGTTGAGCGTGGCGAGATCCGCCTGCCGTTCGGCGACGGTCGTCACGCGCCGATCGCTGCCGAAGACCAGGCGCGCTTGATCGCCGCCATTCTGATGAACCCGCAGCCGCACGCAGGCAAAACCTACAACCTGAATGGGCCTGTTGAACTGAGTCAGCAAGGTGTCGCCGATGCAGTGGGCGAAGTGTTGGGACGCACGATCACCTATGTGCCGATTTCCCTTGAGCAATACGACGCGGAGATGACCGAAGCCGGTTTGCCGCCCTTCCTCAGACAGCACCTGATCGAAGTGGCGCAGGATTACCAACACGGCGTCTTCGAAGGCGAAGACAGCATCATCCGTGAAGTCACCGGTCAGTCGCCGATGACGGTTCAGGCATTCGTCACCCAGCACAAGGCGCTGTTCCAGTAAGTCGTTGATTCACCTCCGCCTCCACGGGTTCTGCCCAAGAGGCGGAGGCCTTTGATTCTGGCCGAAGGCGATGCCCTGCCGGCGCACCGCTTGTCAGTCATTGAATCCGTGCTGCGGGATCGACCTTCTTCGACGTTGCTTCAACAGCCAGGTCCGTCGAGTTCCAGCCTCCTCCCAACGCTTTAACCAATCCCACGCTGGCAGCCAGTTGCTGGGTCTGCAGATCAATCACGCTGCGCTGTGCCTGTAACGACGCGGTTTGTGCGACCACAACGTCCAGATAGCCCACCGCCCCCTGTTTGTAGCGCGCCAACGACAGGTTTTCGCTGTACTGCGCCGCTTCGGCGGCGGCACGCTGATCTTCAAGTGCCGAACCCAGCCCATCGATGATCGTCAGGTTGTCCTCCACCTGCTCGAACGCGGTCAGCACCTGTGCCCGGTACTTGCCGCCCGCCTCGTCCGTCGCCGCCTTCGCGGCGTCTACCTGAGCCTGACGCAGGCCACCGTCGAAAATGGTCGTAACCAGCGCCGGGCCAATGGCCCAGAACAGGTTGGGTGCGCTCAACAGGTGGGCGAACTCGTCGCTCTGGTAACCGCCCTGCGCGCTCAGCGTGAGGGTCGGGAAGAAAGCACTGCGTGCGACGCCGATTCGTGCATTTGCAGCTGCGATTCGACGCTCGGCTGCGGCAATGTCTGGCCGGCGCTGCAGCAGCGTCGACGGGACGCCGGTCGGGACAACCGCCAGCGGCAATGCATCCGTCGACGGGCTGATGCTGAACTGGGACGCCGACGCGCCGGTCAGTGCAGCGATGCTGTGTTCAAGCAAGGCGCGCTGCACGGTGTTCTGTTTGAGCTGCGATCTGGCCGACGACAACTGCGCGTTGGCGCGCGCGACATCGAGGCCCGAGACGATGCCGCCATCATGGAGGCCCTGGGTCAGGTTGACCGCCTTGCTGAACGCCTCGGTCGTTTGCTCAAGCAACCGGGTTTGCTGGTCCAGCCCACGCAAGCGTATGTAGCTGTCCGCCAGTTGCGCTTGCAGGCTCAGGCGTACAGACGCCAGATCAGCCAGCGAGGCCTGTGCTTCATCGGTTCCTGCGTTTACCGAGTCACGTACACGGCCCCACAAGTCCACTTCATAATCGACCTGCAACCCCAACGTGCCCGAGTTGTAGACGTTGTCCGTGGTCGTCGAGCGCAGCGGCCGGGTATCCGATTGGCGAATGCGCTGGCCGTTGCCAAACCCCTTAACCGTTGGCAACAGCGCCGAGTTGACCTGCGCCACGAACGCCTGTGCCTGCGCGTAATGCGCCAGCGCCGCACTCAGATTAGGGTTGTTTGACAGCAACTGCTGTTGCAGCGCATCGAGTTGCGGATCGCGGTACACGCGCCACCATCCGTCACGGCTGATCTGGTCGCTCGGCGCCGCCAGACTCCAGGCGCCCTGGTTTTTATACTGCGCGGGCACCGGTGTCTCGGGGACTGTGTAATGCGGGGCCAACGAACAAGCACCCACTCCTAACATGGCGATGAACAACAGGCTGTGCTTAACCATGAGGTTTTGCCTCGGCGACGGTGTTGGCCGCTGCAGGTTTTGACACCTGAACAGAATCGTTATCGCTCAGGCCGTCCGGCGGCGTATCGATGACACGATCCGCTGCCGTGACGCCTGAGCCGATCTCCACGGTGTCACCGAAATCACGGGCAATGGTCACGGTCTTGAACAGCACATGGTCGTGTTGATCGAGGGTCGCGACGCGCATGCCATGGTCATCGAACTGCAAGGCGCTGGCCGGTAAACGCACAACGTTGGGCTGTACCGGCAGGTCGAAACGCACGCTGGTGTACGCACCTGGCAACAGACGACCCGCCGGGTTATCGACTTGAAGCTGAACCAACGTGCTGCCCGACGCCGCGTTAACTGAATCGGCCGACGCAATCACGGTCGCATTGAAGGGTTCCCCCGGGTATTCGGGTACGCTCAGCCGGGCGTTGGTGCCGACCTTGATCTGCGGCGCATAGGACTGAGGCACCTGCACGTAAACACGCAGTCGGCTGACGTCCGATACCGCGAACAGCTCCTGACCGCTGGTGTCGCTGCCGACGTTGATCAAAGCACCGACATCGGTCGAACGCGCGGTGACGACGCCATCGAACGGCGCGGTCAAGCGCTGAAAGCCCTTGGTCGCGGTCAGTCGCTCGACGTTGGCCTGAGCGGCCATCACCTGCGCCTGCCTGGCGGCCAGATCACCGTTACGCTCATCGACTTCTTGCTTCGACACCGAGTCCGATGCCAGCATCGCCTGCCAGCGCTTGGCGCTGGTCTGGGACAGTGAGGCGTTGGCCTTCGCCGCGGCCAGATCGGCGCGCGCCTGGAGCAGTTGCTGATCCACTTCGGGTGTATCGATTTCGGCAAGCAACTGGCCGGCCTTGACCTTCGCACCAATGTCCGCCTTCCAGGACTTCAGGTAGCCCCCGACGCGGGCGAAGATCGCCGCGCGTGACCAGGCTTCCAGACGGCCCGGCAGAATCAACACGGCACCTTGGGCGGCTGCGACCGGGCTGACCAGAATCACGCTGGGCAGCGCCTGTGTGTCAGTCCAGGTCTTCAGGTCCTTCGACTCGTTGGCGCGCACGCCGATACCGACCGCGACAATGGCGACCACCACAAGCAGTGCGACCACTATGCCGAGCCTTGCGCGTCCCGCACTGCGGCGCGGTTGAGGATGGATTACAGGAGTGTCAGTGAGCATGTCAAAACCCTTGTGTTGCGTTGGTCTGCACGGTGGCGTGGCGGTCGCGTGAACGAGCATCGCGTGCGTGGACAAGACTGAAGATGATGGGCACCAGGAACAGCGTGGCGACCGTGGCAAAACTCAAGCCGCCAATGACCGCGCGGCCGAGCGGCGCGTTCTGCTCGCCACCCTCGCCCAGGCTCAACGCCATCGGTGCCATGCCGATGATCATCGAAATGGCGGTCATCAGAACCGGACGGAATCGGGTGAATCCGCCCTCCAGCGCGGCCAGCACGGGATTTCCGTGCTCGGCCAGCCGCTCCCGGCAAAAGCTGACGACCAGAATGGCGTTGGCAGTGGCCACACCCATGCACATGATCGCCCCCGTCAGCGCGGGCACCGACAGCGGCGTGTGCGTCAGGAACAGCATCCAGACAATCCCGGCCAGGGCCGCTGGCAACGCGGTAATGATCACGAACGGGTCACTCCAGGACTGGAAGTTGACGACGATCAACAGGTAGATCAGCACCACCGCGCCAAGCAGGCCAAACAACATGCCGCTGAAGGCGTTGTTCATCGTGGTCGCCTGCCCTTGCAGAGTGACCTTCGAGCCTTTGGGAATCTCACTGGCGTGCGCCGCGAGAATCTTCTGGATCTCAGCGGCCACGCCCCCCAGATCCCGGCCTTGTATCGACGTCAACACCTCCACTACCGGCTGGATATCGGACTGGCTCACCACCGAGTTGCTGTGGGTGCGTTCCACCGACGCCAGGCCACCCAGAATCTGCCCCGCTCCCGCCGATCCGGGCGCTACGGCCGACGTCAGCGGCAGGTTATGCAACTGTGCCAGCGAATCGAGGCTGTACTGCGGGGTTTGCAACACGATCGGATAGGACACCCCGTTGGCGGTGTTCAGCCAGAACGTCGGCGCAACCTGGCTTGAACCGGCGAAGTTGACGACCAGGCTGTTGGTGATGTCGCGTTCGCTGATGCCCACCAGTTGCGCTCGGGTGCGGTCGACGTTGATTTTGAACGTCGGCAATTGCTGGGACTGCTGGATGCGCGCGTCGGCAACGCCCGGGACACGCCGGATCTCGCGCAGCAAGGTGTTGGCATAGGCGAAGTTGGCAGGCAGATTGTTGCCGGCAATCTGCACGTCCACCGGCGCCGAAGAACCGAAGTTCAGGATCTGCCCGACAATATCTGCGGGCGGGAACGAGAAGACGGCGTTGGGGAATTCGCGGGGCAATTGCTCGCGCAACTGGCGAATGTAGTCCGCCGTGGGTTTGTGGTCCTCGTTGAGGCTGATCTGAATGTCGCTGTCCTGCGACCCCACCGTACCGGTGTTGTTGTAGGCGGCGTTGATGCCGCTGACCGCCAGACCGATGTTGTCCACCACCGCCTTGAGTTCCGACGGCTCAATCACGCGCCGAATGGTGTTTTCCACGTCAGTGATCATGCGTGCCGTGCTTTCCACACGCATGCCCACCGGCGCACGAACGTGCATCAGGATCTGCCCGGAGTCGACCGCCGGGAAAAAATTACGGCCCAGAAACGGCACCAGCGCGAACGAGGCGATGACGAATGCGAAGATCGCGATCATGACGGACCGGCGATGTTCCAGCGCGGTTTCCAGCATGCCGTGATAACCCTCGCGAACCCGCTCGAACCGCGCTTCAAACCCGCGCTGGAAGCGCACCAGCGGGTTGCGACTGACCGGTTTTTCGCCATGTTCCTCACCCGGCGCGTGCGGTTTGAGCAGGAAGTTGGCCATGGTCGGCACCAGCGTTCGCGACAGGATGAACGAGGCAATCATGGCGAAGATCACTGCTTCGGCCATTGGCACGAACAGGAAGCGGGCAACACCGTCCAGGAAAAACATCGGCACGAACACGATGCAGATACACAGCAGCGAAACAAACGCTGGCGTCACGATCTGCGCCGCCCCATCCATGATTGCCGCCTCGACCTGTTTCCCCTGCTCCAGATGCCAGTTGATGTTCTCGATAGTCACGGTGGCATCGTCCACCAGGATACCCACGGCCAGCGCCAACCCTCCCAGGGTCATGATGTTGAGTGTCTCTCCGAGCGCCGACAGCGCCGTAATGGACGAGAGAATCGCCAACGGGATCGACACCGCGATTATCACCGTGGAACGCCAGCTGCCAAGGAACAGCAGGATCATCAGACTGGTCAACGCGGCCGCGATCAGCCCTTCCCGTGCGACACCGCTGATGGCGGCACGGACGAACAACGACTGGTCGCCGATCAAATCGATGTTCAGGTTTTCCGGCAGCTGCGCCTTGGAGTCGGCAAGCTTGTCCTTGATCCCGGCGATGACGCCCAGCGTCGATGCTGACCCCGTTTTCAATACCGGAATCAACACCGAACGATTGCCGTTCACGTGCACGATGTTGCTTTGTGGCGGGTTGCCGTCCTTCACCGTGCCGACGTCACGGATCAACACCGTGGTGCCGTTGGCGGTCTTGATCGGCAAGTCTTCCAGGTCCTTGAAAGCGACCGGCGAGTTGTTCAACTGCAGCATGTATTCAAAGCTGCCAATTTTCTCGGTACCCACCGGGGTGATCTGGTTTTGCGTGGCCAGTGCGTTCGCAACGTCTTGCGCCGACAAGCCTCGGGCCTGCATTTGCGCAGGGTCGAGGTCAATCTGCACCTGACGAGTCTTGCCGCCGAACGGGTACGGCAGCGCAGCGCCCGGCACGGTGGTCAGCATCAACCGCACCGTGTTGAGGCCCAGGTCGCCAAGTTTCTGCTCGCTGAGGTCTTTGCCCGACAATGCCAACTGAACGATGGGCACGGTCGAGGCGCTGTAGTTGAGGATCAACGGCGGCACCGTGCCGGGCGGCAGGTTACGCAAAATCGCCTGAGCGACAGAGGTCAGCTGCGCGTTGGCGGTGCTGATGTTGACGCCCGGCTGGAAGAACACCTTGACGATGCCGAAGCCGTTGAGCGACTGCGCTTCAATGTGGCGGATGTCGTTGACCGTGGTGGTCAGCACCCGCTCAAACGGCGAGGTGACTCGCCCTGCCATCTGATCCGGCGCAAGGCCGGTGTACTGCCAGATGACCGCGATGACCGGGATGCGAATCTCCGGAAAAATATCAGTGGGTGTGCGTAAGGCCGTGAGCGGCCCGATGATCAGAATCAGGATGGCGAGCACGACGAACGTATACGGTCGTCTCAAAGCAACGCGTACAAGGCCAAGCATGGGAAGTATCCAGACAAGCGTTGAACATCAAAAAATCGGTGGTACGTGGCCCAACCCGTTCAAACCCCCGGTTGAGGCCTCACCGACATCCAGGTCGAAACAGTCGACGACGCCCATCCGAAAAGGTGGCATATGCCACGATATTCAGATTAAGAGGTATATGCCAGTATTTTTTCCGCGCGCGGCGGACAAAGTGTTTTTCAGCAGTGGCTATTGACGACGCGCCGTGAATGCAGGCGCATGACCGCATCCCTGTCGAAGCCGTGACCGGTTCAATGGGTTGTTGAGGGCTTAAACGTCTGGAGATTCAAGAGAACGGCGGCCGGGCACGTTGATCGATAGTCGGGCCGCAGCGCATGGATTCACCCACAAACAACATACAAGGGCGCGTGCGTACACGCTCCGCCCGATTGAACGGTTTCGGTGCCACGGCAGGCCATTCACCGTCGCGGTAGGCGCATCGGTGAGGCCGAGAAAGAGGATGATCGTCTGCGTGGCAGTCGCCTGAGCCGTCTAACCGCCGAACGTAGTCGCTCTGCGGTCCATCCCCTGCGCCGACCCGCCGCTCAATGAACGCAGTCGAAGGTCTTCTTTAAGACCGGTGATCAGCGAGGCGATGCTTCGGCTGGTATTGAGCGTCGCCACCTCGATGCCCGTGGCCATGAAGTCGGCATGCCCGCTGACTGAGGTATACAACTGGATAGACATGAGCCCTCTTGCGTCCACCGAGCATTGGCATCTGGCGGGCAGGAATGAGGATTCGATGATTTGGCAGAGTTCAAGTGAGGAGATCATGGTGCATTCCTTTTAGGTGTTATGAACTCTCGACTCTGGGTCCTCTGTGAGATTCCGGGTATTTTCGTTCATCCGGACGAGCGCGTACTAAAGCGCCCGCGGGGAGACGGTCGCTGATGATCAACTCATTGATTGGACATCCAAGGGATCAGGCGACGCCGGGGCCGAGCAGCGATTTGACCCTGGACAGCACCGCCTGGATCTCGAAGGGTTTGTCGAAGACATCCACAAACAGATCGGGGCGAGCCACACCCAGATGCGCCTGGGCGCCACTCATCAAGATCATGGGTAATTGCCCCAGCGTCTTGTGCGCCCGCACGGCCTCGGCTAACTCGATACCGTTCATGCCCGGCATCATGTAGTCGGTGATAATCAATTGCGGCTTTTCCCGGTCGAGAATGCTCAACGCTCTCTGACCGCTGCCGGCGGTCACGGTGAGATAGCCCTCATCCTCGAGCGCAAAGCTCAGGATGTCGGCAATCAGGTACTCGTCGTCGACGATCAATATCGTGGTCATAGGGCCCTCGGTCCGCTCGACACATCGCGAGCGTATTGGCGACCGCGGTGTCTACGCGTTACGGGAGTCGCCAAGGGCATGGAAATGAGCCTTTTTCACGTCAAGACCCTGATCACTGATGGTGACTTCCAGCAGCGAAGGATCGTAGGGATTGTCCCTGATTTTAAGAATGGATAATTGGCGTTTAAGTTCAGCCGTTTGCTGGAGGAAACGCAGAAGTAAAAGATTGTCGACGATGCTGGACATGTCGGGCGCCGGCGCATTGATCTCCCCACCTAACAGACTCTGCACCTCCCAGGACGCCAACACGGTGACATCACGCGCCCGCAGCTCGCCCATCAGCGATGTGAACAGGCCCTGCAAGCGAGATGTGTCGGCCGCCACCCTTGCCATTCCGCCCAGGCTGTCGAGAAAGACCCGCTTGATGGACTTCTCTTCGACCACGCGCAGCAGTTCGAGGGCCATTTTGTCGATCAAACCGGCACCCGTCGATTTCCACAGGAGGGTCAAAGCGCCGGACCGTTCCATGCTGTCGAAATCCAGCCCCAGCGACGCGGCCTTCATGCGCAGGCGTTGCGGGGACTCGTAGAAGCCGAAATGCAGACCTGGCGCGTCCACCGTCGACTGCCCCAGAAAACGGATACCAAACGATGTCTTGCCCGACCCGGAAGGCCCGATGATCAACGTAGAGGAAGATGTCACCAACCCTCCGCCGATCAGCGGATCGAGTGACGGCAGACCGCTTGGCACGAGTGAGCAATGGTCGCTGTCACGCATGGCCGAATCGGTCAGGGTACTTTCCAGCCGCGGATAGACCACCAGCCCGTCTTCCGTAATCTCGCACTCATGCGCCCCGGCAAGGGCGCCGCTGCCGCGCGTCTTGCGCATCTTGATGCGGCGGATCGATTTGGTCCCGACCAGCTCTTCGCCCAATTCCAGTACACCGTCGACCATGGTGTGCTCAGGACTGCCATCATCCAGTTGCGAACTGGTCAGAAAGAACACCGTGCAGCCGGCGAAGGCGGCGTGGCCTTGCAGCTCAGAGATAAACCGTTTGGTATTGAGCGGCGAGTCCGCCCTGGACCGAGCGTTCAGCAGACCGTCGAGAATCATCACCGTGGACTTCTGGCGCACGATTTCCCGGCGCAACAGCTTGACCACTTCATCCAAGCCGTCGTTTTCCATCGTGTCGAACGCGCTGACGAACTGGATCTGATCACCGATCTTGTCTTTGTCGAAAAAACTCAAGGTCGACAGAAACTGAAACAGACGCTCGTGCGGTTCGGCGAGCAGCGTGGCGAACAGCACCCGTCCACCCGCGCGCGCGTGATTGAAGCCGATCTGGTTGGCCAGGATGGTTTTGCCCGAGCCCGGACGCCCCTGAATGATGTACGACGATCCGGCGACGAAACCGCCCTTCAGTAACTCATCCAGTCCCTCAATGCCACTCTGAAGGCGTTTTAGCTGGTTCAAATTCGCTTCCTCCGCTGGGGTTATCAGCGTGGTAATTCGCGCGACCAACGCGCGCGATAAAAAGGCGCATTCTTCAGGGTTTAACCGCGCATTCCAAGCACAATTATCAGGAATGACATGCAGTTACCACGCACATCTCAAATGATTATTACGTTCGCCGCTGGGGAACTACGGTCCCTTGCTCTTCAACGCAGCCTTCCGTTTCAGCCTTGGACTGATCACTACGGCGCTCCGGATCATCTGGTTTGATCGGGGCCGACAGTGGGTATTCCGGCGTTTCGTCTGGAAACGCCGGCGGTTGGATATCTGGCGTGGGTGTTTTGGCACTCATGAGCACGGCCTCATTCGGTGAATGCAGGCTTAGAGTGCGCGCTTACACAGACGTGCGTTTATTTTCGTGCGGATGTAAACGCCGGCGGTTCTTTCTTTGAAGGCGAGG